>CALDYQ010000025.1 GCA_937944385.1 uncultured Burkholderiales bacterium | reverse complement strand
CAGCAGCTTGGCCGCAAGCACGTCCACGCCGTCCGCGGCGGCATGTCCGAGTGGGCCATGCGGCGTCTGCCCATGGTGCCGCCGGGCAAGTGACGGTCCGGGTCGGACGCTGTCTTGCTCGCCCCCTACCGACGCCTGCTTGCTGATCGCGAGCTGAGGCGAATCATTCTTACTTCGCTGATCGCGCGTCTGCCGATCGGCATGAACTCGCTCGCGATCACGCTCGGCCTTCAGGCGCTGACCGGCTCGTTCGCCACCGCGGGCGTGGCCGCCTCGGCGTATCTGCTGGCCGTGGGCGTGCAGGCGCCAGTCATCGGCCGCGCCATCGACACCCGCGGCCCGGCGAGCGTCATGCTGCCGCTTGCCGTTGCGCATGCGGTGGCACTCGTCGCGCTGGTCGCCTTGGCACAGACCACGCATTCCCCCCTTCCGCTCGCCCTCGTCTCGGCCATCGCGGGATTCTGCTTCCCGCCGGTGTCGATGACGGTGCGCGCGATGTATCGCAAGTCCGCGCTGCCCGACGCGCAGAAGCAGACCGCCTTCGCGATCGAGGCGATCCTGATGGAGATCTGCTTCATCGTGGGGCCCTTGATCGTGAGCCTGGCGGCAGCCTTCGCGCAGCCCGCCTACGCGATCCTCGTCTCAGCGGCACTCTCCGCGGGCGGTGTCTGGCTCTTTTCCCGCTCCGGGGCGCTCGCTCGCTGGGGCGAGGTCGAGACGGGCGCATCGCGCCACTGGGCCGGACCGCTCACGGTCGCTGCCGTGCGCCGCGCGCTCCTGCTCTCGGCAAGTTTCGGACTCGCCATCGGTCTGCTCGAGATCGCGGCCACCGGCTATGCCCGAGCCATCGATCAGCCGGAAGTCATCGGCCTGCTCTTCGCTGCAATGTCGGTCACCTCAGCGTTGTCGGGCTTCGCCTACGGCGCCCTGCCCTTATCGAGCCCGTTGGCACGGCACTGTCTGCAGGCGATGCTCTGGCTCACAGGGGGAGCGCTGATCCTTGCCCAGACGGAACGGTTGCCCGTCATGGTCGCGGGCTGTCTGCTCGCCGGCGCGGGCTTCGGGCCGGGCATGGCCGCGATGAACCTGCAGCTCGGCAAGCTGACCCCCAGCCACTACTCGACCGAGGCCTTCACGTGGTCGATGACGCTTTTCATGGGTGGTCTGGGTAGCGGGTTTCTCATGGGCGGGCTGTTGATCGAACGCCTCACCTGGCAGAGCGCGATGCTTGCCAGTGCAGGAACCTTTGCCGTGGCGGCGGTCGTCTGCCTCGCCCTTCCGAAGACATGGAGCCGAAGCCCGGAGGCGGTGAGCGCATGAGCGGCACCGTGACCACTTCTCCGACCCGCCCCGCGCCTCACCGGCGCGCCATCGCCCTGATGCTTCTCTGCTGCCTGCTCTGGAGCATGGCGGGGGTTGTGACGCGCCACCTCGACCAGGCACGCAGTTTCGAGGTCACGTTCTGGCGCAGCTTCTTCTGCGCGCTGGCGCTCTCCGGCTGGTTCCTCTGGAGCGAGGGGCGCGGTGCCGTCGCCCACATCCGATCGAGCGGACTGCCGGGACTGATCTCGGGGCTTTGCTGGGCCACCATGTTCGTCTGCTTCATGGTGGCCCTGACGCTCACCTCGACGGCGAACACACTCATCGTCAACTCGATCTCACCGCTCGTCACGGCGCTGCTCGCATGGCTCGTCCTCCAGAGCCGGATCCCGGGACGCACGTGGCTAGCCATCGCCTTGGCCATCATCGGCATGGCCATCATGTTCGGTGGCGCGCTCGACGGCACGGACGGCAAGGCGGCGCTCGGCATGCTGGTCGCGTTGGGGGTGCCGCTCGCCGCCGCGGTAAACCTGGTGACGATCAAGAAGTCCGGTGGCCAGGTCGATCTTGCGCCGGCCGTCCTGATCGGCGCTGCGGTCTCCTCATTGGCCACGCTGCCGCTTGCCCTGCCCTTCGCAGCCTCGGCTCGTGATATCGCGCTCCTTGCGCTGCTCGGTGTGTTCCAGTTGGCCATCCCGTGCGTGCTGCTCATCCGCGCGGCGCGCTACCTGAGCGCGCCGGAAACCGCGCTGCTGGGAATGATCGAAGTGGTGCTGGGTCCGTTGTGGACGTGGCTATTCGCGGCAGAAACGCCCTCGCCGGCGACGCTCCTCGGAGGAGCCGTTGTGATCGGCGCCCTCCTCCTGAACGAACTCGCGGGTCGCCCCCCGCACACGTCCAACGCTCAGTCGTCGCCTTGATCAGCCCCTCGATCGCACTTGCAAACGATTCGCATTTGCGTAAACTAGCGTGGCTTCTCCAACCGCCCCTCGGAGTCACGTCATGAACCCCACCGAAACCCGTTCTCTTAACCCCCACCGCGGCAGTAGCCGACCTCTGACCGCTGATCCGACCCGGCTGACCTGGCTACTCGAACTGATGGGCCGCTTTGCGCGTGAGCGACTGGATGACCACGATTCAGCGCGGCTCGCCGCGGCAATCGTCATCCACCTTCGAGCGCTGAACGCGGAGACATCGGACGAGTCGGCCATAGCCCCCACCATCGAACATTGGCTTGAGCTCTGGGAAGGCGTGCTCGAGCGCACACTCGCCCGGCACGCGCCGGTGCCGGGGGCGTCGCTCTTCGACCTCGTCCAGCGCGCTCGGCTCGGTGCCGTCTGACGCAACCGACCTCGATTGCGGTACACCCGGAATCGGGTGTGTGGCGCTACCCGCTACTGCATGTGCTGGCCGCCGTTGATCGCAATGTTGGCACCGGTCACGAAGGCGGCCTCATCGCTTGCGAGATACGCGACGAGGCCCGCCACTTCCTCCGGCTTGCCGAGACGCCCCATCGGGATTTGCGGCAGGATCTTGCTTTCGAGCACATCCTGAGGAATCGCCATCACCATTTTCGTGCCGATGTAGCCCGGAGAGATCGTATTGACGGTGACGCCTTTGCGGGCGACCTCGTAGGCGAGCGCCTTGGTGAAGCCGTGCATGCCAGCCTTGGCCGCGGAATAGTTGGTCTGACCGAAGGCCCCCTTCTGGCCGTTGACCGACGAGATGTTGATGACGCGCCCCCATCCACGCTCGACCATGCCGTCGCAGACCTGTTTGGTCATGTTGAAACAGCTGTCGAGGTTCGTCTTCATCACGACGTCCCAGTTGACCTTGTCCATCTTCTTGAAGGTCATGTCGCGCGTGATGCCGGCGTTGTTGACCAGCACATCCACCGGGCCCACCTCACGCACCACCTGCTCGACGCAGGTCCTGCACGAATCAAAATCAGTGACATCGCACGGGTAGGCATGAAAGTCGTAGCCCGAGGCGCGCATGGAATCCAGCCATTCCTTCCAATTCTTGTTGCCGGGGGAGTAGGTGGTGACGACCTTGTAGCCGAGCGCGGCCATCTTGATGCAGATGGCCTCGCCGAGGCCGCCCATGCCGCCGGTGATGAGTGCGACGCGTGACATCGAGTTTCTCCTTGTTTGCGTTGTGGGTCAGTCTGAAGACGGTGTCTCGAAGAAGGGCTCAACCGGCTTTTTCGAGCACATAGGTTCCCGGCGCCGGTCCGAGCTTGCTCGGCCGGTGCTTGCGCGGCGCGATCTTGCGCCCCGAGCGTTCAGCCAGCCACCGATACCAGTGCGGCCACCAACTCCCGGGATGCTCCTCGGCCGCGCGCTCCCACGCCTCGGCACTGTCCGCAGGCCAGCGTCCCGTCCAGTAGCTGCGCTTGTTCGCGGCCGGCGGATTGATGACACCGGCGATGTGCCCGGATGCACCGAGCACGAACTCGATCGCGCCCCCCCAGAGCAGCGCAGAGTCATAAGCGCTCTTCCACGGCACGATGTGATCCTCGCGCGAGCAGTAGACGTAAGTGTCGATTGCAACCTGCGACAGATCGATCGGCTCGCCGAGCATCGTGAGGGCACCGGGTTGGGTGAGCAGGTTGTCGAGATAGAAATTGCGGATGTAGTAGAGGTACATCCGGCCCGGCAGGTTTGTGGAATCCCCGTTCCAGTAGAGCAGATCGAAGGCCGGCGGATCCTGCCCCTTCAGGTAGTTGTTGACCACGTAGTTCCAGATCAGGTCGTTCGCGCGCAGTGAGGCGAAGCTCTGCGCCAGTTCGCTGCCTTTGATCAGCCCGCCCGAGCCATCGGGCCCGAGCTGCTGGACACGCATCTGGTAGGTGCTCTCGCCCAGATAGGCTTTGATGTCCCCGGGTTCGCTGAAGTCGAGCATCGTGGTCAGGTAGGTCGCGCTCTCGACGAAGTCCTCGAGTTCGCCGCGCGCCGCGAGGACGCCCAGCGCACAGGCCAGGATCGTCCCGCCCACGCAGAACCCGAGCGCATTGACCGTGTCGACCCTGGCGTGATCGCGCACCTCGTCGATCGCCGTGAGCACACCGGCTTCGAGGTAGTCATCCCAGGAGGTGCCCTTCTGGTCCTCGCCGACGTTCTTCCAGGAGACGAGATAAACATCGAAGCCGGCATCCACAGCATGCTTGACGAACGAATTCGACGGCTGCAGGTCGAGGATGTAGAACTTGTTGATGCAGGGCGGCACGATCAGCAGCGGGCGCTCGTGGACCTGCTTCTGCGTCGGCTTGTAATGGAGCAATTCGATGAGCTCGTTGCGGAAGACCACTTCACCGGGCGTCACCGCGAGGTTTTGACCCACCCTGAAGGCTCGCTCATCGGTCATTGCGATGTGGCCCGCCTCGATGTCAGCCTGCAGGTTCTCGAGCCCATGCCGGATACTCTCACCCTGGGTTTCGACCGCGCGTTGGATCGCCTCGGGGTTGGTCAGAAAGAAGTTGGTCGGCGCCGCAGCGTCCAGCGCCTGCTCGAGGAAGAACCGCGCCCGGTGCCGCTCGCGCTCGTCTAGATCGGCCGCCTGGATCAACTCGCGCCAGAAGGCCGCCGTGCGCAGATACTGGTCGCGGATCCCGCGGAAGAACGGCTCGTCATTCCATGCCGCAGCGCGAAAGCGCCGATCGGACTGAGCGAGCGATGCCAAGTCGGTCTGCGGAGAAAACCACGTTCCGAAGGCCTTGAGCCATGCGTCCGGGGGAACCCGCGGAAGCCACCACCAGCCCGCCTCGGGCATGGGCGGCAACGACTGCGCCGCACCCGCAGCAAATCCCGAAAGGCCCGGCATACCGAAGCCTGTGCTGCCGAACGGAGGCGCACCGCCTGCGGCACCGAACATCTGCGCCGATTGCCGCATTGCATCGGCCCACGCCGCAAGCGGATGGTCAGAATCGTCCGCGCCGGTCGCCATCACTTGCCTCCTTGCTTTTTTTCTGTGTTTACGTCTGTCAAATGTAGGCAGCTCTCCTCGATTCCCGCAACGGGTTTGCCGTCATCGCGAAAGCCGAGTTGACGCATATCATCGCCCGTGCAGCACCCTGAACCCGCGCGAGCGGCACCCAAGGCCCGTGTATCTCGTCGCTATCGCCTGGCTGTACGTCGTCGTGATGATGGCAGCGGTTTCCGACACCATCCTTACGGCCATCGCACGGCTGCTCTTCCTAGGCATCCTGCCGATCGCCCTCCTGCTCTGGATGGGCGGCCTTCGACGCCGCCGTCCTCGTCCTGCAGCCGAGGAGCCAGGAGCCAACCCAGCGCGCCCGGACAAGACGCCCTGATTGGCCGGGATCAGTGCGCGTGCAACAACTCGTGCACCACACTCACTGAAGCGATGCCGGAGGCAATCATGGCGATCTGCCAACCTGTTTCCCGGAGCGAGAAGCGGCGCTGCAGCGTGGGGATCAGGTCGGCGACGGCCACATAGAGCATGGATGCCGCAGCAAACGCCAGCACGGGCGTCACGTGCGCCTGAGCCGACTCGAGCGCAAAGTACCCCGCAACACCACCGACGACCATGGCAAGGCTCGACAGCAGGTTGTAGAGAAACGCGCGGGCCCGGCTGTAGCCCGAGTGCAGCAGCACGAAGAAATCACTGACTTCCTGCGGAATCTCGTGTGCGATGACCGCGAGCGCGGTGACCACGCCGAGCTTCGTGTCGGCAAGAAAGGCGGCGGCGATGAGCACTCCATCGGTGGCATTGTGAAGCGAATCACCCACCAGAATCATGAGCCCCGAACGCCCGCGATCACCCTGTGCGTGGCCTTTCGCGTGGCCTTTCGCGTGACCGTGCGCATCATGGTGAACGTGGTGGTGATGCGGATGCGATTCGTCGTCCATGGCAGCATCATCCGCGGGCGGACGCGTGAGCTCGCCGTGGCTGTGCCGCCAGATCACCAGTTTTTCGAGGACGAAGAAGAACAGCACGCCTCCCATCACCCACGCCATCAACGATGCCGGGACGACGCCAGAATCCAGCGCGTGGGGGAGCAGATCGAGAAAGACGACACTCAGCATCGCGCCCACCGCGAAGGCGACCCAGCGCTCGATGGATTCCAGCCGAACGAGAAGGGCGACGGCGGCGACCGCGACCGAGGCGACGCCGCCCAGGACGGCCGCAACAATGATATAGAGAAGCGTCACGAAAAAACGCGCCGATCGGGCGTCGGGCGCCGAACAAAAGGAACGTTATATTGTATCAAATCGACCTCTTCTGTCGTGTCATCGACAACTGGGGCGATGCGGGGGTGTGCTGGCGGCTCACGCGCCAGCTCGCCGCAGAATTTGACGCCAAGGTGCGGCTGATCATCGACGATACGGACCCGCTTCGGGTCTTGGCCTCGGACATGCTGCGCTTCGAGGTGGACCGCCGAATCCGGTCGCAGTGGCCAGGTATCGAGGTCGAGCACTGGGCCGACGTGAAAGCCGGGACAAGCAATCCATCCGAGGTCGCGCCCGTCGTGATCGAAGCCTTTGCCTGCGATCCGCCGGAGCGCTACCTTACAGCAATGGCTGAGCGCGCCCGCTCGGGCCAGCCGCCGGTGTGGATCAATCTCGAGTATCTGAGTGCCGAAGCGTGGGTGGACGGCGTGCACGGCCTGCCTTCGCCGCACCCGCGGCTGCCGCTCGTCAAGCACTTCTTCGTCCCAGGATTCACCCGAAAGAGTGGCGGGCTCATCCGGGAGCACTGGGTGAGGCCCCTGCCGGCCGAGCCCTGTGCCCTCGATTCGGAAAATCCCCGTACCGCCCCCCCCTCCCCGGGGGAAAGGGCCATGGATCCGCACACTCGCCCGATCAACGGGCTGCGCGTGCTCTCGTTTACCTACCCCCATGCGCCGGTGGCCGAACTGGCCGATGCGCTTCATGCGGACGTCACCCTCTTCGCCCCGCTCAGCGTACCGCCGGCTCGCGCGCGCCGGCACGGGGTCGTGCCGCAGAGCGCGTTCGATGGCGTCCTCGCCGAGCATGACCTGCTGCTCGTCCGGGGGGAAGATTCGTTCGTCCGCGCGCAGTACGCTGGACGCCCCCTGCTTTGGCACATCTACCCGACAGCCGACCAGGCGCATCGGGTCAAACTCGATGCGTGGCTCGAGCGCTACTGCGCTGGCCTCGATCCGGAGACTAGGCACGTCTACGAGAGCACGAGCCGCTGGTTCGTGGCCCCGCATGCCCCCGACGCGCCGCCGCCGAACTGGGGCGACTTCTTTCGCCATCTGCCCACGCTCCGGCGGCATGCCATCGCGTGGCAGCATCGCCTCTGCGCCGAGCCGGACCTTGCCACCCGCCTGATGGACTTCATCGCTGCACGGCTCGTCGCAAGCGGACGGTAGAATGTCCGGTTGACCTGATTGCGCGTTCTGGCGTTGCGCGGCCTAAGCTTGGGCCGCAGACCCTCGCCGCGTCGGCCCACGGGCCGCGAACGATCGATTTCAGCCCAATTTCGTCTCGTCTCTCCGGGCACACCGCCCGCCACCCCAATGAAAACCGCTCAAGAACTCCGCTCCGGCAATGTCATCATGATCGGCAACGATCCGATGGTGGTCATAAAGGCCGAATACAGCAAGTCCGGCCGCAATGCGGCCGTCGTCAAGGCCAAGCTCAAGAACCTGCTTACCGGCACCGGCACGGAAACCGTGTTCAAGGCTGACGAGAAGTTCGACGTCATCATCCTCGAGAAGAAGGAGGTGACCTACAGCTACTACGCCGACCCGATGTACGTGTTCATGGACTCGGAATACAACCAGTACGAAATCGAGCCGGACACCATGACCGACGCGCTCAAATACCTCGAGGAGGCGATGCCTTGCGAGGTCACCTTCTACGAGGGTCGGGCGATCGGCATCGAACTGCCGACCTCCGTGGTCCGGGAGGTCGAGTACACCGAGCCCGCCGTCCGTGGCGACACCTCCGGCA
Organism: uncultured Burkholderiales bacterium; assembly: GCA_937944385.1. GTDB lineage: Bacteria > Pseudomonadota > Gammaproteobacteria > Burkholderiales > Casimicrobiaceae > Casimicrobium. The sequence goes on along the minus strand of CALDYQ010000025.1, from coordinate 43,070 downwards.
AGGTCATGAAGCCGGCACGCCTCAAGGGCACCGGTTTCGAGATTCAGGTCCCGGCGTTCGTCGAGATCGGCGACAAGATCGAGATCGACACCCGCACGGACGAGTTCCGCAAGCGCGTCTGATCGGCCGTCTGATCGGCCGTCTGATCGGCCTTTCGGCAACCTCCAGAACGGCACCTCCGGGTGCCGTTTTCGTTTCGGCAGCCGTCGGGGTTATGCTGGCTGGATGCACGTGGCCTACCTCACTCATCCGCTCGCCCGCCTGCACGACATGGGGCCGGATCATCCGGAGTGCCCGACGCGGGTCGAAGCCATCGAGAGGGGACTCGAGCGCGCCGGCCTGCTTGCACAAATGACCGCGCACGCAGTGGCTGAACTGCCCAACGTGCTGCCGGCGGCCATCCGCCGCGCGCACAGCGACCGCCTACTGACGATGCTCACCGCCACGGCACCGGATGCGGGCTATGCCGACATCGACGGCGACACCAGGATGAATGTCCACTCATGGCCGGCGGCACTCGCCGCTGCGGGAACGGTAGTGCACGCCGTGGATCTCGTGCTTGGAGGCACAGTGGATCGCGCGTTCTGCAACGTACGCCCGCCGGGTCACCATGCCGAACGCGACACCGCCATGGGGTTTTGTTTTCTAAACAACGCCGCCATCGGCGTGCTCCACGCCGTCCACCACCACGGCCTCGAGCGCGTGGCCCTGATCGATTTCGACGTCCATCACGGCAATGGGTCGGAGGAGATCCTCGCTGAGGCGATGGATGCAGGCCGCGTCCTCATGGCCTCGACGTTCCAGCATCCACTGTACCCTGGCTCGGGCATCCGCCCGCTGGCCGTTCGCAACTGCGTCAACGTGCCGCTTTCGGGCGCGAGTGATGGCAGCGCGCTCCGCGCGGCGGTGGATGAGCATTGGCTGCCGGCCCTCGAGTCGTTTAGGCCGCAACTGCTCGTGATTTCGGCTGGATTCGATGCCCACCGCGCCGATCCCTTGGGCGGACTCTGCTGGACCGAGGATGACTTCCATTGGCTGACCGGTCGGCTCGTCGAAGTCGCCGATCGCCACGCGGAAGGACGCATCGTCTCGACGCTCGAGGGAGGTTATGACCTCACGGCCCTGGCAGCCTCTGCTTGCGCCCACGTCGACGCCTTGCTGCACCGGGCATGAGGCGGTGGGTCGCGCTCGCAACGCTTCTGTTCAGCGCACTCGTCGAGGCGAGTGCCGGTCGTGTCACGCGGCAGGACATTGACGCCCACCATCGTCCGGAATTCGCCGGGCCGCCCGCGCTTCTCGCCTACGTCAACAGCCTCGCCCAGCGTCTGCAGCCGGACGACCCGCCGGAGGTCATCAGCGACGTGCTGAACGTCCAGGCGCGCGCACTGATCCTCAATCGCCGCGCCGATCTGGCCTTGCCTCTGACCATCGCAGCCGAGGCGCTTGCTGCTGCCACGGGCGATCGCGTGCGGGCCGCGTCCGCGCGCCTGCAGCAAGGCGTCAGTCGCTACTTTCAAGGCGATGACGCACGGGGCATTGCCTTGGCCAGGGAAGGCTTTCAGGCACAACGTGCGCTTCGAGATCCGGCGACCAACCGCCATCCCGATCCGACGCGCCTGTTCATCGAGACGCTCGACTATGCGACGGTCCTCTTCTATACCGATGAGCTCGCGGAACTGGTCGCCTTGGTCCGTCCGCTCGAGAAAGCCCTGCCGGAGCTCGCTGCGCGGGATTCGCTGGCCATTTCACTCGGGCTGCTCCGCGCCGACATCCTGCTCGACATGGGTGATCACGATGCCGTGGTGGATGAGGTCACTCGCATGATCAACCTCGCGCGGACCACGGGGCGCACGGCGCTGCTCCCGGATCTGCTGATCCAGTTGGCCAACGTTCAGATGTTCCGCAGCGACTGGTCGGCTGCACGCCGCGCGATCGAGGATGCGCAAGCAAGCCTCGCGGGCCACGAAGACGCAGCGGCCGAAGCCGATCTTTGGCTCGCGGGGGCGAAACTCGCCTATCACACGGGTGAGATGCGGCGTTCGGTCGAACTGGCCACGAAGGCCCTCGCCGTGTTCGATCGGCTCGATGATCCGAATGAGCGTGCACACGTGCTGGCGGTCCGTGCCCGGGCTCACGCGCGGGCGGGTCAAGTCGCGGAGGCTCGCCGCGATCTGGCCCAGGCAAAGGCACTGGCATCCTCCATCGAAGGCGTGCTGGAGCAGGCGCTGCTCGAAGCCGAGGTGCACCTGGAGATCGCCTCAGGCAACCTCTCGGTCGCCGCGGCGGCGCTCGACCGCGAGCGCGCGCATCGGCGCCTGTACGATCAACGCAGCGACCGTCGTCGCCTCGCTGCGCTCCGCGCCTGGCACAGCGTCGCCGAGAATGAACTCCGGCTCACGGTCCTCGAGCGGGAAACCTCCATCCGCGAGCTCGAATCGCAACGCGCGCGCGCAACGCTCCGACTCCAGACCCTCGCGATTTCGGTCGCCGTGCTCCTCCTCCTGCTCGCGACGATGGGAGCGCTCTACTACCGCCGGCGCGCGCGCCGCTTCCGGGCGCTCTCGGACACGGATGCCCTGACCCGAATCCTGTCGCGTGCCGCGATCCTCGCCGATCTGGACCGCTGCGTCGCGGAGCGAGGGCGCAACGCACGCCGAACCGATCCGCTGTCGATCATGCTCGTCGACCTGGATCACTTCAAGTCGTTCAACGACCGCTTGGGCCACCTCGTCGGCGATCGCATCCTGCGTCATGCCGTGGATACGATCCGCGGCGCGCTGCGCGCCGAGGACCGCATCGGGCGAATCGGTGGTGACGAATTCCTCGTCATCCTTCCCGGCACCGACTGGATCACCGCGACGCATGTCGCCGAACGGATTCAGCGCTCGCTCGCCACCGTTCCTCCTGCCGTCGAAATGACCGGCGAGTCCCTGATCCGGACGAGCGTGAGTATCGGCATCGCGGAGCTGGATGCCTCCTGCGCGGATGCGAGTTCACTCATCGAGAAGGCGGATCGTTTCCTGCTCGAGGCGAAGCAGGCGGGTCGAGGTGCCTGGCGGCCGGTGCGTCCCGCCGCATCGGCATGCCCGAGTGACGACTGAGCCGCATGGGTCGCTCCCACCGAGCCGCGAGGAACGCGCCCGTCCACACCATGTCCTATGACGTCATCGTCATTGGCGCGGGCGCGGCTGGATTGCTCTGCGCCGCCCGTGCGGGGCAGCGCGGCCTGCGCGTGCTCGTGATCGACCACGCAGAACGCCTGGGGGAGAAGATTCGCATCAGTGGCGGCGGTCGCTGCAACTTCACCAACCTGCGGACCGGACCCGAAAGCTTCATCTCCGCGAATCCCGACTTCTGTCGATCCGCCCTTGCGCGTTTCACGCCCGAGCACTTTCTTCGCCTGGTCGAGCGTCACGGTATCGCCTGGCACGAAAAGACCCTCGGGCAACTCTTCTGCGATCACTCCTCGACCGAGATCATCAAGATGCTCCTCGCGGAGTGCGAACGCGGTCGTGTCGAAATCCGGCATCCGCTCCAAGTCGTCTCGGTCGGTCGCAATGACGCGTTTTTCGTCGAGACCTCCGGCGGTCGCTTCGCTGCGTTCCGTCTCGTCGTCGCCACTGGCGGACTGTCGATCCCAGCCATCGGCGCCACGGGGCTGGGCTACGAGATCGCGAAGCACTTCGGTCTTTCGGTCGTACCCCCCTCGCCCGGTCTCGTTCCACTCGCTTTGGATACCCCGGATCTCGATCGATTCGCATCGCTCTCGGGCGTGTCCTTCGAGACGGCCGCAACGGTCGGCGACGCAAGGCCCGCGGCTCCAGTCTTCCGAGAGGCGGCACTCCTCACCCACCGCGGCCTTTCCGGGCCCGCGGTCCTGCAGGTGTCTAACTATTGGCGGCCCGGTGCGTCGGTCGAGTTCGACCTGATGCCGGAGATCGACGCCGAAGCGTGGCTCGCCGAGCGTCGTGCCGACCCGAAAAGCGCGCGCTCCGAGCTCGCGCCTGCGCTGTCGCAGCACTTGCCCAAGCCGCTCCCGGAGCGTTTCGCACGAGCTTGGGCCGCTGCGTGTGCACCGCCCAAACCGCTCGCCCAGTGGACGCGTGCGGAGATTGCTGACGTCGCGCGTCAGCTCAAGGCGTGGCAACTGCGGCCGAGCGGCACGCTCGGCTACAAAAAGGCGGAAGTGACCCTGGGCGGCGTGGATACGCGGGCGCTCTCGCAGAAGTCGATGCAGGCCCGGTCCGTGCCGGGGCTTGCCTTCATCGGCGAGGTGGTCGATGTCACAGGCTGGCTCGGGGGGTACAACTTCCAGTGGGCGTGGGCGAGTGCCGCGGCCTGTGCCGACAACCTCTGACGCCGGCTCGAGTCGGCCGACGCCGGCCGCCCGTGACGCGATCAGAACACCCAGCGCAGGCCGAAATTGATCGAATCACCCTCCGGTTCGACCCGTATCCGCTCCCACGGGCTCCTGACGCTGCGGGACATCTCGAGCTTGAGCCCAAGACTGGGCGAGAAGTCGTAGCGAACCCCGACGCCGTAGCGCATGGACGTCCGGTCAACGCCGCTGACCACCGGGGCCAGCGGATCCGCAGCGCGAAGATCGCCGCGACCCACGCCGAAACGGCCATAGACCGAGACCGCTGACTTCCAGTTGAAGGCGGAGACGACATCCACGTTCACCTGGTGTCCCAAACGGACCGCGCCCGCCCAGCGGTTGGCGTCCAACTGAAGGCCGACCCCCCGGGGTGCGTTGCCCAAGCCTTGCACCGTCGACAATGCGGCGCCGATCGACACACCCGACTCGAATTGGTAGCCGCCGAACGCCGTCGAGCCACTGGCCGACGGGTCCGAGATGGGCCCGAACTCGAGGCCTTGACCCAGCCGCAGCCCGGGCGCGCTGAACCGCAGCGTCTGCGCAGGCGAATCGAGTCGAAGCCCGCCGAAGTACCCGCCCGACTCGGCCTGAGCTGGCGTCTGAAGAGCCATGGCGAGAGAAAGGGCCAAGCTTACCGGGACGACGCATGCCAGACGAGCCCCTGCCCGGGCGCGCGACCGGGACAAGGCGGATGCGATGAGTGTGCGGTAGCGCAGCATGGTTGGGATGTTCAACGTCACGGCGGCGGGTGTCAATTCGAAGCGGTCGATCGAGACGATTCCGACCCCGAACGCCATTTGGGCTGTTGCAAAGGCCGCAGAGTTCCCGTGGACGCTGGGCGCGGGCTTCCGGCGTCAGCGGGGTCAGGTCGGGGCGGCGTGCCGCAGCACGAATTCCGAGATACCCGCGACGTCGCTCAGTGCGAATCGCCGCACCCCGACATCGCCCAAAGGATCGTCGGTCGCCACCGCGACGATCTCGGGGTCGAGCCCGCAGAGGAGCGGTTTACCGACCTCGGCGCGCCAGACTTCCATCTTGGGCACGCGCTCCCGCTTGTAGCCCTCGATCAGGATCAGGTCGCACGGGGCGAGCCGCTCGAGCGAATCCTGGAGAGTGAGCTCCGGCGCCCCGCGCAGTTCCCGGATCAGGGCGAAGCGGTTGCGCGAGCTGACGAGCACTTCGTGCGCACCGGCCATGCGATGGCGGTGCGAATCCTTACCTGGCGTGTCGATGTCGAAGTCGTGATGCGCATGTTTGATGAGCGACACCCGGAGCCCGCGCGCGGCCAGGTGCTCGATCACCTTCACGATCAGCGTGGTCTTTCCAGCGCCCGACCAGCCGGCAAAGCCGAAGACACGCGGTGTCAAGCCACCTGCTCCCCCCATCTCGGTCAACGGTGCCGGAACGCGGGTTTGCGCTTCTCCACGAAGGCCCGCATGCCCTCGCGCCGGTCCTCGAGCGCAAAGGTCGCGTGGAACTCCCGTCGCTCGAACAAAAGCCCCTGCGAGAGCGTGGTCTCGTAGGCCACGTTGATCGACTCCTTGATCTTCATGAGCGCCGGCAGCGAGTAGCCCGCGATCTTCGAGGCCGTCTCGAGCGTCACTTTCATGAGGTCGGCCGCGGGCACGACCCGGGAGACGAGCCCGGCCGCCTCGGCTTCGGCAGCCGTGATGAAGCGCCCGGTCAGGCACCAGTCCATCGCCTTTGCCTTGCCCACGGCGCGCGGCAGCCGCTGGGTGCCGCCCATACCCGGAATCGTGCCGATGGTGATTTCCGGCTGCCCGAACTTCGCGTTGTCGGCCGCGATGATGATGTCACACATCATCGCGAACTCGCAGCCTCCGCCGAGCGCGTAGCCCGCAACGGCCGCGATCACCGGCTTGCGCATCTGCCTCACGGCTTCCCAGTGGCGCGTGATGTAGTCCTCGTTGTAGACGGTCGCGTAGTCGAAGTCAGCCATCGCCGCGATGTCCGCACCGGCAGCGAAGGCCTTTTCACTGCCAGTGATGACGATCACGTGCACCGAGGCATCGCGGTCGAGCTCGTGCAGGATGCGCTCGAGTTCGCGCGTGGACTCGTTCGAGAGTGCATTCATCACCTGCGGCCGGTTGAAACGAACGAGCGCCACGCGCTCGGCTTCCGTCGGGCGCTCGACAAGAACCAAGGGCTCTGTGTTCATCGACTGGGTTTCCTCATCTTCTTCAGGCGCGCGGCGCCCTCGTTCAAACCACCTTCGAGCAGGCCCACCACCGTCTCGCCGAACTCGGGGTAGGTGAGCGGCCCGCCCGGTCGCAACCAGGTGAAGGTCCAGTTGATCATGCCGAAGATCGACATCGTGAGCACCTTCGCCTGTTTGACGTCAATGCTATAGGTCGCCGCAATCAGACGCGCGAAGGCATCGACCACGCGTCGCTCGAGCCCGATGACTTTGGCGCGCTCGGGCTCGGGCAGGAAGCGCACATCGTTGAGCAGCACGACGTGATGCTCACGCGAGGTCTCATACTCGGCTACGAACCGCCGCACGAGCTCCGCGAGCGACTCGCGCGCCGGCAGGCCCAGCGCTTCGACCGCATCGACGAGCGAGGCGAGTCGCTTCATGTAGCCCGACGTGAGGTCGAACAGGATCGCATCCTTCGACGGGTAATAGTGATAGAGCAGGCTCTTCGAGACCTCGCACCGCTCAGCGAGCTGCGCCATGGTCGTGCTCAGGTAGCCGCGTTCAGCAAAGGCGTGGGCCGCCGTCCGGAGGATCGCCTCGCGTTGCGCACGGTGTTCGGCGGAGATGCCTCGGGGCATGAGGACGGAGGGTCAACGCTCGTCGAAGGAAACGACGAGCGTATCCGAAACCGGATGGGCCTGGCAGGTGAGCACGAAGCCGGCCTCGACCTCGTGCGGCTCGAGCGTCCAATTGGCGTCCATGCGGACGCGGCCTTCGAGCACCTTCGCCCGGCAGGTGCAGCACACGCCGGACTTGCAGGAGAAGGGAAGATCCGCGCCGGCGGCGAGCGCAGCGTCGAGAAGCACGGGGCCATCCTCGGCGAGCTCGAACTCGCGCGTGAGCCCGTCCGCTGTGAGCCGTACGCGGGCGCGGCAACCGGCGGAGGCGCCGGAAGGGCCCGGCAGGCCGGCGACCGCCTTCGGCGGAGCCACCGGCTGTGGGCTTCCCGGTGCGGTGAAGTGTTCCCGGTGGATGCGCTCCGCCGCAACCCCCGCCGCGCGGGCGGCCACCGTGGCCGTCTCGGCCAGATCGCCGGGCCCGCAGACGTAGACGCCGGTCAGGCCCCCGGGGTCGATGAGCGTGGCGAAGAGGCGCGCGAGCTTCGCGGCATCGATGCGCCCCTCGTTGAGCGGCGCTTCCTGCGCTTCGCGCGAGAGGCAGTGGATCACGTGAAAGCGTGTGTGATGACGATCGCGCAAGTCCTCGAGCTCCTCCTTGAAGAGGATGTCGCGGACGCGACGGTTGCCGTAGAGCAGCGTAACCTGCGCGGCGGGGTTTTCGGTGAGCGCGGTCGTCGCGATCGCGAGGATCGGCGTGATGCCGCTGCCCGCTGCGATCAGGAGCAGCCGTTCCGGCCCTGCGGCGGGTCGGTAGATGAAACGCCCATCGGGCGGCAGGACCTCGACTTGGTCTCCCACCCGGAGCGTGTCAGCCACCCAGTTGGAGAGGCGACCGCCCGGCACCCGCTTGACCCCGATACGCCATTCGCCCGAGGCCGGTGTCGAACACAGGGAGTAGGAGCGACGACATTCTTCGCCCTCGACGACCGCCCGGAGGGTAAGGAACTGTCCGGCCGAAAACGCGAAGGCGGCCCGGTCTTGCGCGGGGACCTCGAAGCGCACGGATACGGCATCGTCGGTTTCGGGCCGGATCTCGGCCACAGGGAGGGCATACCAGCGCATGGCTGCCCGCTACCAGACGGCCTCGGGATGCTGGCGCGGCAGGGCCTGCATCTCGGCGAGCAGTTCGCGCCGGGCCTCGACGGGATCGAGCGGGCTCGGGTGTGCAGCAGTGAAGGGCGGCAAGTTGGCCCGCTCGGCAACCTCGCGGGCGCGTTCGGCGACTTCAAGGGCGATCCGCGCGCCCGGTATGCCCGCCACGTCGATTTCCTCGAGCGCAACGATCCAGTGCGCGAGCCGCTCCGCCGCAGCGAGGAGTCGATGACGCGACTCCTCGGTCCCATCGCCGAAGCGCACGACCCACCCGCCGGCATGGCGCACGAGCCCATGCGCCTCTTTCACGGCGTCACGAGCGATCGCGGCGAGTTCGGCATCGGCCGCGCTTGCGAGGCGCTCCCAGACGACGCTGAACCAAAGGCCAAGCATCCAGGCCCGGAGCATCGTCTGCGCGTAATCACCATTGGGCAGCGCGGCCAGAGGGACGTTGCCGAACGCATCCGGATCGCGCAGGTAGGCGAGCCGGTCCTCGGTCTGCCCGCCACCCTCACGCGCGGCGACGAGCTGATAGAGCCGTCGACACTGCCCGAGCAGGTCGAGTGCGCAGTTCGTGAGCGCGATGTCTTCCTCGAGGATCGGGCCATGACCGCACCATTCGCTCAGCCGGTGTCCGAGCAGGAGGCAGCTGTCGGCCAGACACAGCAGATCGTCCTGCGAAACGCGCCCCTGGTCATTCATCACATGTGCCCGATCTCGTCTGGAATGTCGTAGAAGGTCGGATGGCGGTAGATCTTGCTCGCCATCGGATCGAAGTTCTCCGCCTTTTGTCCCGGATCACTCGCGGTAATGGCCGCCGAGGGAACGACCCAGATCGACACGCCTTCCTGCCGCCGCGTGTAGACGTCGCGCGCAAGCGCGATCGCCTGCGCCGCATCGGCGGCGTGCAGGCTCCCCACGTGCTTGTGGTCGAGCCCCTGCCGGGAACGGATGAACACCTCCCAGAGCGGCCAGTCCTGCCCCGATGCGCTCACGCCGCAGCCTCCTCAGACGCCACGCTTGCGGCAGCGGCGCGGGCGCGCGCCTTTGCTGCATGTGCCGCGGCAGCCTCGCGCACCCAGCGCCCCTCCTCGAAGGCTTGGATCCGGGCCGCCATGCGTTCCTTGTTGCACGGTCCATCGCCCTTGACCACGCGCCAGAACTCATCCCACGGGATCGGCCCGAAGTCGTAATGCCCCCGCTCGGGGTTCCAGCGCAGCTCGGGATCGGGAATCTCGAGGCCCAAGTATTCCGCCTGCGGCACGGTGACATCGACGAACTTCTGCCGCAGATCATCATTGGTGATGCGCTTGATGCCCCAGGCTGTGGCCTGCGCCGTGTGCGTCGAATCCTTGTCGTGCGGCCCGAACATCATGAGTGTCGGCCACCACCAGCGCTCGAGCGACTCCTGCGCCATCCGGCGCTGCTCAGGTGTGCCGCGCACGAGCGTGTGCACGATGTCGAAACCCTGCCGCTGGTGGAACGACTCCTCCTTGCAGATGCGGATCATCGCCCTTGCGTAGGGGCCGTAGCTGCAGCGGCAGAGCGGAACCTGGTTCATGATTGCCGCGCCATCGACGAGCCAGCCGATCATGCCGATGTCCGCCCAGGTGAGCGTCGGGTAGTTGAAGATGCTCGAGTATTTCGCCCTGCCCGAGTGGAGCGCGTCGATCAGCTCGGCGCGGCAGACGCCCAGCGTTTCGGCGGCGGCGTAGAGATAGAGACCATGACCGCCTTCGTCCTGCACCTTGGCAAGCAGGATTTCCTTGCGCTTGAGCGACGGCGCACGCGTGATCCAGCCACCCTCGGGCAACATGCCCACCACCTCGGAATGCGCATGCTGCGAGATCTGGCGGATGAGCGTGCTCCGATAGGATTCGGGCATCCAGTCGTTGGGCTCGATCTTCTCGTCCCGTGCGATGCGAGCATTGAACGCCTGCTCCTCGCTTGTGAACGTTGCGTCGGCTGGCGTCGCGCTACGATCGAGATCCATGGCTTGGGTATACATACGGCCTCTCCCGAGTCAAAGCTCACCCCGGATGACACCCCGGGTCGCAACGAGATAGTATTCCCGACCGACCGGTCGGTCAATGCGACCCGCTCGAAGCCCCACCCCGAGCAGCCCTGCCGGATTGCACCCTGCCGCAAGCAGCTCCTCCCCCCGAGACATGTCCGACATCCTCCTCTCCCTTGCCGCTGACCAAGCCCGGATCGCGTTGAACCGCCCCGAGCGGTTGAACAGTTTCACCGAGAGCATGCATGCCGAATTACGCCGAGCGCTCGACCAGGTAGAAGCCCACGGAGCGCGCGTGCTCGTCATCACCGGGGCCGGTCGCGCCTTTTGTGCCGGGCAGGACCTGAACGATCGCACGGTCGCGGCCGACGGAACGCCACCCGATCTCGGCGAGTCGGTCGAGCGCAACTATGCGCCACTCGTCAGGCGACTGGCTGCGCTACCGATGCCGGTCATTGCCGCGGTCAATGGTGTTGCGGCCGGCGCGGGAGCCAATCTCGCCCTCGCCTGCGACCTCGTGATCGCGGCCGAGAGCGCAAGCTTCATCCAGCCGTTCTGCAAGCTCGGGCTCATCCCCGACACTGGGGGCAGCTACCACCTCCCGCGGCTCGTCGGGCGCGCGCGGGCACTCGGGCTCGCCCTTCTCGGCGAGAAACTCTCGGCCCGCCAGGCGGCCGAGTGGGGGCTCATCTGGGAATGGGTTCCGGATGCCGAATTCGCGGCCCATATCGACAGGCTGGCCGCCCAGCTTGCAAGCGGGCCGACCTTTGGCTATGCCCAGACCAAGCGCGCGCTCGCCGCAAGCCTCGACCATCGTCTCGACGAACAGCTTGCGCTCGAGGCGCGCCTCATGCGCGAATGCGGCCTGTCGCAGGACTACCGCGAAGGGGTCGCGGCCTTCCTCGAAAAGCGCACGCCGCGCTTCAGCGGGCGATGAGCGGGCCCGCCCTCGAACGCGCCAGTCTTTGGCGCCGCTTCGGTGCCTTCGTTCACGAACTGCTCTTTCTCGTCGCCTACCTTTTCATCGTCGGGCTCATCTTCGCCGCGTTCTCGGGCGAGACGAGCCGCGCTGGCCGACCGCAGGTGCTCTCCGGCCCGGTCGCCACGCTCCAGCAGATCTACCTCGTTGCAAGTCTCGGGATTTACTTCCTGTTCTTCTGGACGGCCGGACGGCGCACACTTGCCTTCAAGACCTGGGGCCTGCGGCTCGTGCCCGCGCGCGCACGCTCGATCGAGCCCGTCGATCTCAAGGCCGCGACGGTGCGCTACTTCGCGACTTGGATCGGCCCCTTGCTCGCCTTGGCCATCTACGTCGCCACGCAGGGGGCGGGGGGCGTCTGGCTCATCGCGCTCTTCGCAAATTTCCTCTGGGCGTTCGTCGACCAGGATCGGCAGTTCCTCCACGACCGCATCGCGGGCACGCGGGTTGTTCGAAGCGACGCCTGAGGCGCGCTCACCGGACCGACGCGCCCCGGGCCAACTGCCCGCACAGCCACGTCCAGCCCAGGACCGAGGCCGCGTTGGCCGTGAGCTCCGCATGGTCGAACGGCGGACTCACCTCGCACAGATCCATCCCGACCCAAGGCACGTCCCCCCAGGCCTCGAGCAGCGTGAGCACCTGATTGACCGTGAGGCCGCCCGGCTCGGGCGTGCCCGTCCCGGGCGCGAAGGCGGGATCGAGGCAGTCGATGTCGAGCGTGAGATAGGTCGGGCGGCCCCGGCTGACCTCACGCACATGAGCGATTACTGGGTCGAGCGCGCTTTCCGATTCGAGCCCGCGGAGTTCCCGTGCGGTGAAAATGCGGCCGCCGCGGTCAGCAACATACTCCCGTGTGGCCCGTTCGCCGGCTGAGCGGATGCCGATCTGTGTGGTTGCGGCAAGATCGATCAAACCAGCCTCGGCGGCCTCATACACCCAGGTGCCGTGCCCCGAGGGCTCACCGAAATGGTCCTGCCAAGTGTCGCAATGCGCATCGAAATGCACGAGCGCGAGCGGTTCGCCCACGTGGGCTCGATACGCATGCAGCAGCGGCAGCGTGATCGAGTGATCGCCTCCGAGCCAGAGCAACCGGTGCCGCGCGATGAGCGCTTGGGCCTGCGGCACGAGCGCCGCACGCATCCGTTCGAGCGAAGTGTTCGGAAGTCTGAGGTCGCTGTAATCGACCAGCTGGCCTGCGGCCGGGGCCACGTTGAAGTGCGGGTGCTCTGCATCGCAGCGCATGTGACTGGCCTGTCGGATGGCGCTCGGCCCGTGTCGGGCGCCGGGTCGGTGCGTGGTGGCGCCGTCCCAGGCGATCCCGGCGACCGCGAACGGCGCCACGGGATGCAGGCTCGCATGTGGCGCATTGAGAAAGCCGCCGAAGCGGCTGTCGAAGGCGTAGGCGAAGCTGTCGTGAACCATAAGCGCGATGATGGTGTTGGATCGTCAACTGAGTTTTGCTGGCTTGCCGCGCTTATCGCCCTGCCTCGAGAGAAGGCTGGCGTGCGGGAGCCCGCACGGGACGAGGCGGCGAGTGAATCACGAGCAGCCATTCCGCCCTCCGCGGGCCGACGTTGCGAACGCTGTGCTCGAAGTCCGCTGCGAACTGCGCGGCATCGCCTTGATTCAGGATGAACCTGCGCTTGCCGACGGTGACCTCGATCTGCCCGGCGAGGACGACGACGTGTTCCTGCGTGCCGAGCGAATGGGCCGGAAAAAGCCCAGAGGCACGGCGCACTGGCAGCCTGTTGTGGACGAGTTCCACCGTGGCGTCCGGGCTCACGGGTGAGAGCGTCCGGCGGACCAGACCCGTCTTCGGGTCGCGGAAGATCGGCTGCTCCGCTTCCGACTGGATGTGGACGGGTGGCCCGGCATCGGCACGCAGCAGATGCGACAGCGACACCGTGAGCCCTTCGGCGAGTTTGGCCAGCATGACCGCGGTCGGACTCGTGAGGCCCTGTTCGATGCGCGAGAGCACGCTTTTCGACACCCCGGCGCGTTTGGCCAGATCGTTGAGCGACAGGTGCTGAGCCTCGCGCGTGGCACGGATCGTGGCACCGATCGACTGGGCAACCCAAAGCGCCGTCCCGGCATTCGCCGCGAGCCCGCCCACCCCGCGCATCACGCTCATCGCGGTGCCGAGAGCGGTCTTGCCGGCAGCCACGCCGGCTGCGACCGCGCCGCGCGTCAGGGTGGGCCGCACCAACCTGGCCGCACCAACCTGGCTCACGGTCGAGCGTTGCCGCGCGGGCGCGGTCGGGGGCTTGGCGGAGACCTTGGACATGATGGCAAGCGGTGGCGCGTTGCTCGAAATCGAGACGAATGCCTTGCTTCTAGCCGCTCGCGCGCGTCGACGCAACCCGCGCCGCCCGCGCCTCAGCGTCGCTCGAGGCTATAGCCGTCCTTGCCGTCCTTCATGACCCAGCCGAGCGCATCGATCTCGGCGCGCAGCCGGTCGGCTTCGGCCCAGTTCTTCGCGCTCCTGGCGACCCAGCGCGCCTCGGCCAGGGCACGCACCGCCTCTGGCACCGCGACCTCGGCCGGCTGCCATGTCGCGAGCCCCAAACCGAAGGCCCGATCGAAGTGGAGCAGCGTCGCCCGCTTCACGGGTGCGGCGAGGTCCGACTTCATGACCTCGTGCGCGAGAGCGAGTGCCTGGGGAAAGTTGAGGTCGTCGTTGAGGCGCGCCATGAAGCGCTCGACCGCGGCCGCATCCGGCGTGGCCGAGGCCTCGCCGAGGGCATGGACTGCGTGCCGAAGGCGGTTGAGTGCGGTCTGCGCGGCGTCGAGCGCCTCCCAGGTGAAGTTGAGCTGCGAGCGGTAGTGCGCGGTCAGCGACAGGTAGCGATAGGCCAGGGGATCGTAACCGCGATCGATGAGCAACTGCACGCGCAGAAATTCGCCTGCCGACTTGCTCATCTTCGCGTCCTGCGTCAGCAGGAAGTAGCCATGCAGCCAGTAATTGGCCAGTCGCGTGCCGTAGGCGGCCTCGGTCTGGCTGATCTCGTTCGTGTGGTGCACTGTGATGTGGTCCTCGCCCCCACAGTGGATGTCGAAGAATTCCCCGAGGTACTTGTGCGCCATGGCCGAGCACTCGATGTGCCAGCCCGGAAACCCCCGCCCCCAGGGCGAATCCCATTCCATCTGGCGCTTCTCTTCGGGATGCGAGAACTTCCAGAGTGCGTAGTCGGTCGGGTTGCGTTTTTCGCCCAGATCGACCCGCGCACCGGCCTGAAGCCCCGCCTTGTCGAGACGCCCGAGGTAACCGTAGTCGGGCTGCTTGGACGTATCGAAATAGATGCCGTCCGAGGTGCGGTAGGTGTAACCTTTTTTCTCGATCTCCTGGATGAAGGCGATCTGCTCGGCGATGTGGTCGGTGGCCTTGCACCAAACGGTCGGCTCCTCGATGTTGAGGGCCTTCATGTCCGCCCGAAAGGCTTCGGTGTAGAGCGCGGCGATCGTCCATGCGCTCTGGCCGGTACGCCGCGAGCCCGCCTCCATCTTGTCTTCGCCGTCGTCGGCGTCGGAGACTAGATGCCCGACGTCGGTGATGTTCATCACATGTTCGACCGCGTAGCCATTGAGCCGGAGCACGCGCTTTAGGCCGTCCTCGAAGAGATAGGTCCGGAGGTTGCCGATGTGCGCGTAGTTGTAGACCGTCGGCCCGCAGGTGTAGAGCCCAACCCGCCCCGGGGTAAGCGGGACGAACTCACGTAGGCTTCGGCTCCAGGTGTCGTAGAGGGTCAGGCTCATGGGCGCGATGATTGGAGTATCAGGTCGAGTCGACGGCAGACACAAAAAAGGCCGCACGGCAGGCGGCCTTGGTTCGGTGGCCCGCAAGGGTGCGGGCGGTCGGTTCAGGCCACGCGGTGGGACGCGCGGCAGCAGCACTGAGAAATCATCGATCAATGATAGCGCTTCACTCCGGAACGCAGAACGCGATCCGCCGCCCGGTCCAACCGTCGCGCTCCATGCGCATGATTTCGTCGGGATCGATGAGCGTGCGCAGGTTGTAGCCGCGGCTGTCGATCGCCTGCATCTCCACGGCCGGACGGCTGCCACGCGGGCAGGTCGCGTTTGGCAAAGCCGCGCTCCAGACGCAGCCATCGAATCGCCACTCGATCTGTTTCTGAAACGCAAGGCACTCCTCGGTGCTCGCGCTGTAGCGACGGTTGCCCACCTGCGCCGGGTCAGCGATGGATCCCGCGCGAGCAAGAGGGGCACCGTGCCAGCCACATGCGGGGCGGCCATGCTCGTGCCCGAGCGCACGCACCGGCACGAGCCGCGACTCCGGAGACACGCCAGCAATGCCCAGCCCATTGTTCGTGCTCGCGGCGATGATGCCCGAGACGTGCGTGCCGTGCCATGAGCTCATGAACGAGAACGGGCTCGAGCAGTCAAGCTCTGTGTCGTCGTCGCCGGTGTCGGTCGCGTCCGGGTCACGGCCATCCCCATCCTGCGACATGAGCCGGTTGGAAATCAGGTCGTAACCACCCAAGCGCCCGCCGCCCAGCCCATGGAGGTCGACGTCCTCATTCCGACGCCAGGCGGGCCAACTGCTACGTAAACTGCTGAGGTGATCACTTCTTTTGCAACCCCACATATGGCATCGAAAGTCAAGGACTTCAGCGCGCCCACCAACGGTGGCGGCACCTTCAAGCTCTCGGATTACAAGGGCAAGACCGTCGTGCTCTATTTCTACCCGAAGGATTCCACGCCCGGCTGCACCCAGGAGGGTATCGACTTCGCGGCGCTCCATGATGGATTCGCCGAGGCTGGAGCCGTGGTGGCTGGCGTCTCGCGCGACTCGGTCAAATCGCATGACAAGTTCTGCGAGAAGCACGGCTTTCCCTTCCCGCTCCTCTCAGACGAGGACGAAGCGCTCTGCACCCAGTTCGACGTCATCAAGATGAAGAACATGTACGGAAAGCAGGTGCGAGGTATCGAGCGATCGACCTTCGTGATCGACGGCGCGGGCAGACTCGCGCGCGAATGGCGCGGCGTGAAGGTGGCCGGCCATGCGGCCGAAGTGCTCGAATTCGTCAGGTCGCTCAACGCGACCAAGTGACACGGCTCACGCGCTCACGCGCTGCGCGGGCCAGAGGGCGACCGCGAGCCCGATCAGCACGATCGCCGAGCCCGCCCAGGCGAGCGGCAACAGTCGCTCGCCAAACGCCCAGGCGGTCGAAAGCATCCCGGCAACGGGTACCCATAGCGCGAACGGTGAAACCGCCGCGGGACCGTTTCGCATGAGAAGCCAAGCCCATGAGCCATGAGCCAGCGCCAGGGCACCTGCGCTCGCCCTAGGAACAGCACGAGCGGGAACGCCGCGAGGCCAAAGCGCCACGCCGACAGCGAGAACGGGGGCACCACCTCGAGCGCAGATCGGATCAAGACGAACGTGAGCTCCAAACCGTGGCGATCGCGAGCGGGAGCGCGGCGTGAGGCACAGTCACACGTAGCGCGTCACTCGACGGCCTTGACCAGGTCCTCCACGACCTTCTTGGCGTCGCCGAAGACCATCATCGTCTTGTCCATGTAGAACAGCTCGTTGTCGAGGCCGGCGTAACCCGCCGCCATCGAGCGCTTGTTGACGATGACGGTTCGCGCCTTGTAAGCCTCGAGGATGGGCATGCCGTAGATCGGCGATCCTTTCTGCAGCGCGAGCGGATTGACCACATCGTTCGCGCCGAGCACGAGCACGACATCGGTCTGGGCGAACTCGGAGTTGATGTCCTCCATCTCGTGTACCTGGTCATACGGCACTTCTGCCTCGGCGAGCAGTACGTTCATGTGGCCGGGCATGCGGCCGGCGACCGGATGAATGGCGTACTTGACGTCGATGCCCTTGGCGGTGAGCTTCGCGGCGAGTTCCTTCACCGCATGCTGCGCACGGGCCACCGCCAGACCGTAGCCCGGCACGATGATGACGCTGTCCGCGTTCGAGAGCATGAACGCCGCATCATCCGCACTGCCCGACTTGACCGGACGCTGCTCGGCCTTGCCTGCGACCGCGCCCCCCTCGCCGCCGAAGCCACCGAGGATCACGCTCACGAAGGCGCGGTTCATCGCCTTGCACATGATGTAGGAGAGGATTGCGCCCGACGAGCCTACGAGCGAGCCGGCGATGATCAACATCGGATTGTTGAGCGAAAAACCTATGCCCGCTGCCGCCCAGCCCGAGTAGCTGTTGAGCATCGACACGACCACCGGCATGTCAGCCCCACCGATCGGGATGATGATCAAAACCCCGAGCACGAAGGACAACGCAAGCATGGCGTAGAACGCCGGCAGGCTGCCCGTGAACATGTAGGCGAGCCCGAGCACGACGGTGGCGATGCCGAGCGCGAGATTGAGCAGATGCTGCCCGCTGAACACGACCGGTGCGCCTTGGAATAGACGGAATTTGTACTTTCCCGAGAGCTTGCCGAACGCAATGACCGAGCCCGAGAAGGTGATCGCCCCGATCGCTGCGCCGAGGAAGATCTCCAGCTTGTTGCCCTTGGGAATGACGCCATCGACCGCGATACCGAAGGCATTGGGTTCGTTGACCGCGGCCACGGCGATGAACACCGCCGACAGACCCACCATGCTGTGCATGAAGGCGACGAGTTCCGGCATCTTGGTCATTTCGACGCGTGCGGCCATCGTCGCACCGATCGCACCGCCGATTACGAGCCCGACGAGTACATAGCCCAGACTCGCGGCCGGATCGGAAGAGAGATTCCAGATGAGCGCCGCCGTGGTGGCCACGGCGATCGCCATGCCGACCATGCCGAAGACGTTGCCTCGAATCGACGTGGTCGGGTGCGACAACCCTTTCAGCGCCTGGATGAAGCAGACCGAGGCGATGAGGTAGAGGAGGACGACCAGGTTCATGCTCATGCCGAGGTGCCTCCGGCTTGCGAGCCCTCTGCCTTGCGCTCCTTCTTCTTGAACATCTCGAGCATGCGCCTGGTGACGAGAAAGCCGCCGAAGATGTTGACTGCGGCGAGCGCGACCGCGAGCACGCCCATGACCTTGCCGAGCGGCGTTTCGGTGAGCGCGGCGGCGAGCATCGCGCCGACCACGATGATGGCCGAGATGGCGTTGGTCACGGCCATGAGCGGCGTGTGCAGCGCCGGGGTCACACTCCAGACCACGTGATAGCCCACGTAGATCGCAAGCACGAAGATGATCAGATTGATGACGAGGGAATCGACGCCAGCCATCATGCTTCTCCGGTGACGAGGACGGCTTTCACGATCTCGTCCTCGAGATTGATCTTGAACTCGCCGCTCTTGAAGTCGATGAGCAACTTCAGAAAGTCGAGCAGGTTGCGGGCGTAAAGGGCGCTCGCGTCCTGGGCCACGGTTGCCGGGTAGTTCGTGAGCCCGATGACCTTCACGCCCGCGACATCAACGATCTCGCCCTTGACCGTGAGGGCGCAATTGCCCCCCTGCTCGGCGGCGAGATCGACGATGACCGAACCGGGCTTCATCGAGCGCACCATCTCCCCGGAGACGAGCTTCGGCGCAGGGCGCCCTGGAATGAGCGCGGTCGTGATGACCACGTCGGCAAGCGCCACGCGTTTGGCGACCTCGACGCGCTGCCGGGCCATCCAGCTCTCGGGCATCGGCCGCGCATAGCCGCCCACGCCCTCGGCGATCTGCCGCTCTTCCTCGGTCTCGTACGGCACGTCGATGAACTTCGCGCCGAGCGATTCCACCTGCTCCTTGACCGCGGGCCGCACGTCGGAGGCTTCGATCACCGCACCGAGCCGCTTTGCCGTGGCGATGGCCTGCAGGCCGGCTACGCCGACGCCCAGAACGACCACACGCGCCGCCTTGATCGTGCCTGCCGCTGTCATGAGCATCGGGAAAAGCTTCGGATAATGCGCAGCAGCCAGGATCACGGCCTTGTAGCCCGCAATGTTGGCCTGCGACGAGAGCACGTCCATGCTCTGGGCGCGGGTCGTACGCGGAATGCGCTCCATGGCGAAGCCGTGCACGCCGCGCGCCTTGATTGCGGAAACCGCAGCCTCATCAAACGGATTCAAAAGCCCGATGAGCGACGCACCCGGCTTGATCGCGGCCAGTTCGCTCTCATTCGGGCCACGCACCTTGAGCACGATGTCGCTCCCGGCCAGCACCTCGGCGGCGCTCGGAACCACGCGAGCCCCCGCAGCCGCGTATGCCTGGTCTGTGAACGAGGACGCGCTGCCCGCACCGGCCTCGAGCGCGATGCTCAACCCGGGAATCGCCGCGTATTTCTTCACTGTTTCGGGACTCGCGGCCACGCGCGTCTCGCCGGCCGCCGTCTCCCGGATGATGCCGATCTGCATCGTCCCTCCCCGTTTGCTTTTCCGGCAGAGAGTTTACCGTTTGCCTCCCGTGAGCACGGGTCGCTCCCGCTGGATAACCCTGACTCCAAAGGCACGCCTCGCATAAACGAATGCAGTACGCTTTCTTCATTGTTCTTTGGAGGAACGAACCCATGCTCAATTTCAAACGCGCCGCGATCGCCGCGGCTCTCGCCGCAGCACTAGGTCTCAGCTTCGGTGCCGTTCAGGCAGCCCCGCTCAAGTGGGCTGCGCAGAACGACATCCTGACCCTCGACCCGCATTCGCAGAATCACGCCACCACGAACGCGATCCTGATGCACGCCTACGAGGGCCTCACTCGCTACAACGCAAATTACGAGGTCGAACCTGCGCTCGCCACCAAGTGGACCTTCATCTCCCCAACGCAGGTTCGCTTTGAACTGCGCCGGAACGTGCGCTTCCACGACGGCAGCCCATTCACGGCTGATGACGTCGTCTTCAGTTTCGGGCGCATCAAGCAGCCGCAAGGCACGATGCAGATCTACGTCACCGGCATCAACGAAGTGAAGAAGATCGATGACCACACGGTCGACTTCATCCTCTCGGCGCCGCAGCCGATCCTGCTTCGCAACATCATCGATTTCCGCATCATGAGCAAGGCATGGGCGGAGAAAAACAAGACCGAGAAAACGCAGGACTACAAAAACAAGGAAGAAAACTTTGCCTCGCGCAACGTCAACGGCACCGGCCCTTATCGCATCACCGGCTGGCAGCCCGACAACCGCGTGACGATGGTTGAAAACCCCAACTGGTGGGGCAAGCGCGACGGCAACGTGTCCAACGTCACCTACACGCCGGTCAAGGCCGATGCCACGCGCGTGGCGGCCCTGCTCTCGGGCGAGGTAGACATGGTCACCGACCTGCCCACGCAGGACGTCGCCCGTCTGCGATCCGACCCAAAACTCAAGGTGGTCGATGGCCCCGAGGTGCGCACGATCTTCATTGCGATGGATGTCTCGAGCCCTGAGCTGAAGAGCTCGAACATCAAGGGCAAGAACCCCTTCGCTGACAAGCGTGTCCGGCAGGCCCTGAACCAGGCCGTCGATCGCGAGGCGATCAAGACACGTATCATGCGCGGCCTGTCGATCCCCGCCGGCATCATGGTCGCCCCCGGGGTCAACGGTCACACGCCGCAACTCGACACACCGCCCAAGTTCGACGACGCGGCGGCCAAGAAGCTCCTCGCGGATGCGGGCTACCCGAACGGCTTCGAATTCACGCTCGGCTGTCCAAACAATCGCTACGTCAACGACGAGGAGATCTGCCAGGCGCTCGTGGCCATGTGGGCGCGGATCGGCGTGCGCGCGAAGCTGCAGGCCGAGCCGATGGCGACCTTCATCCAGAAGGTACAGAACTTCCAGCTCGACGCCTACCTGCTCGGCTGGGGGGTCGCCACCTACGACGCGCAGTATGCAATCCAGTCCCTGATCCGCACCAAGACCACGGGGGCCAACGGTAACTTCAACTTCTCGCGCATCAGCGACCCGCGAATCGACCAGCTGACCGACGCCATGGCCACCGAGACCGACATTGCAAAACGCAACGCGATGATCGCTGAGGCCCTGACCCGAACGCGTGACGAGCACTACTTCATCCCGCTCCACCACCAGATGCGCCCGTGGGCGATGAAGCGCAACGTCACCACGGTGCACCGCTCGGACGATCGTCCCGAGGCGCGCTTTACGAACGTGGCCGGGATGTAACGACGCACCGCGCGTCGATCCGCGCTCGACTGCGTTCAGGGCTCCTTCGAGAGCCCTATTCGCTTTCGGCGCCGCGCGGCTGCTGACCGTAGGTGCGGAACTTCTCGATCACCTCGGCCATTTCGGCTTCGGTCAGAAGCACGGGCTCCCCGAGCTGGCAGGCGCGCCAGTACTGGCCGCAGAGATCTTCGACTTCGAGCGCGATTGCGAGCGCCCGCGCCGGCGTCGGCCCGATCGCCACGAGGCCGTGATTGGCCATCAGGCAGGCGCGGCGGTCAGCCATCGCCTCGAGCACGGCATCCGAAAGCTCCTGCGTGCCGAAGGTCGCGTATCTCGCGCAGCGGATCGTCGTCCCGCCGGCCACCGCGATCATGTAGTGAAACGGCAGAATCTCTCGCCGCAGGCAGGCGAGCGTCACCGCATAGGGCGAGTGGGCGTGGACGACCGCCCCGCAGTCCTGCCGGGCCCGGTAGAGATCGCGGTGAAACCGCCATTCGCTCGACGGCAAAAGCCGCCCGTCCCCTTCGCCCTCGGTCGAAAGCGGCATCCACACGAGATCGTCCACCGTCACCCGGCCGGCCCCGTAGCCGGTGGGCGTGATGAAAAATCCCTCACCGGCCCGCACGCTCAGATTGCCCGCGCTGCCGCGGATCAGGCGTTCGGCAACACTCTCGTGACAGGCGGCGACGAGCGCTTCGCGCTCGGCGGGAAACATGAGCGAATTCTTCATGCAATCAATCCCTCCCGAAGCGCCGCGGGCGTCGTGAACACGCCGCACTCAGTAATCCAGGCGGAGACGAGCGTCGCAGGCGTCACGTCGAAGGCCGGATTGTCTGCCGCAACGCCCGCGGAAAATGGCATCACGACGGCCAGCCCGCCCGTTTCGGCACGGCCCGGCACCTCGATCACCTCGGTGGCCGAACGTCGCTCGATCGGGATCGCCGCGCCACTCGCGAGGCGCGCATCAAAAGTGGGTGACGGCAGCGCAACCCAGAACGGCACGCCGTGTGCGCGCGCTGCGAGCGCCTTGAGATAGGTGCCAACTTTGTTGGCAACATCGCCGTTCGCGGCGACCCGATCGCACCCCACGATGACCGTATCCACCCGTCCCTCGGCCATGAGCACCCCGGCTGCGTTGTCGGCCACGACCGTACAGGGCACGCCATGCTCCGCGAGTTCGAACGCGGTCAACGCGCCCTGGTTGCGCGGCCGGGTCTCGCTCACCCAGACATGGACCGCCCAACCCGCATCATGCGCCCGGTAGACCGGCGCGAGGGCCGTGCCCCAATCGACCGTCGCAAGCCAGCCAGCGTTGCAATGGGTCATGATCTGAAGTGGCCGCCCGGCGTGGCCTGCCCCGAGGTCGGCGGCGCGTGCCCGAAGCAGGTCGAGGCCGTACCGTCCGATCGCCGCGTTGATGGCCACGTCCTCGTCGGCGATCGCCTGGGCCTCGCGCCACGCGGCCGCGGCACGCGCGTCCGCGGACAAGGGCCGCACGGCGCGCTCGACCCGTTCGACCGCCCAGCGCAGGTTCACCGCCGTCGGCCGGGTCGCCGCGAGTCGCGCCGCCCAGTGCGCGAGCGCGGGGTCGCTTGTGTCCCCGTCGAGCGCGAGCGCAAGTCCGAACGCCCCTGCCGCGCCGATGAGCGGCGCACCGCGCACCTGCATCGTGGCAATCGCACGCTCGACCGACTCCGGCGAGCCGAGTTCGATCCAGACCGCCTCGTGCGGAAGCCGGGTTTGATCGAGCACGCGCACGGCCTGCGGTCGACCGTCCGGGCCGGAGACGATTTCGATCGAGCGGACCGACTCACCGAAGAGCTTCATTCGATCTCCGCGACCTGCAAGAGAACATGCAACGACAAAAGTGTCGGACGACCCGCTGGACAACAAAAAGCCCGCGTGCTGATCGCTGCGCGGGCTTCGGTGCTTGATTTGGCTCCCCGACCTGGGCTCGAACCAGGGACCTACGGATTAACAGTCCGGCGCTCTACCGACTGAGCTATCGGGGAATCGAGCCTCTCATTATAGCCACGGCTACGAAAGAGCGTCATTCAACGAACCGTGCGTCTCCGCACCGCAGCGCCACGGTCACCTCGGGCGCGACGCGCAGCTCGTTCCGACCGTCGCGGCGCATCACCCAGACAGCCGGAGTGCCGGCCGGTGAGCTGCACTCCGACGAATGGAGCACGCGTCCATCGTCTGCAAGATAGCGCCCTCCGCCCTGAGAAACCAGCGAAAGGTGAACGAGCTCGTCGGCGCGCTGACGCGCGTCGATCCGTTGCGCGAGGTCGATCAGCGCGACCGTGCCATTGACCGCCACACTCGCCGTGGCGGCTGCCGCGGTGCGCGCTGCCGCGCCGGCCGCCACCGCGGCAGAGGCAGCACTCGCGCTCGCTGCGCCGACCGCTGCGGCGGTCTTCACCCCGGTGCTGGCGACGGACGCGCCCGCGCTGGCGACGCTCGCGGTGACTTCGGCACCAGTTCGAACGGCTTTCGCCGTCACGTCGACCGTGGTCGAGACGATGCTGCAGCCAGAGACTGCGCTCACGACCGCGAGCAGACCCAGCGTGATCGGGAGGCGCTCGGCTTTCATCCGCGCACGTCGGATGCGCCGGTCCCGGGGCTGGTGTCTGTACCCGGAGCGGACTCGCCCGCCGACCTCGGCGCGGCATCCCGCTTCCCGGCGAGATAAGGCGCGGCGAGCCGAAGGTAATAGAACATCGACCAGAGCGTGAGCCCGACGGCGACCCACAGCGCCACGGTGCCGAGCATCGGCGTCGAAATGCCCGGGATCAAGGGCTCGTAGAGCAAAAGCGCGATGATCGCGGTCAGCTGCGCCGCAGTCTTGAACTTGCCGATCGTCGACACCGCCACGCTGCCGCGCTGACCGATCTCGGCCATCCATTCGCGAAGCGCCGAGATGGCGATCTCGCGGCCCACGATGATGAAGGCGAGCACCGGGTCCGCGCGA
The DNA here is from genome assembly GCA_937944385.1 of uncultured Burkholderiales bacterium. Taxonomy (GTDB): domain Bacteria; phylum Pseudomonadota; class Gammaproteobacteria; order Burkholderiales; family Casimicrobiaceae; genus Casimicrobium. The sequence goes on along the minus strand of CALDYQ010000025.1, from coordinate 18,730 downwards.
TCCATCGAAACGAGCAGCACGAGCGCTGCCGCGACCATCAACTTGTCGGCCACCGGGTCGAGAAAGGCGCCAAAGGCCGAGGTCTGCCCGAGGCGACGTGCGAAGTAGCCGTCAGCCCAATCGGTGATGGCCGCCGCCGAAAAGATCACGGCCCCCGTCCAGTTCTGCTGCGAAGGCGTCAGCCAGTCATGCGGCAGGTAGTAGACGCCGACGAACGCCGGAATCAGCGCGATGCGAATCCAGGTGAGGACGGTCGGCAGGTTGAGTGACATCGCTGGGATTTTGGCACGCGGCCCAAACGCGGCCTGCGGGCATCACCGCCCCATCCATTTCCTCGCAAGCGGAAACGGTCGCGTCAGCAACACCTCGAGCAGGCGCTCGATGTCGTCCTCGACCACGAGGAGTTCGCGGTTGACGGGTCTGAGCAAGCCGACCGCGATCGCATGGTCGATCCAGGCGATGAGCGCGTCGTAGTAGCCCGAGACGTTGAGCAGGCCGCAAAGCTTGCGTTGATAGTCGAGCTGGCTCCAGGTGAGTGCTTCGAACAGCTCGTCCATCGTGCCGAAGCCGCCGGGAAGCGCGATCACGGCGTCCGACAGCGCGAGCATCATGGCCTTGCGGCTGTGCATGTCGGGCACGGTGTGCAGTGCCGTGAGCCCCTTGTGCTCGAGTTCATGGGCCTTGAGTGCCTCGGGGATGACGCCGATCACCTCGCCCCCCGCCGCGAGCGCCGCGTCCGCCACCGCACCCATGAGCCCTACGCCACCGCCGCCGTAGACGATGCCGATGCCGCGTGCGGCCAGCGTGCGGCCAAGCGTCCCGGCGGCCTGCCGGAAAGCCGGATCCTGACCCAAATTCGCGCCGCAGTAGACGGCCACGCGCCGCAGGGGTGAGGTGGGCCTCATGCCTGCACCCGCGCGACGGCAAAGCCGTCGTAACCTTTCTCGCCGACCGTCTGTAGCACTGCAAGCGCGAGGCGCGGATGCGAGCCCATCCACGAGAGCACGTCCCGCGCGCCCTGCGTGTTCTCGTCGGTACAGGCGACGTCGATGATGCGCCCGCTGCGGATCACGTTGTCGACCACGATCAGACTGCCGGGCCGGGCGAGCGCAAGCGCCAACTCGGCATAGCGGACGTTGTTCTTTTTGTCGGCGTCGATGAAGGCGAGATCGAAGGGGGCCACACCCTGCGCCACCCAACGCGCGAGCGCCTTCGCAGCCTCGTCCAGATGAAGCACACAGCGCGCACCGTGGGGGCTTGCCGAGAAGTTCTCTTGCGCGATCCGCGCATGTGCCGGTTCGACCTCGATCGTGTGCACCTGACCCGCTTCCGGCAGCGAACGCGCCATCCAGAGCGCGCTCACGCCGCCTAGCGTGCCCACTTCGAGCACGCGCCGCGCGCCCGTCGCTGCGACCAGCAGCGAAAGAAACCGCCCCTGCTCGCTCGACACGCCGATCGCCGGCAGGCCGGCAGCCTCCGAACGGGCTCGGGCGGCGACGATATCGTCCGGCAGGGCGGGTTGCAGACCTACGATGAACTGGTCGACAGCGAGTGGTGTGGCGGGATCGGTCGTCATCGGGGAAGTCGCTCGGCGGGGTGTTTGAACTGGCGCGGGAAGAACTGAAGTGGCGCTTCCATCCTCGGCGGCGGCGAGGCTGCAATGTGGGGCCGCATCCGGCCCACAACACGCATTTCGCAGGGTTTGCAGTCGAACTCGAGGCGCAACGTCTCTGCCGCCGAGACGAGTTGCATCGGCGCGGCGCGGATCTGCCCCTGCACACCCACGACGCCTTTGGCCTGCTTCGGACAGAGGCTGAATGCGAAGCGCAGGCAGTGCTTGGTCACCATGAGCGGCACTTCGCCACGCGCCTGATGCAACTCGTAGGCGGGGTCAACCCGGCCTACACCGTGACGCGCGTAGAAACGGCGCGCGAGCGCGTTGTAGACATTGGCCATGAAGTCGAGCGAGGCCGAGGGGTAGGTTGGCGGCGGATCCCGCTCGGCAAGCCGCGGCGACCGCGGACGCGCACGGGCGCGCTCGGCCTCGAGCGCGGCGATCGCCTCGCGCCGCAGGCGGTTCAATTGCGACACCGGAATGAACCATGGCTCGTCCCACACGAGTTCGATCGCCTCGGCCGGCTCGCCCGCAAGACAAAACACGCTGCCGCCGAGATGTGCCAACGCTTCCCGCGCGATCGCTTCGGTCTGTGCGGGCCGCTCTGCTCGCGCAAACCGGCCCGAAAGCACGGCCTCAGCCTGATGCCCATGCGCATCGCTCACGGTCAGTGCTACGCCCTCTTTCGTGGCCGCGAGCCGCATCCGCACGGGGATCGCTCGCGTGGCCGAAGGCCGGGCGAGGCACGCCTCCCAAGCCTGATCGCGATTGCGATGGAGCCGCGTTCCGCGCGTGAGACCGCTGCCAGCGGTGGGACGCGACAAGTGGAGGCGCCAACCATGCCCGATCGGCTCGGCGCGATCGACCTGGGCGCCGATCAGTTCTCGCCCATGAAACCACGTAACGCCATCGCCGTTCGTGAAGCGCGCATCGAACTCGACCTCGCGCGCCTCCGATCGGGCGAGCACAGGGCGGACGAGATGCCGGTCGTCAGCATGACGCGCAACCGGGGTCTCGGCAGGCGTCACGACCGGCTCGGGCGGCACATCATCCGGCCGGAGCGCGCGGACGTCGATGTGTCGCACTCCGACCGCAAGCACCTCGGCCACCTGCAGGCCGGCATGCACCGGTGTTGCAAAAGCGCCGATATCTGGCTGCCGGCCATGCGTGAAGTAGTCGGTGCTGCCGCGGTTGAACGTGCGCGCGGGATCTGGCACAAAGGAAAAAACACAGCGACCATTCGAGGCGGGCGCAAGCTCCGGGCGTTCCTCGAGGATCGCATCGAGCAGCTGGCGGTAATGCGCGGTCACGTTCTTCACGTAGGCGAGATCCTTGTAGCGCCCCTCGATCTTGAAGCTGCGAATGCCCGCATCGATCAGAAACCGCAGGTTCGCGCTCTGGTCGTTGTCCTTCATCGAAAGCAAATGCTGGTCATGCGCAACGACGCGCCCCGCCTCGTCGAGGAGCGTATACGGCAGCCTACATTCTTGGGAACAGGAACCGCGATTGGCCGAGCGACCGGTGTGCGCCTCGCTGATGTAGCAGTTGCCGGAAAAGGCCACACAGAGCGCGCCGTGCACGAAATACTCGAGCGCCACCTCGGGCCGAACGGCTTGCCGGATGCGCGCAATCTGCACGAGATTCAGCTCGCGGGCGAGCACGAGCTGAGAGAAGCCCACATCACCGAGAAACTGCGCGCGCTCGACCGTGCGGATATCGCATTGCGTGGAGGCATGCAACGCGATTGGCGGCAGGTCCATCTCGACGAGCGCCATGTCCTGCACGATGAGTGCATCCACGCCGGCCTCGTAAAGCGCATGCACCAACCGGCGCGCAGGCTCGAGCTCCTCATCGTGCAAGATCGTGTTGAGCGTGACGAAGATGCGCGCGTGGTAGCGATGGGCAAACCCGCACAATGCGGCGATGTCCTCGATCGGGTTGTCCGCCTTGCTGCGCGCACCGAACGCCGGGCCGCCGATATAGACCGCATCCGCACCATGCAGGATGGCTTGGCGCCCGATCTCGGCGGTGCGGGCCGGGGCGAGGAGTTCCAGTTGGTTGGGCCGAAGCGGCATCGACCGCCCTCCTCAGTCTGGCTGAAAAGCCGGCCCCTTCGGCCGCAGCCGCAGGCCCGGCGCGAGGCGGCGCCAGGGGAGATCCGCCGGATCGGCCGCCATCGGGCCGGGAGCCTTGGCGACGAGAATCGCCTCGGCGATCGGCGCGAAATCAGCGCGAAAGTGCACCGAGCTTTTGTTGACGAGGATCGCCTGCTCCGTGGGCTCGATGCCGACGTAGCGGTACATCGCCTGGTCGGCCAGTTGCGTCTTGTACGAGGCCACGACCACCCGAACGCCTTGGTGGCTCAGGCAGGCTGAAGGGCCGAGCCGCAGTGTCATGCCGCGGTAGAACGGCCCGGTCGCCGCGACCCGGCCGTCGGCGAGCGATTCGACGAGCCATGGCAGTTCGAGCGGCGAATCGCCTGCGATACCGCTCTTGCCACCCAAAGCAATATTGAGCGTGCGCCCGACGCCGACCTCGTGCGCCGCCCTCGCGGCCGAGGCGTCCACGATCAGGCCTGCCGCTGCCCGCTCGGCGCGGCATTCGAGGAGCGCCCGCACCATGCCCATCGTGTCGCTGTCGCCGCCCGCGCCGGGGTTGTCCTGCGTGTCGGCGATGACCACGGGCCGCCGCGCGGTCGCTGCGATGCGCTGGGCTTGCCGTACCGCATCGACCGCATCCAGCACGCGGGCATCCCAATCGCCTTCGGCGGCGAGCACGCGGGCTTCGAGTCGCGCGACGGCCGCCTCCGCCGCGGCCCGGCTGCGTCCATGCGCCCAGACCACCGGCGAGCAACCGTCGAAATCCGCCGCCGGAAAGCCCGGTGTGAAAGAGGCCGAGACCACGTCGCCGCCTTCGCTGCGTGCAACGACACGGTAGATGTCGTTGGCGGGGAACAGATCGGTCGATTGCGCCTGCAGCGGAATCAGGTAGGGCAGCCGCCGCCAGGCCGCCTCGGGCAGCGCCTCGCCATCCGCGAGCCGCTTGAGGAAGAACGCGGCCCGGGCCCCGGTCTCTGCCATGTCGATGTGCGGATAGGTGCGGTAGGCGACGAGCAGATTGGCCTGTCTGAACATCGCCTCGGTCATGTTGGCGTGCAGATCCAGGCTCACGACGATCGGTGCGCGCGGCCCGACCACCTCACGCACGCGCCGCAGCAGCTCGCCCTCGCCGTCATCATGCGCCTCGGTCACCATCGCACCATGCAGGTCGAGATAAACCGCATCGGGCTGCGCCGTGCGGATGCGCGCAACGATCTCGCCGGCAATGCGCTCGAAGGCGTCTGTCGTGACATGGGCGGACGGACTGGCCGCCGCCCACGCGGTCGGGATCAGTTCATGTCGGCCGCCCATCTCGGCCATGAATCCCGAGACAGGGATGTTCTGGTCGCGAAAGCGCTCGAAAATCTCCTCACCCACCGACACCGGGGGCCAGCCGCCGCCCTGGACAAAGCGCTCGTAGGTTGCCCTGGACGGCGCAAAAGTGTTGGTCTCGTGCTGGAAACCGCCAATCGCGATACGCATGGGAGCGAGGATTCAGAAAGGTTGGCCGCCGCTTGCCCGCTCGACCGGTGCGCCGGAGAAACCGCCGTATTGGCCCGGATCGGCATAGTTCTCGAATCGGGTGTACTCACCGAGGAAGGTGAGATTCACAGTACCAATGGGGCCATTGCGCTGCTTGCCGATGATGATCTCGGCCACGCCCTTTTGCGGCGAGTCCTGGTTGTAGACCTCGTCGCGGTAGATGAACAGGATCACGTCCGCGTCCTGTTCGATCGCGCCGGATTCCCGCAGGTCACTCATCACAGGCCGCTTGTTCGGGCGTTGCTCGAGCGCGCGGTTGAGCTGTGAGAGCGCGATCACCGGCACATTCAACTCCTTGGCGAGACTCTTGAGCGAACGCGAGATCTCGGAGATTTCGGTTGCGCGGTTCTCGCCCAGGCTCGCCGCGCTCATGAGCTGCAGGTAGTCCACGATGATGAGACCCAGGCCACCCACCTGGCGCGCGAGCCGCCGCGCACGGGCGCGAAGCTCGAATGGATTGAGTCCCGCCCCCTCGTCGATGTACATCGGGCTCGCATCGAGCTGCCCCAGGGCGTCGGTGAACTTGCTCCAGTCGCCATCCGACAGGCGCCCGGTCCGGAGTTTGTGCTGGTCGAGACGGCCCACCGAGCCAATCAAGCGCATCGCGAGCTGCAGCGCGCCCATCTCCATCGAGAACACCGCCACCGGCAGTTTGAGCCTTAGCGCCACATGCTCGCCGATGTTGAGTGCGAACGCGGTCTTGCCCATCGAGGGTCGCCCAGCGATGATGATCAGGTCGCCGCGCTGCAGGCCGGCGGTCATCGAGTCGAGCTTGGTGTAGCCGGTGGCGATGCCGGTCACGTCGCTTGGGTTGTCGCGCCGATAGAGCTCCTCGACGCGCTCGATCGCCTGCGCGGCCAGATCCGAGAGCGACACGAAGTTGGCGCGGCTCTTGTTGCCCGCCTCAGCAATCTCGAACACCTTGCCTTCGGCTTCGTCCAGCAGTTGCTCGCTGGTCCGGCCCATCGGGTTGTAGGCCGACTCGGCGATCGAGGTCGCCACGGCGGCGAGCTGGCGCATGACCGAGCGGTCACGCACGATCTCGGCGTAGCGACGCACGTTGGCCGCAGAGGGTACGGCGTTGGCGATTGCACCGATGTAGGCAAGACCGCCCACGTACTCGAGCTTGCCGACCGCACGCAGGCTCTCGGCGAGCGTCACCGCGTCGGCCGGCTTGTTCTCCGCCGCCAGACGATTGATGTGCTCGTAGACGAGACGGTGCCCATCGTTGTAGAAATCCTCGGGCTTGAGCAGATCGGCGATCTTGTCGATCGCGTTGTTGTCGAGGATCAACGCTCCGAGCACCGACTGCTCGGCCTCGATCGAATGGGGCGGTGTGCGCAGCTGGGCGAGTTCGACGTCGAGCGTGGCCATGCTCCGATTGTAGGAAGGCACGCCGGGTCAGTCGCCGCTCGCGCGCGGGTCGGCCCGCGCCTTGAGCTAGCACTCCCGGGCGTAGACCTGGTTGTCATCGGCGGGCATGGCCGGCCTCCTGCATCAGAGCGCTGCGTCCCCCCAGACGAGCGGTGCAGCGGCGCGTCTCGAGTCGCCGGGGGCCCGAGGAGTCTAGATCGCACGCGAGCGCGCGAGGCCGTTCGGCTCGGTCGCAACCGTTACAGAGCGTTACAGTGGCCGAGGCGCGCGGAGCGTGCCGCAGCGAGCCTCAGCGGCCGCGGCTCGTCAGGCCGTCTCGAGCAAGCCTTCCGCTTCGAGCGCCGCGCGCACCGCCGGGCGTGCCATCATGCGCGCATTGAACGCCTGCAGGTTGGACAATCCGGACAGGTCGACAGCCGCGTACTTGCCCCAGCTCGCAACCGTGAACAGGTAGGCATCCGCCACGCTGAACGCTTCGCCCATCGTGTAGTCGCGGCCCACGAGGCGGTTGTCGGCATGCTGGAACTTGGCCATCAGCCGCTCGCGGGCGAGCGTTTTCGCATCCTCGGGCATCCCCGGGTTGAAGAGCGGCGAGAAGCCCTTGTGCAGTTCGCTCGTGATGAAGTTGAGCCACTCCATCAGGCGATAGCGCTCCCACGTTCCGCACGGCGGCGCAAGGCGCCTCTCGGGCACCTGATCCGCGATGTACTGCACGATCGCCGGGCCTTCGGTCAGCCGCTCGCCATTGTCGAGCTCGAGCACGGGCACCGAGCCCTGGGGGTTGATCGTGTGGAAGTCTGTGCCATCGTCGAGCTTGTGGGTCTTGGTGCTCGCGCGGACCAGGTCGAACGGCAGCCCGGCTTCGCGCAGGACGATGTGGGGCGATAGCGAGCAGGCACCGTTGCTGTAGTAGAGCTTCATTGAATGTCTCCGTCGTGGTGAGGGCCGATCCTAGTTCTTGAGGCCGGGAAACAAGCCGGTCAGTCCTGAGGCGAGAATTTCGATCGCAAGCGCTGCCGTGATGAGGCCGCCGACGCGGGTGAGAATGTTCATGCCGGTGACGCCCATCACGCTCGCCACGCGCTGCGCAGCGCGCAGGGCCAACCAGGTGAGCACCGCAACCACCGCGATCACGCCTACCATGACGCCCAAGTGCGCCCACTTGCCGATCTGGGCGATGCCCGGGTGTGACTGCCCGAAGACGATCACCATCGAGATCGAGCCGGGTCCGGCCAGCAGCGGGGTGGCGATGGGCACGACGGCCACCGCGTGCTTGTGTTGCGCTTCAGCTTCCTCCTCCGGCGTCTGGCGAACGCGTCCGGGGGCAGCGTTGAAGCTCGAGATCGCGGTCATCAGGAGCAGCATCGCGCCCGCGACCTTGAACGAGGGCAGCGAGATGCCGAAGAACTCGAGGACCGGACCGCCGACGAGCAGCCCGCCCGTGAGCACGAGGAACACGGCGATCGCGGCGATGCGCGCGATGCGCTTCCTGTCCTGAGGGGTCGCGGTCGGCGTAAGTGCAAGAAAGAGCGGCACCGCAATCACCGGATCGACGATTGCGAGCAGGCCGAGAAAGGACTTGAGGTAGGCGGCGAGTTCCACGGCTCGATTATCCGGGGCATGTCCCCCGCGGCACGTCAGAGGCCGGTGGTTCCGACGCCGAGCATCTCCTGCTTGAGCCGGGTGAGCTGGTCGCGCAGTTCGGCAGCGCGCTCGAATTCGAGGTTGCGCGCCGCCTCGAGCATGGCCTTTTCGAGCTGCTTGAATGTTTTCTCGCGCCCCTTCTCGTCGAGCGCCTTGAATTCCCGATCGACCTGCGCATCGCGGGCTTCACGTTTGGCCTCCTCCACGTCGTGGACGCCGTCAATCAGGTCCTTGATCGCCTTCTGTACGCCCTTGGGCACGATGCCGTTCTCGGCGTTGAACGCGAGCTGTCTCTTGCGCCGGCGCTCGGTCTCGTCGATCGCTTTCTGCATCGATTCGGTCACCCGATCGGCATAGAGAATGGCGGTGCCGTTCAGGTGCCGGGCCGCACGGCCGATGGTCTGGATCAGGCTCCGCTCGGCGCGCAGGAAGCCCTCCTTGTCAGCATCGAGGATCGCGACCAGCGATACCTCAGGGATGTCGAGCCCCTCGCGCAAGAGGTTGATGCCCACGAGCACGTCGAACTCGCCAAGCCGCAGATCGCGAATGATCTCTACCCGCTCGACGGTATCGATGTCCGAATGCAGGTAACGGGCCCGGAGCCCGTTTTCATTCAGGTAATCGGTCAGGTCTTCGGCCATGCGCTTGGTGAGCGTCGTGACGAGCACGCGCTCACCACGGTCCACGCGAGCGGTCGCCTCGGCGAGCAGATCATCCACCTGCCGGCTCGCCGGCCGGATGTGGAGCTCGGGATCCACGAGTCCGGTTGGCCGCACGACCTGCTCGACCACCTGCCCGGAGTGTTTTCGCTCGTAATCTGCCGGCGTGGCCGAGACGAAGATCGTCTGCGGCATCAGGCGCTCGAACTCCTCGAACTTGAGCGGTCGGTTGTCGAGTGCCGAGGGCAGGCGGAAGCCGTAGTTGACCAAGTTCTCCTTGCGCGAGCGGTCGCCGTGGTACATGCCGCCCACCTGGCTCACCGTCACGTGGGATTCATCGATGAACAAGAGCGCATCGCGCGGCAGGTAGTCCATGAGCGTGGGCGGCGGTTCGCCGGGCTGGCGGCCGCTCAGGTGACGCGAGTAGTTCTCGATGCCCTTGCAGAAACCGATCTCGGAGAGCATCTCGAGGTCGAAGCGCGTGCGCTGCTCGATGCGTTGCGCCTCGATCAGCTTGCCTTGGGTCACAAAGGCCTGCTTGGTCTCGTGCAATTCGGCCTTGATCGCCTCGACCGCGCGCAGTACGTTCGAGCGCGGCGCGACGTAGTGCGACCCCGGGAAGACGGTGAAACGCGAAATCGACTGCCGAATCTGCCCGGTGAGCGGATCGAACAGCTGTAGCCGCTCGATCTCGTCGTCGAAGAAGGTCACCCGGACCGCGGTTTCAGCGTGTTCCGCGGGAAAGATGTCGAGCACCTCGCCACGAACTCGGAACCGGCCGCGCGTGAACTCGACGTCGTTGCGGTCGTACTGCATCTCGGTCAGGCGCCGGAGTGCTGCGCGCTGATCCAGGCGATCGCCCTGCCGGAGATGCAGAATCATCGCGTGGTAGTCGACCGGGTCTCCGATGCCGTAGATGCAGGAGACCGAGGCCACGATGATGCAGTCGCGCCGCTCCATGATGCTCTTCGTGGCCGACAGCCGCATCTGCTCGATGTGCTCGTTGATCTGGCTGTCTTTTTCGATGTAGAGGTCGCGCGAGGGGACGTAGGCCTCCGGCTGGTAGTAGTCGTAGTAGCTCACGAAATACTCGACCGCGTTGTCCGGGAAGAACTCCCGGAACTCCGCGTAAAGCTGTGCAGCGAGGGTCTTGTTGTGCGCGAGGATGAGCGCCGGTCGCCCAGTCCGGGCGATGACGTTCGCCATCGTGAACGTCTTGCCCGAGCCGGTCACGCCGAGCAAGGTCTGGAACTGCAGTCCCGAATTGACCCCCTCGGTCAAAAGATCGATGGCCCGGGGCTGGTCCCCTGCAGGAGGAAAGGGTTGTTCTAGCGAGTACGGGGAGCCCGGAAAGGTGACACGCATAGTGTCGGATTATCCGGAGTCGCTCCCCCGGCAGGCCAATCAAATCGGGGTAAAGCCGATGGGCGCGCGCCGCCGACCCATTTTGGGCAGATCGCCGACCGTGAGCGCATCACGGCCGTCCAGACGTGCATTGCCGAAGGCCGTCATGAGCGCCCGCCGCATCTCGCGGGGCGCGAGCGTGGCCAGCAGGTCGAGCACATCCTCCGCGATATCGTCGACGAAGTGACGACCCCAGTCGTGCTCGCCCCGGATGCTGCGATAGAGGTTCGCGGCGATCCGGCGCGCGCCTTCAGGTGTCGGCGCGGGGATCTCGAACACATTCATCCGGTTCAGGATCGGTTCGGGGATCGCCCGCTCGTCATTGGCCGTGGTTACCCAGATCACGCGGCTTGCATCGATCGGCAGATCGGCAAACTCGTCGGTGAACTCGCGTGCCGTGTCCTCCTCGAGCAGGCCGTAAAGCGCGCCCAGGGGATCGTACTGCGCGTCCGCGCTGGCCTTGTCGATCTCATCGACCACGATCACCGGGTTGGCATACTGGCCATCGACCAGCGCCTCGAACACCTTGCCGGGCCGCGCTCCTTTCCATTGAGACGACGCGCCCGAGAGCAACCAGCCCGCCGTCATCGAACTCATCGGCGCAAGCGTCATTTCGGTACCGAGCACATCGGCCAGGCGCCGTGCGAAATGAGTCTTTCCCACGCCCGGCGGGCCGAGCAGCAACATGGGCGTGAGTTGCATGCCCTCCGCGCTGTCCTGATTCAGTGCGACATGACGCTTCACGTCGTCCAGCACTTCACCGAAATTGGGCAACTCCTCATAGAGCGGACCCATCCGCGGAACGCCGTGCGGCTTGACGGCGAAGCGGTGACCGCCGCGCTCGATCATGCGCTCGTAGGTGGTGCGCAGGGATTCGCTGTCGCGGTCCTTGAGTTTGGCGAGCTTCTGCTCGACACGCTCAGCGTCGTAGACCTTGCGCACATTGGCGATCGGCAGGTTGAACGATGAGGCCTGAACCAGGGCATGACCCGCTGACATTCCTTTCCTCCAAAAGCCGTAGATGGTCGCTCACCTATCCGTGTATTCTGAATCGTTTCTATCGTAAATGGTTCCTTAGCAATAAACGTGCCCGCCCCGCAGTCCGCTGACGCGAGTTGGAGCAGTGCGACACACCGGGCAAAGATCGGGGCGTCATGTGAGCAGTGCAGTCAGCAGCAGTGCGAGGGGGCTGCGAGCCATGGTCGCCCGCCAAGCCAGCGTGGGCGCTCAATCCACCCAGCGACGCGCGTTCTCGAACATGCGCAGCCAGGGCGAGCGTGTCCAGCTGGCCGGGCACCATGAGAAGTTCTCGACCCGGTGGGTGCGCTCGGGGTGGGGCATCAAGATATTGAAGCGACCATCCTCCGAAGTGAGGCCGGTGATGCCGCCCGGTGAGCCGTTGGGATTCAATGGATAGACCTGGGTGGCCCGGCCGTCGGAGTCGACGTAGCGGAGGGTCAGGAACGGCTGCGCGGACTGCAACTGCTCGTCGCTCGAGAACTGCGCGAAGCCCTCTCCATGCGCCACCACGATGGGCAGGCGGGAGCCAACCATGCCGCGATACAAGATCGAAGGCGATTCGGTCACCTCGACAAGCGCGGTACGGCATTCGAACTGCTCGCTCGCGTTGCGCACGAACTTAGGCCAGTGCCGGGTGCCTGGCATGATGGGCGTCATGTGCGCGAGCATCTGGCAGCCATTGCAGATGCCGAGCGCGAAGGTGTCACCACGCTCGAAGAACTCCTGGAACTGCTCGCGCAGCATGCTGTTGAGCAGGATCGACTTGGCCCAGCCCGCGCCAGCCCCAAGCACATCGCCGTAGCTGAACCCGCCGCAGGCCACCAAGCCCTTGAACTCATCGAGCGAGCGGCGACCGCTCGCAAGATCGGTCATGTGCACGTCATAGGCGTCAAACCCGGCGAGCGTGAATACATGCGCGGTCTCGACATGCGAGTTGACGCCCTGCTCGCGCAGGATGGCGACGGTGGGTCGTGCGCCAGTGGCGATATAGGGTGCAGCGATCTGCTCGGCCGGGTCAAAGGTGAGTACCGGGGCAAGCCCGCGATCGTCGGGGTCGAAGATGCGGTCGAACTCGGCATCCCCGCAATCGGGGTTGTCGCGCAACCGCTGCATTTCGATCGAGGTCGCGCTCCAGGCGGCATGGAGGGCTTCGCGCGCCTCGTCGAAGACGACCTGCCCCCGGTGTGTGAAGATGATCCGTGAATCGGACCGCACGCTGCCGATCGCGTGCACCGGCAAGGTCGGGAACAGTTCGCGCACGCGCGCCAGATCGTCCGCGCGCACCTGGAGCGCGGCGCCGAGCTCCTCGTTGAAGAGCGCCGCAGTGGCGTCTTCGCCCAGCGCGTCGAGCGTGACCGAAAGACCACACCGGGAAGCAATCGCCATCTCGACGAGCGTTGCGAAGAGCCCCCCGTCGGAGCGATCGTGGTACGCAAGCACGAGCCTGGACGCGCGCGCCTCCCGCAGGCCCGAGAAGAATGCCCGCAGGACCTCGGCCGATTCGACATCCGGCACGCACGCCGGGTCGGTCTCGATGCGCCCCTGCACTTGCTCATAGATCGACCCGCCCAAGCGCTGCCGGCCGCGAGCGAGATCGACGAACACCAGCACGCTGTCGACGTGGGTGTCGAGCAGCGGCGTCCACGTGCGCGCCACCGAGCCGACGCGGGAGAACGCGGTGGCAATGAGCGACACCGGGGCATGGACCGAGCGCGGACGCCCGTCCTCGCCCTGCCACGCGGTACGCATGCTCATCGAGTCCTTCCCCACCGGGATCGACACGCCGAGCGCGGGACAGAGCTCCATGCCCACCGCCCGCACCGCATCGAAGAGCGCCGCATCCTGGCCGGGTACATCGACCGCCGCCATCCAGTTCGCCGAGAGCTTGATGTCCTCGATACGCTCCACATCCGCCGCTGCGAGATTGGTGAGCGCCTCGGCCACCGCCATGCGGGCGGCTGCGGCCGCGTTCGCCACCGCAAGCGGCGTGCGCTCGCCCATCGCCATCGCCTCGCCCGCCTCGCCCGTGAAGTCACGAAGCACCACCGCGCAATCGGCCACCGGCACCTGCCACGGGCCCACCATCGGGTCGCGTGCAGTCAGGCCGCCAACGAAGCGATCGCCGATGGTGACAAGGAAGGTCTTGTCGGCCACCGCGGGGTGCTGCAACACGCGGAAGGCCGCATCGCGCAGCGGTAGCGCACCTGCGAGCGGCTCCGCCGGAGGCAGCGGCCGGCGCTCTGCGCGCCGGTGCATCCGCGGCGGCTTGCCGAGCAGCACCTCGAGCGGCATGTCCACGGGCGTGTTGCCAAACTTCGGGTCGGCCACGACGAGACGGCCGGAATCATCAGCCACACCGAGGACGGCAAACGGGCAGCGCTCACGCTCACAGAATGCGCGGAAGCGGGGCAGCGCGCCGGGCGCAATCGCGAGCACGTAGCGCTCCTGCGACTCGTTGCACCAAATCTCTGCGGGCGACATGCCCGGCTCGAGCGTGAGCACTTGGCGCAGGTCGAACAAGGCGCCGCGCGGATCGCCCTCGCCGCCCGCGCCGTGCACGAGCTCCGGCAGCGCGTTCGACAGCCCGCCCGCACCCACATCATGGATGGCGAGGATTGGGTTGTCCGGCCCGAGCTGCCAGCAGGCGTTGATCACCTCCTGCGCGCGGCGCTGCATCTCGGGGTTGCCGCGCTGGACCGAGTCGAAATCGAGCTCGGCTGTGTTCTGTCCGGTCGCCATCGAGGAAGCCGCACCGCCGCCCATACCGATGCGCATGCCCTCACCGCCGAGCTGGATGAGCAGCGTACCCGAAGGGAACGCCACCTTGTGCACATGCTCGGCCGACACCGCGCCCACGCCTCCGGCGATCATGATCGGCTTGTGGTAGCCGAACACCGCCTCGCCGACGCGCGCCTCGAAGGTGCGGAAATAGCCGCCCAGGTTGGGGCGCCCAAATTCGTCATTGAAGGCGGCGGCGCCGATGGGCCCGTCGCGCATGATCTCGAACGCACTCACGATCCGATCCGGTTTGCCCACATCGGCCGTGACAGCCTCCCACGGCTGCGGCAGCCCGGGCAGCCGCAGGTGCGAAGTCGTGAATCCGGTCAGGCCCGCCTTGGGCTGTGCACCGCGGCCGGTCGCACCCTCGTCCCGGATTTCGCCCCCCGCGCCCGTGGCGGCACCGGGAAAAGGCGAAATCGCCGTCGGATGATTGTGGGTCTCGACCTTGGCCAGATAGTGCACCGTGTCGGCATGCAGCGTGTAGCGCCCGCTTGCATCGGGATAGAGCCGCTGTGCAGGACCGCCGGTGAGAATCGCCGCGTTGTCGGCGTAGGCCACCTCGGTGCCTGCAGGCTGCGCGCGGTGGGTGTTTCTGATCATCGCGAAGAGCGAATGCGCCTCGCGCTCGCCATCGATCTCCCAGCTCGCGTTGAACACCTTGTGCCGGCAGTGCTCCGAGTTCGCCTGGGCGAACATGAGCAGCTCCACGTCGGTGGGATCTCGGCCCAGTCGGCCGAAGGCATCGACCAGGTAGTCGATCTCATCCTCGGCGAGCGCGAGCCCGAGCTCGCGGTTGGCAGCTGCCAGCGCAGCGCGGTCGCGCCCGATGCTCCGCAGGGGCGCGGGCGTCTGCACCTCGAACACGCGCTCGGCCTCGCCGAGCGTGGCGAGCACCGATTCGGTCATGCGGTCGTGGCAGGCCGCTTCGATGGCGCGGCGTGCCGTGGGCGTCAGCGTGCCAGCGGCGGCCACCCAGTACCAGACCCCGCGTTCGATGCGCTCGACGGCATCGAGGCCGCAGTTTTTCGCGATATCGGTGGCCTTGGACGACCACGGCGAAATGGTGCCCAGTCGCGGCACCACCAGAAAACCGTGCTGATGGCCTTCACTCGCATCCGCTGGTGCGCCGTAGGCGAGCAGCGCCTCGAGCCGCGCGCGCTCCTCGCGCGTGAGCTCCCGCTTGACCTTGACGAAATGCCAGAACTCGGCGGAGACTGCCTTTACGCCATGTTCGGCCAGGGTCTCGACCAGTTTGCGTTCACGAAATGCAGCGAGCGCGTTCGAGCCGCGCAGGGTGAGCAGGGCGTGGGGCATCGGCGTGGCAGGGCGGTCGCAGGCGGACCGTCAGGGCGGGAGGACGAAGCGAATTGTAGGCAGCGCCTCTGCGGGCGGGCGCGCCGCGCGCGCCCCGCCGCTACTCCCGCTCGAAGCCGCTGCCTGGCTCGAAGCGCAACGTCCGGATGTTCTCGTTGACCGCGCGCACCGTCTGCTCCGGCACGCCTTGGGGGAACGTCGCCTCGATGTCGAGCGACACGCTCACGCGGGCGCCCACGAGCCCGGCCAGGTGCGAGATCACCTCCTCGGCGATCTTGCCGGCGTCGCGTGCAGTGCGCGTGGGGTCGAGCCTCACCGTGCCGTGGAAGCGCCTGAGCTGAGAGGCCGCGGGCTGGGTCGGTACTGGCGCGGGCGGCGCGATCGTCGTGGCACCGCCGCCGCCCGCGGGCGGCGCAATGGGCGACTGTCCTGCGAGCGGAACCCGCTCTGCTTCCAGCTGGCCTCTGGCCACCTCCGGCTTGACCAGCAGCTGGGTCGAGTACGGATCGGTCAGCGAGACCGCGCGCCCGGCCAGCAGGCCGGAGTACCGGCCGCTCGCCGCATCATGGCCGTCGGCAAAGCCGAAGCCGTCTTTCTCCCAGGTGAGCAATCCCACGCCGTCAGCGATGGCCTTGAGCAGCACCTCGGGCGCCTTCAGGCGGGGCAGGTAGATGTAGCTGGCGAAATCCTCGACCAGCTGCCGGACCATGACGTGGTCGCCGCGCCAGAGCGGGATTCCGTCGAGTTTCATCTTGAGCAGCGTCGGCGCAAAGCCGGTGAGTAAGAGCTCTTCGCTGCGCAGCTTTCTGCTCGCGCGCACGGCCAGCGCATCGGCGCCGGAAACCCGCAGCGCCAGCCACTTCACAGGCTCCTGGGGTGAGTCCTGGTCCGGCACCAGCAGCCAGCAATAGGTCTCCGGCAGACGTGCCAGGACGGTGGAAGCTGCAGCCTCGCGTTGTTGTTCGACCTGTCTCTTCTGATGCGAGGTGAGCCCCATCTGCGCCTCGTCGTCAAGAATCGATTGCCAGGCGAGATAGCGTCTGACCGCCTCGTCCAGGTCCTGCAGTCGGGTCTTGTCCGCTGCGAGGAAGACCAGCGCGTTCCGATAACGGCGGGGCGTATTGCCGCGGGTTTCCAGGATTGCCTTGGCCGCGACTGCGGCGGCGCTGTCGTTTTCCTTGCTGTAGGGATGGTGAACACCGAGCACCACCAGGCGGGCCTGCGGATCGTCTGGTACATCGGCACTGCTCGTCGGCAGCAGGTGGATGCGGTCGAAGTCCCCCTTTTGTTTCAGATTCTCCTCGAGGCGGCGGTCGACTTCCTTCTCCACCTTCTCTGGGTCGCGCTTCAACTGCTCGGCCCGATCCTCGGCCAGCTTGGTCACCGTCGGCTGGGTCGAATACCAATAGCGTGGCCCGTCGTTGTAGAGATAGGTCGCCACGGCGGCCATGCGACGCAGCGCGTCGCCGAACACTGCGAGAGGTTCGCCCGGCATCACGCAGCCCAGCTTCACCCGCCGGTCCTCGATGCCCCGATGCGCGGCCGCCGTGATCGGGGCCGAACCGAGGTAGATCGCCCGGGCCACGCGCCGGCAGGCCGAGTACTTGCCGAGGTTGGGCAGTTCGCCGTCCAGCTCGAGCGGCAGCGAGTTGGGCCCGTCCACGTCCTTCTCGATCACCGGCACCCAGTTGTCCGAGAGATGGCGCGTCAATTCAGACTGCACGCGCGCATCGTCGATCGCCACATTGCACGGCAGGATGAGCGGATTGCGGTCGCCTTTCTCCCACAGGCTGTGGATCACCGCCGCCATCAGCCGCAGCACGCCGCGCGTGCGCTGGAATTTCACCAGCGTGCTCCAGTCGGTATAGAGCCGGTCGAAGATTTCCGGGTGGATCGGGTAGGCGGCCTTGATGCGGCTCTCGTAGTCGGCATCGCGTGTCTCGGGCGGAAATTCCGCCTGGTTGGCGCGGTAGAAGTCGGCGAAGGCGCGCGCCACCACGTCGCGCTGCTTGAACTGCTCGGGGTCGGCGAGCGGCCGGAACAGGCGGCGGCGCACGATCTCGAAGCCCTCCTCGGCGCTCGCCGGCCGCCAGGAGGACTCGACCCGGCCCACCACGTTGCGCAGCCGATCCAGCGCCTCTCGCCCGCGCGAGCCGCCCACCTCCACATCATCGGCCTGGGTGTGCGGCGAGCCCGAGGTATCCGAGGCCGGCAAGCTGATCACGAGCAGGCAGTGCTTGGCCAGCTTGGCCGACTCGGTGAGCGCCTGCGCGAAGCTGAACTGCGTCTCGAAGCTGCCTGCCGGGAGGTCGGCGGTGTCGTGCAACTGCCGGGCGTAGGCCACCCATTCATCGATCAGGATCAGGCACGGGCCGTAGGTGTTGAACAGCTCGCGCAGCACGTCGCCCGGGCTGGTCGCCCGCGCATCGTCGGCGGCGATGCGGTCATAGGCCGCCTTGCCGCCCAGCTGCCAGGCGAGCTCCCCCCATAGCGTGCGCACCACCGTGCCATCGGGCTTCACCGAGGGGTTGCCGGGCGAGATCTTGTTGCCCACCAGCACCACGCGCCGCACCGTCGACAGGGTCGAGACCCCCGCCGCCGCGAGGATGGCATCCACGCCCGCCAGATCGGTTGGCGGGACGCCGGAGAACAGGTGATAGAGCGCCAGCATCGAGTGCGTCTTGCCGCCGCCGAAGTTCGTCTGCAACTGCACCACGGGGTCGCCGCCGCCTGAGGTGAGCCGCACGACCGCATTGATCAGCATCGCCTCGAGGCTCGCGGTCAGATAGGTTCGGCGGAAGAACTCCACCGGGTTGCGGTATTCCGGCGTGCCCTCGCCGAGGTGCACCTGCCACAGGTCGGCGGCGAACTCGGCCTGCTGGTAGCGGCCGCCGGCGACGTCGTCGTGCGGCATCACCACCTCGCGCCAGGGCTTGAGCGCGCCGCTGGCCGCGGCCTCGATGAGCGAGCCCCCGACCTTGCGCTTTTCGTTGCGCACCTGCTCGTCGAAGACCAGGCGGCGCAGCTCCTGCTTGATCCGGTTGACTTCGTCCGCCTGCGGGGCCGAGACGGCGGTGAGCAGCCGCGCCATCGAGTCGAGCGCGCGGTCGGTGTCGTCGCTGGAGAACGGCTCCTGGTGCGCCCACTTGTTGCGCCAGTCGCGGATTTCCGACACCAGGCTGCGCTCGGCGAACCCGAGCGTCTTCTTGAACACCTCGTTCCAGGTCTCCCACATCAGCTTGAGGAGGCTGGCGGCATCCCACTCATCGATCGGCTTG
>CALDYQ010000024.1 GCA_937944385.1 uncultured Burkholderiales bacterium | reverse complement strand
GTGGAGGAGGCGGCGCGGGGGACGGAAGCGGTGGGCAGTCGATCAGCGGTTGTAGGCGGTCTCGCCGTGCGAAACGATGTCGAGACCCTCGCGCTGCTCGTCGTCGGTGACGCGCAGTCCGACGATCAGGTCGGCGATCTTGTAGGCGATGAAGGCCGCCACGGCCGACCAGACGATCGTGATGACCACGCCCTCGGCCTGGATCAGCACCTGGCTCGCGATCGAGAAGTCGGGCTTGCCGGTGCCGCCGAGCGACGGCGCCGTGAAGACGCCCGTGAGCAGCGCTCCGACGATGCCGCCCAAGCCGTGAACGCCGAAGACGTCGAGCGAGTCGTCCGCGCCGAGCATCTTTTTGAGCCCGGTCACGCCCCACAGGCAGATGAAGCCGGCCAGCGCGCCGATGATCAGCGCCCCCATCGGACCGACCGAACCACAGGCCGGGGTGATCGCGACGAGGCCGGCAATCGCACCCGAGGCGGCACCGAGCATCGAGGCCTTACCCTTGAAGAAGGCCTCACCCACACACCAGGCGAGCACGGCAGCCGCGGTGGCGAAGAGTGTGTTCACGAAGGCGAGGGCCGCACCCGAGGTGGCCTCGAGGTTCGAGCCCGCGTTGAAGCCGAACCAACCCACCCAGAGCAGCGAGGCGCCGACCATGGTGAGCGGCAGCGAGTGGGGCGGGATCGCCTCTTTGCCGTAGCCGAGGCGCTTGCCCACGAGATAGGCGCCGACCAGGCCAGCGATACCCGCGTTGATGTGCACGACCGTGCCACCGGCGAAGTCGAGTGCGCCCATGCCGAGGAGGTAGCCGCCTGGGCCCCAGACCATGTGGGCGATCGGGATGTAGCAGAAGGTGAACCAGAGCGCCGAGAAGATCAGCACGGCCGAGAACTTGATGCGCTCGGCAAACGAGCCCACGATCAGTGCACAGGTGATGCCGGCAAAGGTGGCCTGGAACGAGATGAACACATACTCGGGCAGCTTGACGTCGGCAGTGAACGTATCGGCGAGCGAGTCGCCGTTCACGCCCGCGAGGAACAGCTTCGAGGGGTTGCCGATGATCGCCCCCTCGCCACCGAAGGCGAGCGTGTAGCCGTAGATCGCCCAGAGCACGGCGATGAGCGAAAAGACCACCATCACCTGCATGAGCACCGACAGTACGTTCTTCGAGCGCACCAGACCGCCGTAGAACAAAGCGAGCCCGGGAAGCACCATGAGCAGCACGAGCAGCGTGGCGGTCATCATCCAGGCGACGTCCCCCTTGTGCACGGTGGGAGTCGGGGCTTGTGCCGGCTTGGCCTCGGCCGCCGGTGCTGCCGCGGGTGCGGGGGTGGCTGCTGCTTCGGCGGGCTTGCCCTCGGCCGTGGGCGCTGCAGCGGGGGTCGAGGCTGGAGACTGGGCGAGGGCGTCGGTGACGCTCGCCAGCGGGATCAACGTGGCCAGGGCCAGTGTGGCCGCGGCAAAGAGCGTTTTGAGACTGGTCATATGCATTCCCCCGAAATCAAAGCGCATCCGCACCGGTTTCGCCGGTGCGGATGCGGACGACCTGCTCGAGGTCGAACACGAAGATCTTTCCGTCACCGATCTTGCCGGTGTTGGCCGCCTTCTCGATGGCCTCGACGACCTGGTCGAGCAGGTCGGACTTGATCGCGACTTCGACTTTCACCTTGGGCAGAAAGTCGACGACGTATTCGGCGCCGCGGTAGAGCTCGGTGTGGCCCTTCTGGCGGCCGAAGCCCTTGACCTCGGTGACGGTGATGCCTTGCACGCCCACGGCAGCCAGGGCTTCACGCACTTCGTCGAGCTTGAACGGCTTGATGATTGCGCTCACGAATTTCATGGTGCATTCCTTCCGGGTTTCCTTCCTTGGTGGGCGGCGCTCAGAAGCTCGCCGTGTACTCGACCAGCGCGTAGGGCGTGGTCTTGCCCACGAACTTCTTGCCGAAGGGCGTGTAGAAGCTCTTGTCCGCGTCCGTGAAGGTCACCCCGCCCTCGGCCGAGAGGCCGTTGCCGAAGTCGTAGCCCAGAGCGACCTTGCCGTCGCTGTAGGTGGCATCTCCGCCTGCCGGACCCTTGATCTTCTGGCGGCCGGCATGCAGCGTGAGCGGCGTCACGTTGTCCATCACCGGGATGGCGGCCGTCAGGTCGAGGTCGTAGGAGTTCTTCGAGTCCGGGTTGCCGAAGGTGTGGGTCAGCGCGTGCGAATACTTGAGCGTGACGAACTTCCAGCCGCCCGCGAGATAGATCTCGGTGGTGTCGGGGTTGACCGCGCCAGCCGCCGTGGTGCCGGTGTACTCATAGCGGAGCGCGCCGAGGTCGTAGCTGAAATCGCCGACCGTGTTCTTGAAGCCGCCGTAGAGGTCGATCTCCGCACGACCGCTCGAGACGCCGAAGTCCTTGAGCCACCGGATATTGGAGGCCCAGGCCCCGACGTAGAAGCCGCTTCCATGGCTCCAGTCGGCTCCAGCCTGGAAGGCAGGCTTGTAATTCGTCTGCGCGAGACCGCGGAAGATGTAGGAGGTGGCTACCCCCGCATTGACGGAAAACTCGGCGGATGCAGCCGTCGCCAGACCGCCGCAGAGGACGGCAGCCAGAATCTTGACCCCGGGTGTGCTTCGCTTCATGTGATCTCCACTGGTGTTGTCGAAAGGACACCTCACTGCCGCAATCCTCGTGCCAGGGTATAGGTGGCATCGACGTGGTTTATCCGAGTGCCATCTGTGGTGTTTCGAATGAACGCGCACCAATACGGGGCGATTCGTACGAGCGAGGCGTTTGGCGCCCGTGCGCGCACCGCGGCTGTGCATGATCGATGTACCTTCCTTTGCTAGACTGAAACGATGACGCTGGATCAACTAGTCGCCCAATTGCGCGAGATTGCCGCGAGCAGCCCGGGCGAAGAACTGCAGAAGAACCTCCGAGCCACGTTATCCGCCGGGCTCGCGCGCATGGATGTCGTGACCCGCCAGGATTTCGACATCCAGCGTGCGATGCTCGACACACTGCGCGAGCAGGTGGATGAGCTCTCGCGTCAGGTCGAGGCGCTGGAGGCCCGGACCGCGCCGACGAGCCGAAGCGAAGGCTCGGGGCCGGGTGGCCGCAAGGTGTCATGACCGGCGCAGCCCCGGAACGGACGCGGCTCGATGTCGCGCTCTTCGAGCGCAGCTACCCCATTCACATCGGTGCGGGGGTGCTCGGCGAGGCCGCGCTCTACGCACCGCATGTCAAAGGCGAGCTCGCCTTGGTCAGCAACGAGACCGTCGCGCCGCTCTATGCCGAGCAGGTACGGCGGGTCGCCCAGACCCTCGGGCGGCGGCTCGTGGAGGTCGTGCTGACCGATGGCGAGGCGTACAAGACCGCGGAGTCGCTGGACCGCATCTACAGCGCGCTTCTCGCCGCGCGCTGCGATCGCAAGACCACCCTCATCGCCCTGGGTGGCGGTGTCATCGGTGATCTCGCCGGGTATGCCGCAGCGACCTACCAGCGCGGCATCGCCTTCATCCAGGTCCCAACCACCCTGCTTGCGCAGGTCGACTCCTCGGTGGGCGGCAAGACTGCGATCAACCACCCGCTCGGCAAGAACATGATCGGTGCCTTCCATCAGCCGGTCGCAGTGCTCTCCGACACCGGGGTGCTCGCCACACTGCCACCGCGGGAGTACGCCTGCGGACTTGCCGAGATCGTCAAACATGCGCTCATCTTCGATGCCGAACATCTGGCTGAGCTCGAGCGAGATGCCGATGCCTTGATGGTTCGCGATGCGGCGGTGCTCGCGCGGATCATCCGGCGTTCCTGTGAGCTGAAGGCCGCCGTCGTCGCCCAGGACGAGCGCGAAACGCTCGGCCTGCGTGCGCTGCTCAATCTCGGTCACACTTTCGGTCACGCAATCGAGACCGAGATGGGCTACGGCGTGTGGCTCCACGGCGAAGCGGTGGCTGCGGGCTGCGTGCTCGCTGCACGGCTGTCGGCCGAGCAGGGCGCGCTCACGGAGGCGGAGGTCATCCGGATCGAATGCCTTTTCCAGCGCTTCGGCCTGCCCGTGCGTCCGCCGGGGGTGCCGGCCGAGCGCCTGGTCGAGCACATGACACGTGACAAGAAGAACGAGGGTGGGCGAGTCACGCTCGTGCTGCTCGAGGCGATCGGCAAGGCGCGGCTCGACCGAAGCTTCTCTCCGGAAGACCTGGTCGCCTTCATCCGGCGTGTGCAGGCTCTGCCCGTTGCCGATTGACGCGGATCACGTTGTCGGCGGGCGACACGCCCCAAACTCATCGTTCATTGCAATCCGATCCGGAGTGCGCGAGATGAGCGACATCCTTCATTTGCCCTGCCCGCATTGCGGCAGCCTGAATCGTGTGCCGGCCGCACGGCTCGAGGACGGCCCGCGCTGCGGCAATTGCCATGAACGTCTTTTCGACGGGCATCCAGTGGAACTCACCGAGTCTGCGTTCGAGACGCATCTCGCGAAAACCGATATTCCGCTCCTGGTCGACTTCTGGGCGTCGTGGTGCGGCCCCTGCCGGATGATGGCGCCGCAGCTCGAGGTGGCCACGCGCCGTCTCGAGCCGCGCGTCCGGGTGGCCAAACTCAACACGGAGGATGCCCCCGCCGCTGCAGCGCGGTTCGGCATCCGCAGCATCCCAACGCTCGTGCTGTTCGAGCACGGTCGCGAGGTGGCGCGCACCAGCGGCGCGATGCAGTCAGATGCGATCGTGCATTGGGCGTTGGGGCACGCGAGCTAGTGAGGTGCGTGGGCCGATCGGCATCGGGCGCTGGTGTACGCTCACAGCGAGCGACCTACATCCTCCCCGGCTTACATGAATATTCTCGTCCTGCACGGCGTCAACCTCGATCAGTTCGGCCGACGTGATCCTCGGCATTACGGCACCGCCACACTCGCTGACATCGACCGGACACTGGCTGATCTGGCCGCTGAACTGGGCGTTCGCCTCGAGTGCTTCCAGACGAATCACGAAGGCGAAATGTGCGAGCGCATTCACCGCGCGCATGCCGAGGCGGTCGATGCGGTGCTCATCAACGCCGGGGCATGGACGCACTACTCGATCGCGATTGCCGATGCGCTTGCGATCCTCACTGTCCCGATCGTGGAGGTGCACATGTCCAATATCCATGCGCGCGAACCGTTCCGGCATCACTCCGTCATCGCCCCGATCGCGCGCGGCCAGATTTGCGGCTTTGGCGTGGACTCCTATCTTCTCGGCCTTCGTGCCGCGCTGAGCCTGGTCCGTGCCGCAAAAGCCGAGGCGGCCTGATCGATGTCCGAGGCACTCATCATCGATGCCATTCGAACGCCCATCGGGCGCTACGGCGGTGCGCTGTCCGGCATGCGCACGGACGACTTGGCCGCGCTTCCGCTTGCGGCACTGATTTCTCGCAACACCTCGGTCGACCTCGCGCAGGTCGATGAAGTGATCCTCGGCTGTGCGAACCAGGCCGGAGAGGACAACCGCAACGTCGCCCGCATGGCGCTCTTGCTCGCCGGGCTGCCCGAGGGCGTGCCGGCGGCCACGATCAATCGGCTCTGCGGCTCGGGGCTCGACGCTGTCGGTTCGATCGCCCGCGCGATCATGACCGGTGAGGCCGACGTCGCGATCGCGGGCGGCGTCGAGAGCATGTCGCGTGCGCCCTTCGTCATGCCCAAGGCCGCAAGCGCGTTCTCGCGTGAGGCGGTGGTCTACGACACGACGATCGGCTGGCGCTTCGTGAACCCGAAGATGCAGGCAGCCTACGGTATCGATTCCATGCCGGAGACCGCCGAGAACGTCGCTGCCGAGTTCGGCATCAGTCGCGCCGATCAGGATGCCTTCGCGCTCCGCTCGCAGGAGCGGGCGCTCTCAGCCCAGGCGCGGGGTTTCTTCAAACGCGAGATCGTGCCGGTCACACTGCCGGCGAGTAAGGGCGATCCGGTGGTCATCGATCGGGACGAGCACCCGCGGGCCACATCGCTCGAGGCGCTTGCGAAATTGAAGCCGATCGTTCGCCCTGACGGCACAGTGACGGCGGGCAACGCAAGCGGCGTCAACGATGGCGCCTGCGCGCTTTTGCTTGCGAGCGAAGCCGGCGCAGCCCGGCATGGCCTCTCGCCCCGCGCGCGCGTGCTCGGCATGGCCACCGCAGGCGTGGCGCCGCGGATCATGGGCATCGGGCCGGTGCCAGCGACGCGCAAGCTGCTCGCCCGGCTCGGGCTCACGCTCGAAGATTTCGATGTCATCGAGCTCAATGAGGCCTTCGCGGCGCAGGCGCTCGCAGTGACGCGCGCGCTCGGGCTCGACGACGATGATGCGCGCGTCAACCCAAACGGCGGCGCGATCGCTCTCGGGCACCCCTTGGGCATGTCGGGCGCGCGGCTCGTCACGACCGCGCTCAATCAGCTCGAGGCGATCGGCGGCCGCCGTGCGCTCTGCGCGATGTGCATCGGCGTCGGCCAGGGCATCGCGCTGGCTGTCGAACGCATGTACTGACCTCATGACGTCGAGCGCGACAGTCTGCTTCGACAGGACGCGTGGCAGCCAAGATCATGTCGACCGAATCCACTACGATTCAAAGCCGTACTGATTGGACGTTCTATTGCATGAAACGCCTCGAACACGCGCTCGAAATTTTCATCTTCAACGCTCGTTGGCTGCTCGCGCCGTTCTACCTCGGGCTCGTGCTCGCGATCGGCTTCCTGCTGGTCAAATTCGTCAAGGAATTCATGGGCTTCGTGCCGCTCGTCTTCACCGGTAAGCCGCAGGATGTGATGCTCGGCATCCTCTCCTTGATCGACATCGTGCTGATCGGCAACCTGATCCTGATCGTCGTCTTCGCGGGCTACGAGAACTTCGTCTCCAAGATCGGCGTCGAGGACCATGAGGACCGCCCAGCCTGGATGGGGCACGTCGGCTTCTCCGACCTCAAGATGAAGCTGATCGGCTCGATCGTCGCGATCTCCGGTATCGAACTGCTCAAGGCCTTCATGAACACTGCGAATTTCGACCGGGAAGAACTCGCCTGGAAGCTCGGTTTGCATGTGACCTTCGTCATCTCCGGTGTGCTCTTTGCGCTCATGGATCGGCTGACCGCCTGCAAGAGCGAGAGCGGCCACTGAGGCGCTGTCTGGCGGTGCCACTGCGCCCAGCCTGAGACAATCCAGGGCTGATAACAACGAAACCGAACGGGGAGATGCGTCGCGGATGGCGACCGATGTCCTCGGCTTGCCGTGACCATGATTCCCATTTCCCGCCCGCACATCGGCCCAGAAGAGCGCGCTGCGGTCAACGAAGTGCTCGACTCCGGCATGCTCGTGCAGGGCCCGCGCGTGGCCGAACTCGAGGCACTGTTCCGCGAGAAGACTGGCGCGCGCCATGCGATCGCCATCTGCAACGGCACGGCGGCGCTTCACACGGCGCTCATGGCTCACGGCATCGGGCCGGGCGATGAGGTGATCACGACGCCGTTCACCTTCATGGCCTCGGTGAATGCAATCCTCTTCGTCGGGGCCACGCCGCGCTTCGTGGACATCCTGCCTTGCTGCTTCAACCTCGATCCGGCGCAGATCGAGGCCGCGATCACACCCCGGACGCGCGCGATCCTGCCGGTGCATCTCTACGGTTTTCCGGCTGATATGGCAGCGATCCAGGCGATTGCCGACCGGCACGGCCTGGCGGTCATCCAGGACGCTGCGCAGGCGATCGGCGCGACCTATCGCGATCAGCCGCTCGGTGCGCTGGGCACCGCGTGCTACAGCCTCTACGCCACCAAAAACGTGCACAGCGCCGAGGGTGGCATGGTCACGACCAACGACGACGCCGTGGCCGAACGTTGTCGACTCATCCGCGCCCATGGCTCGTCTCGGCGGTACTACCACGACACCCTGGGCTACAACTTCCGCCTCTCGGATCTACATGCAGCGATTGCGATTCCGCAGATGCGGAGGTTGGAGGAGATCGTCGCCCGGCGCCGCTCGAATGCCGCGGCGCTGAACGCAGCGATCACGAATCCGCGCGTCGCGCTTCCGCTCTACGGCGCGGTCGGCGAGCGCTGCTCACGCTCGGCAACCTGTGGCGCGAGCGGCCACGTCTGGCACCAATACGTCGTGCGCGTGCTCGGGGATCGGGATGGTGCGGTCGAGAAGCTGGCCGCCGCAGGGGTCGGCTCGGCAGTGTTCTACCCTCTGCCCGCGCATCGGCAGAAGCACATCGTGGAGCGCGGGCTTGGCAACGTCGAACTGCCAGTCGCCGAACAGGCGGCGCGCGAGGTGCTTGCCTTGCCGGTGCACACTGGACTCTCGGCGGCCGATCTTGCGGCCATTGCCGCGGCGGTCAATACTCTCTGAGCGCCTGATGAGCGTCAAGCCCGTCAATGTCTGCGTCATCGGTTGCGGCTCGATGGGCCGGAACCACGTCCGCGTACTGTCGGATCTGCCTGGCGTCGAATTGCGCGCGATCGTGGATGCGAACACGCAAGTCACCGCGCATCTGGCGCATCGCTACCGCGTGCCGGCCTATCCGACGCTCGAGGCGATGCTCGCCGAGGTCACGCCCGAGGCAGCGGTAGTGGCCGTGCCGACGGTCGAGCACCTGCGCATCGCCTCCGCGCTCATCGAGCGGGGCGTTCACGTGTTGGTCGAAAAGCCGATCGCCGCGAGCGTGGCCGAGGCGCGTGAGTTGATCGCCCGCGCCGAGGCGCGGGGCGTTGCACTCTTTGTCGGGCACATCGAGCGCTTCAATCCCGCGGTGCTCGAACTGCGCCGTCGGCTGTCGGCGGGTGAACTCGGCCGCGTGCTCCACGTCGAGGCGCGTCGGCAGGGGCCGTTTCCGGCGCGCATCCAGGACGTCGGCGTAATCGTTGATCTCGCGGTTCACGACATCGATCTGCTTCGCTTCGTGACCGGAAGCGAAATCGAGCGCGTCTATGCCGAGACCACCCAACGGCTTCACCACGCACACGAGGACATGGTGCGCGCAACGTTGAGGCTGGCCGATGGCGTCGTCGGCTCGCTTGCCATTGATTGGCTCACGCCCACCAAGGTGCGCGAGCTCACGGTCACCGGCGAGCGCGGCATGTTTCAGGTGAACCTGCTCACGCAGGACCTGACCTGGTTCGAAAATGCCGCCGCCGAGGAAGATCGCGATGACGACATCGCCCTCCTGCGTGGCGTTCAGGAAGGGCGCATGATCCGCCACGTGGTGAAGAAGCGCGAACCCCTCGTCGCGGAGCTTGAAGCCTTCATCCGCTTCATCCATGACCGCGCGGCGGACCGTGTCTCGGGTGAGGACGGCACGGCTGCGATCCGCGTCGCGCAGGCGATGCTCGAATCCAGCCGAAGCGGCTTGGTGGTGAGGTTGTAGGGGAAGGCTGTCAGTCGACCGCTGCAATCACCGCCCTCAGCGTGTCGACACACTCGGCGATGTGGCTCTCCTCGACGATGAGCGGCGGTGAGAGCGCGATGATGTCGCCCGTCGTGCGGATCAGGAGCCCGCGGCGGTAGCACTCGAGGAAGACGTCGAACGCCCGCCGACCCGGCGCACCCGCGCGCGGTTCGAGCTCGATGCCGGCCACGAGGCCATCGTTGCGGATGTCGATCACATGCCGGGTGCCGCGGAGCGTGTGCACCGCATCCTCGAGCGTAGGTGCCATCGCTTTGGCACGCCCGAACAGGCCTTCGTCGGCGTAGAGCTTGAGCGTGGCATTCGCCGCTGCGCAGGCGAGCGGATGCGCCGAGTAGGTGTAGCCGTGCGGCAGCTCGGGCAGGTGCTCAGGCCCTTGCATGAAGGCCTCGTAGATCTCGCCCGAGACGATCACGCCGCCCATCGGCACGGTGCCGCTCGTGAGCCCCTTGGCGCAGGTGATGATGTCCGGCATCACGCCGTAGCGCTGCGCGGCAAAGGCCTCCCCCGTGCGGCCGAAGCCGGTGATGACCTCGTCGAAGATGAGCAGGATGCCGTGCCGGGTGCAGATCTCGCGAAGCCGCTCGAGATAGCCCACGGGCGGGATCAGCACGCCGGTCGAGCCGGCGATCGGCTCGACGATGACCGCCGCGATGGTCGAGGCGTCGTGCAGTGCAACAAGCCGCTCGAGTTCATCGGCGAGATGTGTGCCGTGCGGCGGCTGCCCCCGCGAGAAGGCGTTCTGCTCGGGCAAGTGGGTCGAAGGCAGATGATCCACCCCAGCCACGAGCGCGCCGAAGAGCTTGCGGTTGCCGACGATGCCGCCGACCGCGGTGCCGCCGAAGTTGACACCGTGATAACCGCGCACCCGGCCGATGAGTCGCGTTCGGGTGCCTTGGCCGCGCGCCCGCTGCCAGGCGATTGCGATCTTGAGCGCCGTGTCCACCGACTCCGAGCCCGAGTTGGTGAACAACACGTGCTTCATGTGCGGCGGTGCGATCGCGATCACGCGATTCGCGGCCTCGAATGCGGCCGGGTGACCCATGTTGAACGGCGGGGAGAAATCCATCGTTGCCGCTTGCCGCTGGATCGCCTCGACGATGGGTTTGCGGTTGTGCCCCGCGTTCACGCACCAAAGCCCCGCCACCATGTCGAGCACCTTGCGGCCGTCGTGACTCGTGTAGTGCATTCCCTCCGCCGCAACGAGGAGGCGCGGCGCGCTCTTGTATTGCCGGTTCGCGGTGAACGGCATCCAATGCGCAGCGAGCTCTTCGGTCGTCGGGTCGGCCGAGATCGTGGCATGAAGGTGGCGGGCTTCGGTGATGGCGTTCATGATGTTCCTCTTCCTCGGGCGGGGCTCTGTACGAAGGGATTGTGACGCTTCGCGATAATCCCGTCCATGCTCGATATGCATTTCCAATCCCTGCGTTTCACCGCCGCGCAGCCCGGGCCGCGGCTCATCGTCCTCGGGGCCGTGCACGGCAACGAACGGGCCGGGACGATCGCGCTGCGGCGGCTCGCCGGTGAACTCGAGCGCGGCGAACGCACGCTCGTCCGGGGGGCGCTCACGCTCGTGCCGATCACGAATCCGAAGGCGTACTCGCAGAACACGCGAAACGGTGATCGCAACCTCAATCGCCGCCTGCGTCCCACGGCGCTGCCGGTCGAATTCGAAGACCACGTGGCCAACTGGCTCTGTCCGTTGCTCTCCGAGCACGATGGCCTGCTCGACCTGCATTCCTTCATGGCGCCGGGTGAGCCGTTCGCGCTCGTGGGCTCGGAGACCGAGCTCGATGGCGTGACGCCGTTTCTGCATGCCGAGCGGGAGGTTGCTCTCGCCCAGCGATTGGGCGTGAACCGCTGCGTCGATGGCTGGCTGCCGACCTATGATCGGGGCGTGGCCCGACGGCTCGCAAGGCCCCTGCCGGGCGCGCCAGCGGCGACCCTCGACACCGAATACGCGATCGGCACGACCGAGTACATGCGTTCGCGCGGCGGGTGGGCGATGACGCTCGAGTGTGGCCAGCACGAGGACCCCGCCGGGCCTGAGGTGGGCTACCGCGCGGTGGTCAGCCTCCTGGCAGAACTCGGCATGATCGATGCGCCCCGCCCCGCGCCGCGGCCGCTCGAAGGCCTGCGCCTGACGGAGGTCATCGACCGCGAGCACGCGGAGGACGCCTTCGAGCGTGACTGGAAGAGTTTCGATCCCGTCCGGGCGGGTGAGGTGATCGCGCGCCGGGCGAGCGGCGAAGTCCTCACCGCACCGCAGGATGGCTGGATCGTCTTTCCGGCGAAGGCCGCGATGGTCGGTGCCGAGTGGTTCTACCTGGCCGAGCGCACCGAGCGGTTCGCCCAAGTGCTGGGCGGCTGAGTCCGCGCCACGCTAGCGCGCCAACGGCATCGCGAAATCCGCTCCTGTGCTGAGCGCATCTGGCCAGCGCTGCATGACGCTTTTTTGCCGCGTATAGAAGCGCACGCCTTCTTCGCCATAGGCGTGCATGTCGCCGAAGAGGCTCCGCTTCCAGCCGCCAAAGCCGTGCCAGGCC
This sequence comes from uncultured Burkholderiales bacterium, assembly GCA_937944385.1. Lineage (GTDB taxonomy): Bacteria > Pseudomonadota > Gammaproteobacteria > Burkholderiales > Casimicrobiaceae > Casimicrobium. The sequence continues at coordinate 31,479 of CALDYQ010000024.1, read as the reverse complement.
ATCGGCACGGGGATCGGGACGTTGATGCCGACCATGCCGACCTGGATGCGGCGAGCGAATTCACGGGCGAGGCCACCATCACGGGTGAAGCAGGCCACGCCATTGGCGTATTCATGCCGGTTGACGAGGTCCACCGCGGAGGGGAAGTCCGGCACCCGGACGCAGCAAAGCACGGGCCCGAAGATCTCCTCTCGGTAGATGCGCATATCCGGCGTGACATGGTCGAAGAGCGTGCCCCCGAGCCAGAAGCCGCCTTCGTGGCCCGGCACGCGGTGCCCGCGGCCATCGACCACGAGCCGTGCACCGGCCCTGATACCCTCCTCGATGTAGCCCGTGATGCGCTCGAGCGCGGCGCGGGTGACGATCGGGCCCATCTCGACGCCCGCCTCGAGCCCGGGGCCGACCCGAAGCGCCAGCGTGCGCTTGGCGAGTGCAGGCAGGATCCGATCGGCGACATCGCCCACGAGCACGGCCACCGAGATTGCCATGCAGCGCTCACCGGCCGAGCCGTAGGCCGAGCCGATCAGGGCATCGACCGCCTGGTCGAGGTCGGCGTCCGGCAGAACGACCATGTGGTTCTTCGCGCCCCCCAACGCCTGCACGCGCTTGCCGTGGCGGGCGCCGGTCTCGTAGATGGCGTTTGCGATCGGCGTCGAGCCGACGAAGGAAATCGCAGCCACCTCCGGGTGTGCGAGCAGGGCATCGACCGCGATCTTGTCGCCCTGGACGACGTTGAAGACGCCCTCCGGCAGCCCGGCCTCGCGCCAGAGTTCGGCCATCAGGAGCGAGGGGGAGGGATCGATCGGCGAGGGCTTGAGCACGAAGGTGTTGCCGCAGGCGATGGCGATCGGAAACATCCATGCCGGCACCATGCAAGGGAAATTGAAGGGCGTGACGCCGGCCACCACGCCAAGCGGCTGGCGGAAGGTCCAGTTGTCGATGCCGGTGGCGACCTGGTCGGTGTAGTCGCCCTTGAGGAGTTGCGGAATGCCGCAGGCGAACTCGATCACGTCGATCGCGCGCGAGACTTCCCCCTGGGCATCAGCGAACACCTTGCCGTGCTCGCGCGTGATGGCGCGAGCGAGGTCATCCCGCCGTACGTTCATGAGTTCGAGGAAGCGGAAGAGCACGCGTGCTCGTCGGATCGGCGGTGTCTCGGCCCAGGCGGGGAAGGCCCCGCGTGCAGCGGCGACGGCCAGCGCGACATCCTCCTCCTCGGCCAAGGCGACGCGCGCCGTGACCTCACCCGTGGCCGGGTCGTAGACATCGCTGAGGCGAGCTGTGCGGCCGCGCTCGTGGCGGCCGGCGATGAAATGGGAAAGTGTTTCCGGCATGGGTCGAAAGAGGCTGTGGTGACGGGGGCTGTGGTGACGGGGGCTGTATTTGAGAGGCGGATTGTGGCGCGTTCAGCTTGCGTAGGCGAGGCGCCATGCCGAATGCGAGTCGACCGACGACGTCGCTTGACACCGATTCAGCCGAAAATTCGGCCGACAGACGGCGGAGAGCGCCGGCCCATGCAATAATGGAAACAAATTCCAAAAGGTGGAATAGCCATGCCTGATCGGGAAAAGCAGCAACTGCGCGATGCCGCGCTGGAATACCACCGCAAGCCGCGCCCCGGCAAGCTCGAGGTGAGCGCGACCAAGACGCTGACCAACCAGCGCGATCTGGCGTTGGCCTACTCTCCTGGCGTGGCCTTCGCCTGTGAGGAGATCGTTCGCGATCCGGCGGAGAGCTTCTCGCTTACTTCCCGCGGCAACCTCGTCGGCGTGGTCACCAACGGCACCGCGGTGCTCGGCCTCGGCCCGATCGGCCCGCTCGCCGCCAAGCCGGTGATGGAGGGCAAGGCGGTGCTGTTCAAGAAGTTCGCCGGCATCGACTGCTTCGACATCGAAGTCGACGAGCGCGACCCCGACCGGCTGATCGACATCATCGCCGCGCTCGAGCCGACCTTCGGCGGCATCAACCTCGAAGACATCAAGGCGCCGGAGTGCTTCTACATCGAGCGCAAACTCCGCGAGCGCATGAAGATCCCGGTTTTCCATGACGACCAGCACGGCACCGCAATCATCGTTGCCGCGGGCATCCTGAACGGTCTGCGCGTGGTCGGCAAGAAGCCGGAGTCGGTCAAGCTCGTCTGTTCCGGCGCGGGGGCGGCTGCGCTGGCCTGTCTCGACATGCTGGTCGCGGTCGGAATCCGGCGCGAGAACGTCTGGGTGGCCGACATCGAGGGCGTGGTCTATGCCGGTCGCACCGAGGAGATGGACGAGAACAAGGCGCGTTATGCACAAGTGACCGAATTGCGGACGCTCGAACAACTGCTCGACGGGGCCGACATCTTCCTCGGGCTGTCGGCCGCGCGCGTCCTGAAGCCCGAGTGGCTCGTCCGTATGGCGCCATCGCCGCTCATCTTCGCGTTGGCGAACCCCGAGCCCGAGATCATGCCGGACCTCGCGAAGGCGGCGCGGCCGGACGCGGTAATCGCCACTGGCCGCAGCGACTACCCGAACCAGATCAACAACGTGCTCTGCTTTCCGTTCATCTTCCGTGGGGCGCTGGATGTGGGCGCAACGACGGTGAACGAGGCGATGAAGCTCGCCGCGGTGCATGCGATCGCGGATCTCGCGATGGCCGAGCAGAACGATCAGGTGGCTGCAGCCTACGGCGAGGCGGGCACGTTGTCCTTCGGGCCGGAATACCTGATCCCGAAGCCCTTCGATCCGCGGCTCATCTCGCGCATCGCGCCGGCGGTGGCCAAGGCGGCGATCGAGTCGGGGGTGGCGACGCGTCCGATTGCGGATTTCGAAGCCTACCGCCAGCAGCTTGCCCAGTTCGTCTATCACTCGGGCGCGGCGATGAAGCCCATCTTCTCGGCCGCCAAGAAGGCGCCCCGCCGGGTGGTCTTTGCCGAGGGCGAGGACGAGCGCGTGCTCCGCGCGGTGCAGGTGGTGATCGACGAGGGGCTGGCCAAGCCGATCGTCATCGCGCGGCCTGCAGTGTTCGAGCGTCGGGTCGAGCGCTACGGGCTCCGGCTCAAGGCCGGGGTCGATGTGGAGGTGGTCAACCCAGAGAGCGACTCACGCTATCGTGACTATTGGCAGGACTACCACCGACTCACCAAGCGCAAAGGCGTGTCCGAGCAATACGCCAAGCTCGAGATGCGCCGGCGGCACACGCTGATCGGCGCGATGATGGTGCGCCGGGGTGATGCGGATGCCATGATCTGCGGCACCTTCGGCACGCACGCGCTGCACCTGCGCTACATCGACCAGGTGCTCGGGCTCGAACCGGGCGCGCATGTCTACGCCGCGATGAACGGCATCCTGCTGCCCGGGCGGCTCGTGTTCTTGGTCGACACTCACGTCAACTACGACCCGACGGCGGAAGAACTGGCCGAGATCACGCGCATGGCCGCCGAGGAGCTAAAGCGCTTCGGCATCGAACCGAAGGTCGCACTGCTCTCGCACTCGAACTTCGGGACCTCCGACAAACCCTCGGCCGTCAAGATGCGCGAGACGCTCGCCCTCCTCGCAGAACAGGCGCCCGATCTGGCCGTCGACGGCGAGATGCACGGCGACAGCGCGCTCGACGAGACCCTCCGGCGGGGCTATGACGTCGCGTGGTCGGGTTCGGCAAATCTGCTCGTCTGTCCGAACGTGGACTCGGCCAACATCGCCTACAACCTGCTCAAGACCGGCGCGGGTCAGGGTATTGCGATCGGCCCGATCCTCTTGGGCTGCGCAAAGCCGGTGCACATCCTCACCCCGTCCGCCACCGTCCGGCGGATCGTCAACATGACGGCGCTCGCGGTCGTCGATGCGAACGGCAACGCGAACGGCAACGCCGGCACGCGGCCGCAGGCGAGTCTGCCGCTCCATGCGCGCTGAGACGCACGGCTTGGAGGCACCGGCGGCCTGGTTCGTGCGCTACGCCGGGCTCGTCGCCCCCGGCGAGCGGTTGCTCGATGTGGCGGCCGGGCGCGGTCGTCATTCGCGTTGTTTCGCTTCACGCGGCGTGAAGGTCACGGCCGTCGACCGGGACGCCGAGGCGCTCGCGGCGCTCGAGGGTGTGCTTGGCGTGAGCTGTGAACGCCGCGACCTCGAGGCCGATCCGTGGCCCTACGCCGCGGGCAGCTTCGATGCGGTGCTCGTTTCGAACTACCTCTGGCGCCCGACCTTCGACGCGCTCCTCGCCACCGTCCGCGCAGGCGGCTTGCTGCTCTACGAGACCTTCATGGTCGGTCACGCACGCTATGGCAAGCCGAGTCGACCGGAATTTCTCCTGCGTGTGAATGAACTGCTCGAGCGGACGCTGCCCGCATTCGAGATCATCGCCTTCGAGCAGGGCGATGATGGGACGGCCGTCAAGCAGCGGATCGCCGCCCGCCGCCTCGATCGAGGCTGACGATCTCGCCATCGACCACGGCGAGTTGCCCGCTGTCGCAGCAGGATTTGAGCAACCAGTGCGCATAGGCCTCATCCGAGAGGCGAAAGAACTGCGCGTTGTAGTCGCGGTGGATGCCGATGCGTCGCACGTAGTCCGGCAGCTCGGCAAGCGGCAGACGTTCGCGCCACATCATGGCGTAGATGAACATGCCGCGCACCACACTGCGCGCAATACGCAGATCGTCCTGGGCGAAGGCTTCGAGCTTCGCTCGCGCGCGCGCGAGTGCGCCGCGGAAGTCACGGAAGGCCGGACCGTGACCCGGCAGGACGAGCCGGACTTCGAGGTCCTCGAGCAGATCGAAAGTCTTGCGCTGGGCGGCGAGCGGTTCGGGATCGATCGCCTGGGGCGGAACGAAACCGAAGCCGTTTTCCCAGAGCGCATCGGCCGAGATGAGCAGCCGCTCGGCGGGGCAGTAGAGCACGATCGAGCCCATGTCGTGGCCGGGCGAGGCAAGCACCATCCAGTCGGCTCCGGCGAGACGGAAGGTGTCGCCGGCGTGCATCGTGTCTTGCCACGCGAACGGTTCGCAGCGCTGGTCGGCGTAGGAGAGCATGTGTTCTGGGCGGTCCCAGGCTTCGAGGGCGGGGACTTCCGCCTCGGGCACGATGATCGACAAGCCCGGGTAGAGTCGGGCGAGCGAGGCGTTGCCACCGATGTGATCGCTGTGGATGTGGGTGTTGAGCAGGCGTCCGAGGGGCGCCTCACCGAGGAGCGCATCCAGATGACCGAGCGTGCCCTCGACCCGTGCCTCATACCCGGAATCCACGAGTGTTGCTGGCTCGTCGGGATGGGTGAACAGGATGTGGTTCGCGCAGAGCCAGTCCCGCTCGATGAAGTGCATGTTTGCAGGCAGCATGGGTCTCACTTGCGGCGTGGTCCGATGCGCGCGGCTCATCCGCCGTCGTTGCGCCCGAGCAACTCGGCTGCGAAACCATGCCGTCCGAGCTCGGCCACCAGTGCGGTCACGTGCTCGCGATCGCGCGTCTCGACGGTCAGTTCGATTTCGGTCGACTTGACGCTGAACACGCCGAACATGCGTTGATGCTCGACGTCGAGGATGTTGCCGCCTGCATCGCCGACCACCTTGGCGAGCTGGGCGAGCGATCCGGCCCGATCGGGCACCCGCACGCGCAGCCGGATCAGGCGACCTTCGCGTACGAGGTTGCGCATCAGGATCGTGGCGAGGATCCGGCTATCGATGTTGCCGCCGCAGAGGACGACACCGACCTGCTTGCCCGCAAACAGGTTGCAGTGCTCGATCAGGGCCGCGATGCCCGCAGCGCCTGCGCCCTCGGTGACGGTCTTTTCGATCTCGATCAGGAGCGCGATCGCGCTCTCGATCGTCGACTCCTCGACCACGAGCACGCGATCGACCAGCGCGCGCGCAATCGCGAGCGGCAAGGCGCCGATGTCGCGCACGGCCAGGCCCTCGGCGATCGTTTCGCTGCCGACCGCCACGGGCTCCCCGGCAAGGCGCTGGGCCATCGCAGGAAAGATCGTGGATTCGACGCCGAAGACTTCGATTCCCGGTTGGAGACTTTTCGCTGCGACCGCACAGCCGGCGATCAGACCGCCGCCACCGACCGGAATCACCAGCGCGTCGAGTGCTGGGTTCGTCTCCAGCATTTCGAGGGCGACCGTGCCCTGACCGGCGATGATGTGGGCGTCGTCGTAGGGATGCACGAACACGTAGCCGTGCTCCGTGGCGAGTGCCTGCGCATGGGCCGAGGCTTCGGCGAGCGTCTGCCCCGCGAGCACGACGCTGGCGCCGTGGCCTTCGGTGTTCCTCACCTTGACGAAAGGGGTGTAGGTCGGCATCACGATGGTTGCCGGAATCCCCAGGCGACCCGCATGGTAGGCCACGCCCTGCGCGTGGTTGCCCGCGCTCATCGCGATGACCCCGCGCGCCTTTTCCTCGGGCGTGAGCGAGAGCAGCTTGTTCAAGGCGCCCCGTTCCTTGAAGCTCGCGGTGAACTGCAGGTTCTCGAACTTGAGCCAGACCTCGCAGCCGAGGAGCCGGGACAGCGTGCGCGACTGCAGGCAGGGCGTGCGTTCGACCGCCCCGTCGATGGCGCGTTGGGCCGACCGAACGTCGCCAAGCGTCACCGGGAGTGTCATCGTCATTGCCCCATTCTAGAAGTGCCCTGCAGGGTGATCGCGTTCCCTGCAAACAGTCGCGGGCGGTTTTTGCAGCGCAGACTCTCGATTAGACTGGACTCGCACTCATGATCTCATGAACGCGACTGCCTCTTCCCCCGTGCTCGTCCGTGCCATGGCCACGGCGACCGCCGTGTTTGCGGGGGCGTTCGTCTCGCGCTGGCTTTCGCCCGGCGAGTCGGTGAGTATCATCTGGCTGCCCGCCGGCATCGCCTTCGCCACGGCGTGGAAGTATGGCTTCCGGATGCTCTGGGGCATGGCAGTCGGTCTTTTCGCCTGGGGGCTCGTCAGCTATGGCCTGCAGCCGCTGCTGCTCATCGGGGGCGTTGCGACCGAGGCGATTTCGGTGGTCGTCACTGCGTTTGCGCTGCGGGCGTTGCTCCGCCGGTTCTCGGCATTTTCCAGCGATCCGACAGGACAGACGACACGCCTGCGTTGGCTGATCTGCTTCTACGTCGCGGTGGCGCTCGTCGGTGCGCCGGTCGCGGCCGCGAGCGGTGCGCTGTTCCTGTCCGCGAGCGGCGTGCACGCCGACCTGGGCGTGATGAAGCTCGCGCTGGCCTACTGGATTCTCGAAGCGCTCGCGGTGATGCTGATCGCACCGGCGCTTCTCGCGTGGCTCGGCAGCGGTCGGGGAGACGCTAACCCGATCCCGTTCGCACGCATGGTGCGCAGCCCGCCCGCCGACAACCTCAAGCTCGATCAGGGCGTCCTGCTGCTGGCCGCGCTGCTGGTGGCCGGCGTGCTTTGGCTCAGGATGCTCGGCCAGAGCGCGCTCGAGGGGGCGCTCTCGCTCGGCTACATCCTCGCCATGGCCTTTTGCGCGATGCGCCACTGCGCGCGGACGACCTACTCGACCCTGGTCGTCTCGGCGCTGTTTCTAAGCACGGCCCTGTCGTTCGATATCGCAACACTCGCCACGGGAGAGCGCGTCGCGCGCGCCGTCCCCGCATCGGTGTTCGGGATCGTGGCGCTCATCTTCGTCACCACCGTGCTCACGCAGGTGCTGCAGGCGGTGTCGAGCGACCGCGCGGACGCCTTCCGGCGCCTTCGCGAGCAGTCCACGCACGACGCAACCACGGGGCTGCTCAACGAGTTCGGGTTCGATGAGTGGCTGGCGCAGTTTTCGCGCCATGAGACGCTGCTCGTGGTCAGCGCCTTCTTCGGTCGCCGCGCCCGAATCGACGCCTTGACGCGGCAGATTCCGCTCAATGACCTGCGTGCGGCAATCGGCGCGCAGCTTCGCGGGCTCGGCGCGGTCGCAGCCGTGCGTCTCGAAGGTGAGCACTACGCGCTCGTGTTCCGGGACTCGGCGGCCTCGCGCGAACTCGGCGAGCAGGTAGCACAGTCCCTGCGCGGGATGCGGGTCATCGATGCCAGCGGGCAACGGATCATGCTGCATCCATTGCTTGCGGCGATCCGTCTCGGTCCGGGCATTCGTCCAAGCTGCGCGCAGCTCGTGGCCTCGCTGACCGCGATGGAAGTGCCCACGACCGATCCGCGGAGTCGGCATCTGGTGGTGCACGAGTTCTCCTCGGAGATCGAAAATGCGCTCAAGGCAAGGGCCGAGCATCTGGCGGAGGTGGAGCGCTGGGTTCGGCGCGGGCGCATCGTGCTCCACTGCCAGCCGATCATGCCGGCTGGGCGCGCGGCGGACGGTCAACTCTCGATCGAGGTGCTCTGCCGAATGCCGGATGCCGCGGGTAATCTGCGGTCTCCAGCCCAGTTCATGCCCGCCATCGAGCAGTTGGGGCTTTCTCGCCTGTTCGATCGGCGCGTCGTGGAGACCACCTTTGCCTGGTACGCCCAGCACCCCGAGGCCTATCAGCGCACCCGGAAATGCGCGATCAACCTGACCGCCTCTTCGATCGAGGATGCGAGCCTGCCCGAGTTCGTGGCGGATCTGCTGACCAAACACGACGTGGCGGCGGAGCTCTTCTGCTTCGAGATCACGGAGTCGAGCGCGGTGGCGGATTCCGCGCGGGCGACCGGTGTGATCGAGGCGCTCCGGCGCCTCGGCATGCGGGTGGCGGTCGATGACTTTGGCACGGGCTTTGCGACCTTCAGCTATTTGCGTACGTTCAAGGTGGACGAGCTGAAGATCGACGGCAGCTTCATCGAGACCGCGGCTATCGATCCGGTGAGTGAGGAGGTGGTCCGCTCGATCGTCTCGGTCGCACGCAAGCTCGGCTTGGTCACCGTGGCCGAATACGTGACGAGCGAGCTGATCGCCGAGTTCGTGACCGCGCTGGGCGTGGACTATCTGCAGGGCCATGCCGTGGCCGCGTCGCTCAGCATCGAGCGGGCCTACGGCTTGCCGGACGTGTCGCTGTCGGTCTCGGGTGAGCGCCGCCGGGAGTGGAAAGAGCCGACGGCGTAGGCAAACAGATTCACGCCGATGACGAGGCCGGCGAGCAGACCCTGCGCGAAGCGGTCGAGCCCCTCGGGATAGAGCATCGGCAGCAGGTAGTGCGCGATGAATCCGCCCTCGTAGGTCGAGGCACCGGCGCGGGCGAGCAGTGCGTTCTCGAGCGGCGTGAGCGGGCAGGTCCAGCCGAAGAGCGAAAGTGCGATGGCCCAGAGCGTGGCGGGCGGATGCAGACGGCGGATCCACACGCTGCGCCCGCGCAGAAAACCTCCGCAGACCACGAAGCCGATGAAGGCGAGGTGGGTGAGGACGACGAGATCGGCAGCCAAGGCGTAGATCGTTTGCACGGCATCGACGCTCAGGTGAGTGCGCGGAGAAACTCGCCCAGGAGCCGCTGTCGCTCGGCGAGCGTGGCGGCCGGACGCTCGATTCGCACGCGATCGGGGCCGGCGAGCCGGATGCGCCCGTCGCGCTGGATCAGCTGGATCAGGCGAATCGGCTCGAAAGGCGGCTTCGGCTTGAAGGTGATCAGGCTGCGCTCGGGCGCCGAGTCGATCTTCTTCACGCCGCAGGCCTTGCCGCGGATGCGCAGTTCATGCGCGATGAGCAATGCCTCGGCCTGCGGCGGCAGTGCGCCGAAGCGGTCGATCAGCTCCTCCTTGAGATCGGTCAGGCGATCGAGGTCCTCGCAGTTGGCGAGCCGCTTGTAGAGCACGAGCCGTTCGTGGACGCCGGGGCAGTAGTCCTCGGGCAGGAGCGCCGGTGCGTGGAGGTTGACCTCGGTCACCACGCCGAGCGGCTCGTCGAGGTCGGGCTCGCGCCCCGCCTTCAAGGCCTTGACCGCCTGCTCGAGCATGGCGCTGTAGAGCGAGAAGCCCACCTGCTGCATCTCGCCCGATTGATCCTCGCCGAGCACCTCGCCGGCACCGCGGATCTCGAGGTCATGCATCGACAGATAGAAGCCCGAGCCGAGATCCTCGAGCTGCGTGATCGCCTCGAGACGCTTCTTCGCATCCGCGGTGATCGCATCCTCTCCGGGAATCAGCAGATAGGCATAGGCCTGGTGATGACTGCGGCCGACGCGACCGCGCAGCTGGTGCAGCTGGGCAAGTCCGAAGCGGTCGGCGCGATTGATCAGGATCGTGTTGGCGCTCGCCACGTCGATGCCGGTTTCGATGATCGTCGAGCACAGCAGGATCTGGAAGCGCTGCTGGTAGAAGTCGCGCATCACGGCCTCGAGCTCGTGCGCGCCCATCTGCCCGTGGCCCACACGAATGCGCGCTTCCGGCACGAGCGCTTCGAGCCGCTCGCGCATGTTCTCGATCGTCTCGATCTCGTTGTGGAGGAAGTAGACCTGCCCGCCGCGTTTCAACTCGCGCAGGATCGCCTCGCGAATCACGCCGTCAGCGGAGCGCGCGACGAAGGTCTTGATGGCGAGTCGCTTCGAAGGCGCGGTGGCGATCACGCTGAAGTCGCGGATGCCCTCGAGGCTCATCGCGAGCGTTCGCGGGATCGGGGTGGCCGTGAGCGTGAGCACGTCGACCTCGGCGCGCAGCTTTCTGAGCTGTTCCTTCTGCCGGACGCCGAAGCGGTGCTCCTCATCGATGATGACGAGACCGAGGTTTTTGAAGCGCACCTCGGGCTGGAGCAGCTTGTGGGTGCCAATCACCATGTCGACTTTGCCTTCGGCGAGCGCATCGAGGGTCGCGGCGACTTCCCTCTTCGAGCGAAAGCGTGAGAGCTCCTCGATCCGGATCGGCCACTTGGCGAAACGGTCGCGGAAGGTGTTGAAGTGCTGCTCTGCAAGCAGTGTGGTGGGCACGAGCAGCGCCACCTGCCGCCCCCCCATGAGAGCCACGAAGGCAGCGCGCAGCGCGACCTCGGTCTTGCCGAAGCCGACGTCGCCGCAGACGAGCCGATCCATGGGCTTCGCGGCGACCAAGTCCTGGATCACGGCCTGGATGGCCGCGCTTTGGTCCGGTGTCTCCTCGAAACCGAACCCCGCGGCGAATTCGGCGTAGTCGGCCCAGTCGATGCGGAAGCCGTGCCCCTGGCGCGCAGCGCGCTGGGCGTAGAGATTCAGGAGCTCGGCTGCCGTGTCGCGTGCCTGCAGCGCGGCGCGGCGCTTGGCCTTGTCCCACTGACCCGATCCGAGGGCGTGCAGCGGGGCATGCTCGGGCGAGGTTCCGCTGTAGCGGCTGATGAGATGGAGGTTGGCCACCGGCACGTAGAGCTTGGCGTGATCCGCGTACTCGAGGTGCAGGAACTCGGTGGGCCCATCGCCGAGATCGAGCGAGACGAGCCCCAGGTAGCGGCCGATGCCGTGCTCCTCGTGCACGACGGGATCGCCGACCTTGACCTCCGAGAGGTCGCGCAGCATGCTGTCCACGTCGCTCGTACGACCGCGGCGCCGACGTGCGGTGCGGGGCTGACCCGGGTAGAGCTCGGCCTCGGTGATGAAGGCGAGCCCGTGCGCGGGCAGCAGCGCGCCGGCCGCGAGCGGCCCGACCGTGATGCCGAAGCGTGCTTGTGCTGCCAGAAATGCGGAGAGATTGGGCACCTCGGCGGGGCCGAGGCCGTGCGTCGAGAACAGCTCGCGCAGGGTCTGCAGCCGACCGGGACTTTCGGCGACGAACAGCGCTCGCGTCCGGCCTGCCTCGAGAAACGCGGCGAGAGGCGCCAGCGGCTGCTCACGCTGGCGATCGAGGGCGAGATTCGGCAGGCGGGTGGCCGCCTGGGTCATGATTTCCGGGTCGTTGCCGGTGCGGGCGCCGGCGCGATCGAACTCGTAGCGCGCATAACGCTTGAGCGTGTGCAGCAATTCATCGCGCCCGAGGTAGAGCGCCTCGGGGGGCAGAAGCGGTCGCGCCACGTCGGCCCGGAGCAGGGACCAGCGCTCGCGCGTCTCCTGCTCGAAGGTGCCGAGGGCAGCGTGCAGGTCGCCCACGGTGGCGAAGACGGCGTCTTCTGGCAGGTGGTCGAAGAGTGTTTCGACCGCATCGAAGAAGAGCGGCAGGTAATACTCGACGCCCCCAGGAAAGATGCCGTTCGAGACGTCCTTGTAGATCTGAGAGCGCGATGGGTCACCCTCGAAGGTCTCGCGCCAGCGCTGGCGGAAACGCGTGCGGCCGGCTTCGTCGGTGGGAAATTCCCGCGCCGGCAGGAGATCGAGCTGCTCGATCGGATAGAGCGTGCGCTGGCTGTCGGGGTCGAAGTGCTTGAGGCTCTCGATTTCGTCATCGAACAGTTCGACCCGGACGGGCAACTGCGCACCGACCGGGAAGAAGTCCACGATGCCGCCACGCACGGCAAACTCGCCATGGGCGACCACCTGCGTGACCGCGCTGTAGCCGCCAGTGACCAATTGCCGGCGTAGCCGTTCGAGGTCGAGCTGCTGCCCGCGCGTAAGCGAGAAGGTGCGCCCGGCGACGTAGCTTCGCGGGCTGACCCGGAGCGCCAGTGTCGTTGCGGCAACGACCAGCACTTCGCAACGGCGCTCGGCGAGCGCATGCAGGGCCCGAAGCCGGTCGCTCACGAGATCGGGATGCGGCGAGAAGTGGTCGTAGGGCAGCGTCTCCCAATCCGAGAACTCGAGCACGCGGAGCGCAGGCGCGCACCAGGCGATCTCGGCAGCGAGCGTGTTCGCCTCGTGCGCGTCGGCACAGACGAGGACGAGCATGCGCTGATCCTGGGCCAGCGCCTCGGCACCGGCAGCCAGGGCCAGCGCGCGCGCCGCGCCCGGCAGCGCCGCGGGACGGCGGAACTCGCCCGCGCGGGGCAGATCGGGCAGAAGCGTCCGGAAGGGGACGAGGGCGGAGACAGACATCGGCAAAACAAAAAACCGCGCGTCCGAAAGGACTTTCGGACGCGCGAGACAGCGGGATTCTAGGTGGCCCGTCATCCGGTTCCGTCGCTGCGTGATCCTGGGAAACGGTGTCGCTCCAACGTTGTCGGACGGGTAAGATTGACCCGCCCACTCATGCTTCTCGGCACGCTCATGAAGCTCCCCAGCCTGCTAGAAACCCTCGCCGCGATCCTGCCTGCGGACGGTCTCAAAACGACGCCTGAGGCGATGCGGCCCTACGAATGTGACGGGCTTTCGATGTACCGCGCCCTGCCGAAGTGCGTTGCACTGCCTGAGACCGAGGATGAGCTCGTTGCGGTCCTCAAGGCCTGCCATGCGGCCCGGGTTCCGGTGGTGACCCGGGGTGCGGGGACCGGGCTCTCCGGCGGTGCCATGCCCGATCCGGAGGCGGTGCTCCTCTCCACCGCGCGGCTGATGAGGATCATCGAGATCGACGCCGATGCATGCCTTGCGCGCGTCCAGCCCGGCGTGCGCAATCTCGCGATCAGCGAGGCCGCGGCGGCCCACGGCCTTTATTACGCACCCGATCCCTCGTCGCAGATCGCCTGCACGATCGGCGGCAACGTCGCCGAAAACTCGGGCGGGGTACATTGCCTCAAGTACGGTCTCACCGTGCACAACGTCCGTGCGGTGCGCGTGGCGCTGATCGACGGCAGCGTCGTGACACTCGGGTGCGAAGGGCTCGATGCGCCCGGCTACGACCTGCTGGCCCTCATGACCGGCAGCGAAGGCCTGCTCGGTGTGGTGACCGAGGTGACGGTGAAGCTCACGCCCAAGCCGCGGCTCGCCCAGGTGGCCTTGGCGTCATTTCCGACGGTCGAGGCCGCAGGTGCTGCGGTGGGTCGCATCATCGCCGCGGGCATCGTGCCGGCGGGGCTCGAGATGATGGACCGGATCGCCACGCGTGCGGTGGAGGACTTCGTCCACGCGGGCTATGACTGCGAGGCGGCGGCGATCCTGCTCTGCGAAAGCGACGGCACACCCGAGGAGGTGGCCGACGAGATGGCGCGGGTCGAGGCCGTGCTCCGCGAGGCGGGCGCAAGCGACGTGCGGCTTTCGACGAGCGAAGCAGAACGGCTTCGCTACTGGAGCGGGCGCAAGAACGCCTTTCCGGCCACGGGTCGCATCTCGCCGGACTACTACTGCATGGATGGCACTATTCCCCGCAAGGAATTGCCGCGCGTCCTGAAGGCGATCGAGGCCATGAGCGAAAAGTACGGCCTGCGCTGCGCGAACGTCTTTCACGCGGGCGACGGCAACCTGCACCCGCTCATCATGTTCGATGCCAATCGACCGGGCGAGCTCGAGCGCGCCGAGGCCTTCGGTGCCGAGATCCTCGAGCTCTGCGTCGAGGTGGGCGGCACGATCACCGGCGAGCACGGCGTGGGGATCGAAAAGATCAACCAGATGTGCGTGCAGTTCTCGCCCAAGGAACTCACGCGGATGCACGAGATCAAGCGCGCCTTCGATGAACACGGCCTGCTCAATCCGGGCAAGGCGGTGCCAACGCTGCATCGGTGCGCTGAGCACGGGCGGATGCGTGTCTCGCAGGGCAAGCCGATGCCCTTTGCCGAATTGGAGCGCTTCTGATGATGGAGCGCTTCTGATGATGGAGACCTTCACTCGCCCGGACGGGCAGACCGTCGCGCGCACAGTCGGCGAACTGCGCGAGTGCTTTGGCGCGCGGGTTGTCACCACGCAGGCAGTGCGAGAGCAGCATGCCCATGGCGAGGGGATGCAGGATGCCGCCGTGCCGGATGTGGTGGTCTTTCCAGAAAGCAACGAGGAAGTTGCCGCTGTGCTGAGGCTCGCCAACGCGGCGCGCATCCCGGTGATTCCCTTCGGCACGGGCACCTCGCTCGAAGGGCATCTGCAGGCGCTCTACGGCGGCATCTCGCTCGATTTGTCGCGCATGACGAAGATCCTCGAGCTCAACACGGAGGATCTGGATTGCCGTGTCCAGGCGGGTGTCACGCGTGAGCAGTTGAATGCGGAGATTCGTTCGACCGGACTTTTCTTCCCGATCGATCCGGGCGCCAATGCCTCGCTCGGGGGTATGGCCGCCACGCGCGCGAGCGGAACGAATGCAGTGCGTTACGGCACGATGCGCGACAACGTGCTCGGGCTCACCGTGGTCACGCCCGAGGGGCGCGTGATCCGCACGGGCACGCGGGCACGCAAGTCGAGCGCGGGCTACGACCTCACGCGGCTTTACGTGGGGAGCGAAGGCACGCTCGGCGTCATCACCGAGATTCAGCTCCGCCTCTACGGTATGCCAGAGCGGGTGAGCGCGGCGGTCTGTCCGTTCGACACACTCGAGGGGGCAGTCGAGAGCGTCATCACCGCGATGCAGATGGGCATTCCGCTCGCCCGCATCGAGCTGCTCGATGCGATGCAGATGCGCGCTTCGATCAAGTACAGCAAACTCACGGGCTTTGCGGAAAAACCCACGTTGTTCCTCGAGTTCCACGGCACCGACCTGGCCGTGGGCGAGCAGATCGAGCAGATGCGCGCGATCACCGCTGAGCACGGCGGCAGCGACTACCGCTTTGCCGATCGGCCCGAGGACCGCTCGCGGCTCTGGAAGGCGCGGCATGATGCCTACTGGGCTGGGCTCAACTACATCCCCGGCAAGCATGCCTTCTCGACCGACGCCTGTGTGCCCATCTCGCGGCTGGCCGAATGCATCGCGGCAGCTCGGGCCGAAGTCGAGGCGAGCGGGCTCTTCTGCACGATCGTCGGCCACGTAGGTGATGGCAATTTCCACGTGCTCGTGACCTTCGACCCGAACGTGCGCGAGGAGCGTAAGCTGGCCGACCGGGTGGCCGCGCGTATTTCCGAGATCGCCATCGGGCTGGGTGGCACCTGCACCGGCGAGCATGGCATCGGCATCCACAAGCTCGACGCGCTCAAGCAAGAGCACGGCGAAGCGGTGGAGGTCATGCGCGCGATCAAGCATGCGCTCGACCCGAACGACATCATGAACCCGGGCAAAACGGTCCCGCTCGGGTAACCGATTCTTCATGGCGTACGAACTCATCATCGGTAACTACGACAGCCTCTTTTCCGGCGGAGAAGAGATCGTCTCCACGCGTCGTCGGCGTGACTGGCGCAATGGTGGTCGCGTGAGCAGCGCTTGTCGGTTCGGTAGTCCGGCACTTGCGCCACAGTGGATCGACGGAGCGCAGCAATGACGGCGTATCTCGATCGACTCGAGACGATTCAATCGACGATCAAGGCCGCCGCAGCCCGCGGGCGCCGCTGCCAGATCGTGGGCGGCGGTTCGAAGCCTTGGCTTGCTCATGCTTCGGCAGCGGGCTCGACGGAAGCCGAGGTGCTCGCGACGAAGGCGCTATCGGGCGTCGTCGAATACGAACCGACCGAACTCGTCATTGTCGTGCGCGGCGGCACACCGGTGGGCGAGATCGAGCGCGTCATGCGCGAGGCCGGGCAAATGCTTGCCTTCGAGCCACCCACGGCCGATGGGCGAGCGACGATCGGCGGCACGCTCGCCTCTGCCGCCTCCGGACCACGGCGCGCCTACGCTGGGGCGGTGCGGGATTTCGTGCTCGGTATCGAACTGATCGATGGCAAGGGCGATCGCTTGCGCTTTGGCGGGAAGGTCATGAAGAACGTCGCGGGATTCGATCTCTCGCGTCTCGTGTGTGGGTCGGCGGGGACGCTCGGCGTGATCACCGAGGTCGCGCTCAAGTGCCTGCCGCTGCCCAAGGCGACCGAGACGCGCGTCTACGAACTCGACGCGGCGGCGGCGCTGCGCGCGATGAACCGCTGGTATGCCGAAGCTGACCCGATCTCGGCGACGACGTGGGTCGACGGGCGGCTCTATGTGCGGTTCGCGGGCGCCGAGCCGGCCGTGCGTGCGGCGCGCGAGCGACGGGGCGGTGAACTGCTCGCCGACGCCGATCGCTGGTGGGCGGACTGGCGCGAGCAACGGCATCCCTTCTTCGCGCTGCCGGAGCAACTCATGCGCATGAGCTGCCGCGCGACGGTCGAGTCGCTCGAAGGCTTCAACCAGGCGATCGAATGGGGTGGGGCGCTTCGTTGGCTGCACGCGGCGACCGAAGAAGACCGCGCCCGTGTGCGCTACTGGACGCACCGCGCCAAGGGCTACGCCACGCGCTGGCATGCGCCGTTCGTCGAGACACTGAACGAGCTTTCGCCCGAAGTCCGCGCACTTACCGCCCGCCTGAAGGCGCAGTTCGATCCTTACGGGGTGTTTCCCGCGGTCGTATCGTCGTAGTTTTCATGCAGACCCACCTCTCTTCCGAATTCCGCGATACGCCCGAAGGCCAGGAGGCCGAGGCGATCCTCCGCGCCTGTGTGCATTGCGGGTTTTGCACTGCGACCTGCCCGACCTACCAGGTGCTCGGTGACGAGCTCGACGGTCCACGGGGGCGCATCTACCTCATCAAGCAGGTGCTCGAAGGCGAGGCGCCCACCCGCACGACCCAGACACATCTCGATCGGTGCCTGACCTGCCGCAACTGCGAAAGCACCTGCCCAAGCGGCGTGCAGTATGGGCGGCTGGTCGACATCGGTCGGAGCGTCGTGGAAGCAAAGGTCGGTCGGGATTCCGCTTCCCGCGCAGCACGGAGTGTGATCGAGCGCGGCCTGCTCGCGAAGCCCGTGTTCGACACGGCCCTCCGGCTGGGTCGCGCCGTGCGCCCGCTCCTTCCGGGCGCCGTCAAGGCAAAAGTACTGCCGCGCCGCGATCCGGGTGCCTGGCCCGCGCCGCGTCATGCCCGCCGTGTTCTCTTGCTCGACAACTGCGTGCAGACCTCGCTTGCGCCCGCGATCGACGCCGCCGCCGCGCGCGTGCTCGATCGCGCCGGGGTCTCGCTCGTGTGGGTCAAGGCGGGCGGCTGTTGTGGGGCGCTCTCGCATCACCTGAACTCACACGAGCGCGCCGAGGCGATCGTGAAAGCCAACATCGATGCCTGGTGGCTAGAGATCGAGCGCGGGGCCGAGGCAGTGGTTGGCACCGCCTCGGGCTGTTCGGTGATGCTCAAAGACTACGGGCATTTTCTGCGCCGTGATCCGGCCTATCGTGAGCGGGCCGAGCGCATCGCCGCCCTCGCGCGGGACATCTCGGAGGTGGTTGCCGCCGAATGGCCGCGGGTGAAGCCTGCGCTTCGGCCGACCGATCGGGACGAGCCCGAAGCGATCGCTTATCACCCGCCGTGCACGTTGCAGCACGGCATGAAGCTGCGCGGGCAGGTCGAAGCGATGCTCACCGAGGCCGGCTTTCGGCTGCTTCCGGTGGCTGACAGTCATCTCTGCTGCGGATCGGCGGGCACCTACTCGATCCTCCAGCCGGTCATCTCGGCGGAGCTCAAGCGGCGCAAGCTCGCGAACCTTGAAGCGGAAGGCCCGCGGCGCATCGCCACGGCGAACATCGGTTGCCTGACGCACCTCGCAAGCGGCACCAGCCGCCCGGTGCAGCACTGGATCGAGCTCATCGATGAACGACTCGCGTGAGTCCTTCCGCCACTGGCTCGTGATTCCCACGCGCTGGATGGACAACGACATCTACGGCCACGTCAACAACGTCGTCTATTACGCCTGGTTCGACACGGTCATCAACCGCTACCTGATCGAGGCGGGCGGGCTCGACATCCATGCCTCCCCAGCGGTCGGTTATTGCGTGGAATCCGGCTGCAGCTACCGGAGAAGCTTTGCCTTCCCCGAGCCAGTCGAGGCAGGATTGCGCGTGACGAAGCTAGGCCGCAGTTCAGTGCGCTACGAGGTGGGCCTCTTCGGCGCGGGCGAGGCCACGGCGCGCGCGCTCGGCCATTTCGTGCATGTTTTCGTCGATCGGGCGGAGAGCCGGAGCGCGGAGATTCCAGCCCCGATTCGGGATGCGCTCACGCGCATCGCAGCGGGCTGAACGGGCGGGCAGTGTCTCCAGCCGGGCTTCTAGCCCGGACCCATCTCCGCAAGCAGCCGTGCTACCCGTGCCTCGATTTCCTCCGTGGTCAGCGTCTCGCGCAGCCGCTCAACCATGAGCGGGAAAGAGAAGGGTGTCGGGCGGACGATCGTGCGGATGAGCGGCCGCGTGTGGCGTAGCCGAAGGAGCGCCCGGGTGAGGCGCGAGGCTTCGAGCTGACGCTCGAGGACCTCGCGCACTGCCTGCGCGAGCAGGAGGTTGTCCGGGTCATAGGTGTGGAACACGTCATAGAGCAGACCGGCGCTCATCTGAATCTGCTTCGAGGACTTGTGCTCGCCGGGGTAGCCCTGGTCGATGAGCCCCGCCACACGCGCGATCTCCCGGAACTGGCGCTTGGCGAGCTCGGCCGCGTTCAAGCCCGCGAGCAGGTCGGCTTCGAGGTCGTCGGCCGCAAGTAGCGCGTCGAGTACTGCCTCGGGCCGCTCGGCCGAAAAGCCGTGCGGCTCGGGCGAGACGAGCTCGAAACCATAGTCGTTCATCGCGATCGAGAAGGTGTTGGCGCGATCCCGGGCAAGCCGCCACGCGAAGAGCGTGGCGAGCCCCAGGTGGACGAGCCGCCCCTCGAAGGGGTAGACGAAGAGGTGGTGTCCTTCCCGGCTTGCGAGCGTCTCGACGAGCCATTCACCTTCGGCTGGAATGGCGGAGACCGCGCGCTGCAGTTCGAAGATCGGCGCACACAGGCGAAGCTCGGGCGAGTCGAGCCGGCCCGTGCGTGCGCGGGCGATGAGCGCGCGTGTGGCATCGGCAAGCTGGGTGGACAGTGGCATCTTGCCACCCGCCCAGCGGGGCACGAGGTTGCGCTTTTTGCGCGCCACACGCACGTGGGCCACCATCTCGCGCAGGCGGATGAATTCGAGCACCCGACCGGCAAAGATGAAGGCATCACCAGGCTTCAAGCGGGCGATGAAGTCCTCCTCGACCTGACCGAGCCGGGCACCGTTCTGGATCTGGACGGTGACCGAGGCCTCGGCCACGATCGTGCCAATGTTCATGCGATGGCGCTGGGCGATGCGCCGGTCGGGGACGAAGTGACGGCCGCTTTCGGACTCCACGTGAACGCGATGGAAGTCCGGATAGGCGGCGAGCGAGCTACCGCCCCGGGTCACGAAGTCGAGACACCACTGCCACTCGCGGTCGGTGAGCCCCTGATAGCTCGCAGTCGATTCGATCTCGGCGCGGAGCGTATCCGGCTCGAAGCCTCCACCCACTGCACAGGTCACCAAGTGCTGCGCGAGCACGTCGAGCGCACGAAAACCCGCGCCCACCCCTGGTGGACGACGTAGTTCGATACGGCCTGCAAGGGCGGCCTCGCGCGCGGCCGCGGCCTCGACGAGTTCGAGTGCATGGGTCGGCACGACGCTCACGCGCGAGACGGCGCCCGGCGCGTGACCGCTTCGGCCCGCGCGCTGCAGGAGTCGGGCCACGCCCTTTGGCGAGCCGATCTGCAGCACCTGCTCGACCGGGCGGAAGTCCACCCCGAGGTCGAGCGAGCTCGTGCAAACGACGGCCCGCAGGGTGCCCGCGCGCAGTCCGGACTCCACCCAGTCGCGGGTCGCACGATCTAGCGAACCGTGATGGAGCGCGATCTGGCCCGCGAGTTCGGGGGCGTGATCGAGCAGGGCCTGGTACCAGAGCTCGCTCTGCGAGCGGGTGTTGGTGAAGACGAGGGTGCTTCGTGCGCCGAGGATGCGTTCGACCACTGGGGCGACCATCCGTGTGCCCAGGTGTCCAGCCCACGGAAAGCGGTCGATCGTCTCGGGCAGGAGCGCATCGATCTCGATCGTCTTCGGCAGCCGGGCATGGATGAGGAGCGCCTCGCCCGCGAGCGCGCTCGCGGGCCCGACGAGCACGGCCATCGCTTCGTCGAGATTGCCGAGCGTGGCCGAAAGCCCCCAGATCTGAAGCGGAAGGCGGCCTTTGCGCGCCGCGGCCAAACCGCGAAGCCGGGCCAGTGTCAGTTCGAGCAGGACACCGCGCTTGCTCGCGATCAGCTCATGCCATTCGTCGACGACTACGGCCCGGAGATGGGCCAGCCGCTCGGCCCAGTCGGCCCGCGCGGTGAGGAGGGCGAGCGACTCGGGCGTGGTGACGAGCACCGACGGCAGGCGCCGATCCTGCCTAGCGCGTTCGGCGCTCGCCGTGTCACCCGTGCGCAGTCCGACAGTCCAGCCCGGAGCGAGCCCCGAGACGGCCTCGCTGAGTGCGAGCACGGTGTCCGAGGCGAGCGCGCGCAGGGGTGTGACCCAGAGGATCGACAGCGGGGCGGGATCTTTGCCGCTCCCCGAGGCCGAAGCCGCCTGCACGGCCCGGGCAAGCAGGCCGCAGAACGCGGCATACGTCTTTCCACAGCCGGTCGGCGCATGAATGAGACCGGAACGCCCCTCCATCTGGGCGCGCCAGGCTTCGCGCTGAAAGTCGAACGGAGTCCAGCCGCGGCCGGCGAACCAGCCTTCGATGCCCAGAGTCTGGATCACACGGCCACGGGTGCCTTGATCGCCGGGTGGCTTTGGTAGTCCACGATCTCGAAGTCCTCGAACGCGTAGTCGAAGATCGTGGACGGCCGCCTGCGGATGACGAGTCGGGGGGGCGGAAGCGGCGTGCGGGAGAGTTGCAGATCCACCTGCTCGAGGTGGTTGAGGTAGATGTGGCAGTCCCCGCCCGTCCAGATGAATTCGCCCGGTGTCAGGTCGCACTGCTGGGCGAGCATGTGGGTGAGGAGCGCGTAGCTTGCGATGTTGAAGGGCACGCCGAGAAAGAGGTCGGCGCTTCGCTGATAGAGCTGGCAGGAGAGCCGCCCTTCGGCCACATGGAACTGGAAGAAGGCGTGACAGGGGGCGAGGGCCATCTTCGGCAGATCGGCTACGTTCCACGCCGAGACGATGATGCGCCGCGAGTCCGGATCGCGCCTCAGCTGCTCGACGACGCGGGCGATCTGGTCGATGTGGCCGCCTTCGGGGGTGGGCCAGCTCCGCCACTGATAGCCGTAGACCGGGCCGAGGTCACCGGTCTCGGGATGCGCCCATTCATCCCAGATCGTCACACCGCGCTCCTGCAGCCAGCGCGCATTGGTTTCTCCGCGCAGAAACCAGAGCAGCTCGTAGGCGATGGCTTTCCAGAACACTTTCTTCGTCGTGATGAGCGGAAAGCCGCGCGTGAGGTCGAAGCGCACCTGCGCGCCAAAGAGCGAGAGCGTTCCGGTGCCCGTGCGGTCGGCCTTGCGCACGCCCGTGCGACGCACGCGAGCGAGCAGGTCGAGGTAAGGCTGCTCGAGCGCGGGTTCGGGGGCGCTGGTCGCAAGCGCGTCGGCCGTCACCCCGCGGGCCGGGTTTTCGTCTAGATTCGCGGTCGACATGAAAACGGCGGGAATCCCATCTCGATGAAGCGCGCGATTATGACGAAGGGCCTGCTCGTCATGGCTGCGGCCTGCGGAGCCGTTCTGCTCTCGGCCTGCCGCCAGACCGAGCTGGGCGAAGGCGGCAGCAAGGTCTCCGGCTCGGCCGGCCCGGCAGGCACGGTCGGTGCGGCGCCGGAGCTTTTGACCTGCCCGGAGCCGATCGCGACCATCGCCCTCGCCGAAAGCCCCCACGGCTATGCGGTCCTGAGTCAATACCAGCTGCCGCCGACGCCGTTGCCGTTGATCCGCGTGATGATGCAGCAGAGCAACTGCTTCCGAGTGGTCGATCGCGCGGCGGGCTTGCGCGGGACGATCCGGGAGCAGGAGCTGAAGGACCAGGGGATCCTCAAGGCGGAGACGGTGGTGAAAAAGGGCGAGGGTATCGGTGCCCGATACACGCTCACGCCCTCGCTGGTCTTCAGCGAGAAGAATGCAGGCGGGGGGATCGCTGGCCTCCTGGGGCAGATTCCCGTGCTGCGCGACTGGGCGGGGCTTGCAAGCAACGTCAAGTTCAAGGAGGCGCAGGTCGTGCTGCTCCTCACCGACAACGAGACGACCGAGCAGCTCGCCGCGGCCACGGGTTCGGCCCGGGCGACCGACCTCGGGGTCGGCGGGCTCGTGCTCGGCAAGGTGGTGGGAGGTGCCGCGGGATGGGGTATCACCAACGAAGGCAAGGTCATCGCGGCGGCGTTTCTCGATGCCCACAACCGCCTGGTCAGTCAGGCGCGCGCGTTGCCAAAGCCGTCGTGAACCTTTGAAAATCAGAGCGTTGCACGGGGCAGCCGCTGGGCTGGAACATTTGCTCCAGACCGATTTCCGAGCCCGGGCCTCGCTTTTTCGCCCGGACCGCCCTAAAATTCATGTGGAGATAAGAACAGAGGCGCCGACGGAGGAATTCGATCGGCCGCCCCAAAACGGTGCAATTACGCCGTTCGCGACACAGTCGCAGCACGCTTGCTGCGCTTTCCTGTTGCGGAGTGAGGGTCGGTTCGTGATTGGCGGGAATTGTTTCCCGCTCAGCGCGTCTCAGCAGACGGTATGTCGGGCAAGGCTCCGCGAGAGAGTCGCCGCCGACGGATGTATCGCCCAGTTAACGGAAGACTTTCATGGCTAAGAAATCGACGCCCGTCCTGTCGCGGGCCAACATTTGGTCGCTTGAAGAGTACGAGAAGCGCCGTCCGACGTTCCAGCCGGAGGTGCTCGCGCACAAGAAGAACCGCACGGTTCATCTTGGCAACAACCTCTCGATCGCATTCGAGGACGAGATGACGATCCGCTATCGGATCCAGGAATTGCTCCGCCTGGAGGAGACGGATGACGTCGACGCCATCCAGGACGAAATCGATGCCTATGTGCCGCTGATTCCGGATGGCAGCAACCTGAAGGCCACCATGACCCTGGAGTTTGCCGACGACGACGAGCGCCGCCGTCTGTTGCCGCACCTGATTGGCATCGAAGACCGCGTCTGGATCCAGGTGGAGGGCAGCAGCAAGGTCTACTCGATCTCCGATGATGACGGCGATCGTGAGGATTTCCGGCCGGAGACCGAGCACCATCTGCGCTTCGAGCTTACGAAGGAAATGAAGGCCGCGCTCAAGTACGGGGTGGGTCTCGCCGTCGGTGTCGATCACCCGCGCTACAAGGCTGCCATCAACCCGCTGCCGCAGGCGATGCGCAACGCCCTGGTCGCGGACCTCAAGTAGTCGGCCTCCCGCGAGCGAAAAAAGGCGACCCAAGGGTCGCCTTTTTTGTAGGGCCGGAGGGATGACTCAGGGACGGATGTAGGCGGCGCGCTCACGCGCTTGGAGCTGGGCGATCCGGGCAACCCCCGAGGGCGTGAAGTCCACTTCCTGGATGAACTGCTCTTTTTTGAGGTTGCGGTTTTTGAGTGTGATCTCGCAGACCTCGAACGTGACGCCGCGGTTCTTGAGCGCAGCGACTGTCGCGGCAAATGAGTTGTCGTTGCGATCCTTCATGCCTTCCATGAGGAAATCGACGCCGAAGGCATGCGTCACGACCGTGATCCGCGCCGTGGGATCCACGTCGAGATGGTTGCGAATGTTGCGTAGCGCAGCAAGCGCCTGTGAAGCGGTGTCGTTGATGTGGTAGACCACGCGTATGCCCTCCGCGGTTGCGGCGGGGGCAGCCGGCGCCTGCGCGGATGCAGCCATCGGCGCGAGGGCAATGGCGGCGGCGATCACGGCCGAGGCCGCGAGCGCACCGGAGCGACGAACGAATGCACGGTCGAATGCGCGGTCACGAGCTTGGTGATGAAACATGAATCCTCCTTGAAAGAAACGAAAGACTTCAGGCGTCGTTGTGTTGCCCGCGACGACTGCCATTGTCCACCCAATGCGCAGCAAAGAGAGCTTGATCCCGTCGAGCTGAACCGCATTGGATATCGGGGAAACCCGTATCACTGGTGGCCGCGAGAATCCACCACCTCACGGTCCGACATCCACTGATTCTGGCGAACCGCGATCTTCTCGGCCTCAGTGTTAGCCATGTCCTTCTGCGCTCGAGTCGGCATGTGATCCGCCGGCCCGCTGTGGCAGCTTGCCTGAGCGATTCACGCGGGAGCGCGCCGTTCGGGCTTTTGCATCCGCACTCTGGGCCGGTTTCCCGCGGTCTGGCACCGGCAGGTGAGGTTGTGGCGGGTCTCGCATGTGAGCCATCTCGGCCAGAGGCGATGTGCAGGCAGTTCAACGACCATGCGCCGGACGGGCTCGAGCCGATCAGGCCCGGCGTGCAGCTGCTCACTGAATGGTTCGACTCGCGAGACCGGGCGCGCCGGAGGCTCGAACCGCTTCTCAATCCAACATGCCCGCCCGTTGGGCAACCGCGCTGCGTCATCCGCAACGCGTTGATGACGCGGTTCGATTGCGGCTTGTTCTCTTGCAAAGTGGGGCAGAGCGAGGCCGAGCCGGCGATCTGTCAGTGTCTTGAAAACGCGCTTGCGTCTAGGCGTTCTGCAGGCCCAGACGGGGGCGTCGTCGCGACGGGCGTCGATCTCTTCCGTCTGCTTGACGAGGTGACCGGCCCAATCGCCGCGGCTCGTCGGTTAGGCTGGTCCGGCGCGTGTATCCCCGGCTTGGATGCCGCACCGACCGCCGCCAACGTGTATCGTCGTTTGCAGTGACGGCAGTGAGACAGATAAGGCGCATCCCATCGAGCCGATCTTGGCCTGATCGCGAGCCAGGGCCTCGCGCTCGGCGTGCCTGCGGTACCTGAGCGTGATGAGCGTGCGCGTCAGCGCCGGCGGGTCTCGTCGATGTCCATCAAATGGAAGAAATGCTGGCGGAAGGGGTTCCGCTTGTAGTTGAGCAACCAGGGTTGCGTCAGCACGTTCTGGAAGCGGAACACGCCCGGGCTCCATACGGAGTACGCCATGGCAATGTCGTTCATGGCGCGATAGAGCGCCCAGCGCTGGGGGCCGATCGGCAGCAGTTGAGCCTTCTCGTAGAGTTCATCGTACTTGGGATGACGGAAGCGGGCAAAGTTGGACTGCCCGATGTTTTTGCTGTAGAGCAGTTGCACGAAGGAGTTGCCATCGGTCGCCCCTGAGATCCAGCCTAGGCCCCAGAACTGGATTTGCCCGGCGCGCGCCTGCTTGAGCAGATCCGGCCATTTCTGCGTGTTGAAGGCGATCCGGATCTTGAGCGAATCCATGGTTTTCTTCCACAGTTCATCGGTCTCGCGGTCGGTCGGGTTGGGTGTGGACGAGCGCGTGATGATCAAGGGCTTGCCGTCGGGCAGGTCGCGGAAGCCATCGCCATCGCGGTCTATGTAGCCGAAGTGATCGAGCAGCGCGTTGGCGAGTTGCACGTCCTGGCGCACGTTGCGGGAGCGCTTCGGGTCGTGGCCCGTCTGCGTGGGCGGGATGATCTGGTTGGCTGGCGTGGCCTGGCCGCGGAAGGTCACTCGCACGTAGTCATCGACCGGAAAGGCCATGATGATCGCGCGGCGAAGCGCGATCTTGGCCGGCTCCAGACCACCGACGATGGGGTCGTCGAGGTTGAAGAAATCGTAGGAGAGCGCAGGTTCCAGTGCACGCTGATGCCGAACGCCACGCTCGGCGTACTCCGGCAGCAGCTTGCCACCCTGGACGACGTTGCCGATCATCGAGGCGCCGACGAACTCATAGTCAAGCGCGCCGGACTTGAACGAAAGGAGCCGCGGGTTCGCCTCCTCGATGATGCTGATCTCGATGTTGCCCACGAGCGGCAGGCGCTTGCCTTTGTTTCTGGCGAGTATTTCCGCGTCCTCGGGCTCGCCCTCGGTCGGGAAGAACTCCTCGCGGTAGTTCTCGTTCTTGGTGAGCACGAGCTTGCTGCCCTTGACCCACTGCTTGATGCGGTAGGGGCCCGCACCGACCGGGTTGTTCATGATGCGCCCACCGGGGTCGCGGTACTTCTCGACGACCTCACGCGCAACTGGCGACCAGTTGTAGCCGAGCATCAGCTCGGTCAACGTGTAGTCCGGCCGGGTGAGCTTCAACTGGATCGTGTAGCGGTCGAGCGCCTTGAGGCCTTCGATTGGCTTGTCGTAATCGAACTTGTTGGTCTTCTTCGCCTCGGCAACGAGCTCGTTGGCGCCCACGACCTTGTTGTCGATCTGCCAGAGCGTGGGCGAGATCATCTTCGGGTCGAGCATCCGCTTCCAGGAGTAGATGAAGTCCTCGGCCGTGACCTCGCGCTTCTTGCCTTCGAATGCCGGGTCATCCGCGAAGAAAAGCCCCTTCTTGATGCGGATGATCCAGGTCAGTCCGTCCGCGGAAATTTCCGGCAGCGCGGCTGCGAGTGACGGTTTGAGCCGGAGCGGGCGCGCGTAGTAGTCGAATTCCCACAGCGTGTCGAAGATTGCGTTGGCAACGTGCGCTGAATAAAGATCGTTCACTGCCTGGGGATCGAAGCCGGTGACATCCACCGGGAAAGCGACTCGCAAGGTCTTGTTCATGTCGGTGGCCGACACGGTTGTCGGCGTGATCGGCAGCGCGATTGCCAGCACGAACGCGGTGGCGTGTGCGATCCAGGCGACGAGCCGATTGCGCGACGCTGGCCGCGCGGGGCCGAGGGAGTTGCGAGAGAGCGCAGTCACAGCAAGGCACATCCTGAGGAAAGGAGCGCGGATTATGGCAACGCGGCGAGGGCGACGACAGCGGCACGCCCCCTATCGCGTCTTTCCGCGGCGGTTGGACGGCCAACCGCTGCCGAGCGCGTGCATACGGCGCTACAACAACGACAAGAAACCCCATCATGACAGGGGAACAAGGAGGAAACCGTGCCTGCGCCGTAGTCAAGCGCAAACGCGCCCGTACACCGCAACAAGGTGGTGTCCGTCGACGACGCCGTTCGGCTGATCAAGAGCGGCGACACGATCGCCACCGGAGGCTTTGTCGGCATCGGGTTCGCCGAGGCGGTGGCGATTGCGCTCGAGCGGCGTTTTCTCGTCGATGCCGAGCCGCGAGGGCTCACGTTGGTCTATGCCGCAGGGCAGGGTCACGGGCGCGACTTGGCCATCCTCGGCATGGCAGAGGTCGACCGCGAGGGCAACGTCAACGTGAGCAAGTTCGGCCCGCGTCTGGCGGGTGCCGGCGGTTTCATCAACATCGGCCAGAACGCGCGACGCGTGGTGTTCGTCGGCTCGTTCAGCGCGGGCGCACAGGACGTTCGGGTGGGCGCCGGTCGCCTGACGGTCGTACGCGATGGTGGACAGACGAAGTTTGTCGAGCGCGTCGAGCACCTCACCTTCAGCGCGCGCGAGGCGCTGCGGCGGGGCACCCCGGTGCTCTACGTCACCGAGCGCGCGGTGTTCCGTCTCGAGGCCGACGCAACCGATGAACCCCGCCTCAGGTTGGCCGAGGTCGCCCCGGGCGTTTCGATCGACCGGGATGTTCTGGGACGGATGGCCTTCACGCCAGCGCGCACGGTGCCGGAGACCGTAATGGACGCGGCGCCGTTTGTCGATGCTCCGATACAGCTGCGTGACCGACTCCTGTCGCGTCCGCTTGCCGAGCGGCTCAGGTTCGATGCGTCAACCAGAACGCTTTACATCGATTTCGGGGGCTACACCGTGAATCAGGACGCGCAGATCACCGAAATCGAGCAGGCGGTCGTGCGCGCCCTTGAAACTCAGGATTCACGTGTGGACGTGGTCGTCAACTACGATGATTTCTCGATTCGCCCCGAACTGCTCGAAGCGTATGCGCACATGGTCGATCGGCTGACCGCGCGCCACTACGCGCGGGTCACCCGCTATGGCAGCAAAGGTTTTTTGCGCGCTCGGCTGGATCGTGGGTCACGTGAGGCCGAGCGCCGCGCGGATGGCTGACTCGAGCGACTCAGGGCCGTCGGTCGGTGCATAGCGCGTGACTTTGCCGTCTGGCGTGACGAGAAACTTCGTGAAGTTCCACTTGATGGCCTCGCTGCCGAGCAGACCGGGTGCTGCCTTCTTCAGATATCCGAACAGCGGGTGCGCGTCCGGACCATTGACATCGACTTTCGCGAAGAGCGGAAAGGTGACGCCGAAATTCAGTTCGCAGAACTGAGCAATCGCGGCTTCGTCCCCAGGCTCTTGACCTCCGAACTGGTTGCACGGAAAGCCAAGAACGACCAACCCATGCGGAGCGTATTGCTCGTGGAGCTTCTGCAGGCCAGTGTACTGGGGCGTGAAGCCGCACTTGCTGGCGGTGTTCACGATGAGGAGCGTCTTGCCGGCGTAGATTGACAATGACAGCGTCTTGCCGTCGATGGTGCGGGCTTCAAAGTCGTAAGCCGTGGTCATGGTAGCTCCTTTGGATCGTTTGGGTGTGTGCCGGGCAGCGGAGTTCGCTCGCGGTCATGGCCTCAATCGACCGTGCAAAGCGCGTCGAACGCTTGGTTGAGATCTTCACGCAGGTCCTCCGGGTCTTCTAGGCCGATGTTGAGCCGAACGAGTGCGCCCTGGTGCGGCCAGGCGCCGCGTGACTTCGAAAGGTCGTAGGTCAGGGCAAGAGACCCGATGCCCCCCCAGCTCGCGCCGATCTTGAAGAAGCGCAATGCTTCGATGAATCGGGTTGCTGCCTCG
Source organism: uncultured Burkholderiales bacterium (assembly GCA_937944385.1). Classification (GTDB taxonomy): domain Bacteria; phylum Pseudomonadota; class Gammaproteobacteria; order Burkholderiales; family Casimicrobiaceae; genus Casimicrobium. Next base: position 2,216 of record CALDYQ010000024.1, on the reverse strand, counting down.
GCACCGTATTCGTCGGAAAAAATGAATGAGAACACGCCGGACGACCCGGTGAAGTCGCGTCGCCACACCTCGTGGCCCGGGCAATCCGGCAGCGCCGGATGCAGCACGCGTTTGACCTCTGGGCGCATCTTGAGCCAGTTCGCCAAGTCGAGCGCGACGCGCTCGACATGGGCAAGCCGGAGCGGCATCGTTGGCAGTCCGCGCAGAACCAGGTAGGCATCGTCGGCTGCAACACACTGCCCCGTGGTGAGTGCCACTTCCTGCACGCGCCGTAGCGTGGGCCCGTCCCGTGCCGTGATCGCGCCCATCACGAGATCGCTGTGACCCGCGGGGTATTTGGTCAGTGCATGCACGCTGAGATCGGCCCCCAGTTCGAAGGCGCGGAGATAGAGGCCCGCGCTGTAGGTGTTGTCGACGACGACGGCGACGCCCCTTTGGTGGACTGCCTCGGCAATGGCGCGCAGGTCAGCAACCTCCATCGTGATCGACCCGGGCGTCTCCACCCAGACGAGGCGGGTTGCTTCGTTGATCAGCCGCTCGATGTCGCGCCCGATCAGCGGATCGTAGAACTCCATGCGCACGCCCATGCGGGCGAGCAGCGATTTGCCCAACTGTCGTACCGGGTCGTAGACGTTTTCCGGCACGAGGACATGATCGCCCGGTGCGACCAGTGCGAGGAATCCATAGGCTACGGCAGCCAGTCCGCTCGGGAAGAGGACGGTGCCATGCCCGCCTTCCCATTCGGCGATTCGGTTCGCCAGGTCGCGGGTCGTTGGGGTACCGCTCGTGCCGTAGGTGTAGGTCGACTCGTCGAATCCGGAGCGGTTCTTCCAGCGTTCGACACTGTCGAAGAGAACGGTCGACGCCCGTTCCGTGCCCGGAGCGAGCGAGCGAAACCCCCGCGCCACAGGTCGGACGGGATGGATCAGCGCCGTGCCGGCACGTGGCTTGCGTGGGAGGTCGGAGGTGTTCATCGTGCTTTCAGCGGGGCCACAACGGGTTGGAGAGGAGACGGAAGCAAGGGCTGGATGGGTAGGACGACGGACGGCATCGGAGAGGCCGTTTGCGCAGGCTGGACGCGCTCATCGGGCCGTGTCAGCAGTCGGGCATCGATCCAGCGCAGGAGGTCATCCCACATGTGCCGCATTTCGGCGTCCGTCGGTGGCTGCAGTGCATGAGGCAGCTCGATGGTCACGACGGGGATGCCACGATGCACGCCGGCGTAATGGCCCAGCGAGCCTGGGAAGACACCGACTTGGTCGAGGTACAGACGCCCAAGACGATGGGGTGGCACCGCAGGACCGTCGAAATCGAGCACGCCGAGAGGGGCGTGGATGCTCACGATCAAGTCAGGTGAGAAAGCATCGAGTTGCTGTTCGATGAATCGACTTTCCGGCTCACTCAACGGACTGCGCCCCGGGAAGCGGCGCGGGTCTCGTCGCGTCCGCTGTTCCCAGTAGCGAGGTGCTTCCTGCAGCCAGTTCGGTGTCGGGAAATTGCGGTTGAGATCGACGCCGCGCGCATTCACCCGTGTGGCGGGCGTGGCCAGCAGTCCGTCCGGATTGACCACAGGGACGAAGCGCCAGGCGATGCGAGCCGAGGTGCGGTCGGTTGCCGCGGAGGACGCTTGGGCAGGTTGCTGCGAGGCAAACTGCAACCAGCGAAACGCCAGCACAGGGGCCGTCAATTCATCGCCGTGAATCGTACCCAGCACGAGAACACGCAAGCGATCCTCGGCGGCGTTGGCGGCAATGTCGCGGATGAGGATAGGGCGACCTTGCGACGACTTCGCGCCGGTCAGTCGCAGCTGTGCACCCAAGCAGCGGTCGAAGCCGATGGCTGCGACTCGTCGCGCGTAGTCCGTGCATTGGCTGCGTACGGCAGATGCTTCGATGGGCTGCCCCGAGGTGGGCTCGGCCGCCGTGGCCAACGTCGTGGCCACCAGTGCGAGCGCAAACAGGCGGAACTTCAACGAGTTCATAGGTAGACGATGCTATCCGTCAGTTCTCCTTCGGCGAGGCGTGCGCCCCCTTCTCCGTGTGTGCGGAGCGGGTTCCGGTCGGTGCCTTCCTTGCTGTCGCGTTGCCAGGGCCTCGTTGCCTCTCGTGGCCTTTGTGTCTCTGTTGTTGGGCTGTTTCCCGAATCGATTTGACAAGCGGAAATTTGCTGTGTCATAATTTCGGTCTTCGCTGATCAGACACGAACGACGCGATGCG
>CALDYQ010000023.1 GCA_937944385.1 uncultured Burkholderiales bacterium | reverse complement strand
TCCGCGGCGGTTCCGGCATCCGAGCCCGCCGCGACACCCGACGCACCTGTGACACCTGCCACACCGGCGGCCTCCGCGGCTGACGTCGCAGCACCGGCGGCAAGCGATGCGCTTGCCGAATGGCAGGCGCGCTGGGATACCTGGATCGCCACGGTCGATGCCGCCACGCGTGCGCGTTTCGAGCAGCGCCTCGCCGCGGTCACGGCCCCGGCGTCGGCCGCGCAAGCCAAGCCAGAGCGGGCGGCCGTCCAGCAGGCAAGCGCGGACGAGCTGCTCGCGGCCAACGCTGAGCTCACGAAACTCGCCGAGTTGATCGCGGCGGGCGACGTGCGCGGTGCGCGCAGCTGCGCTTCGGCCCTGTTCAAGACCTTCACGGCCAAGCGCTACCCGAAGCTCGAGTACGACCGGCTGCATGAGCTCGATCGCGAGGTCAAGCGGCTCGAGAGCTGGCTCAAGTGGAGCGATGCGCAGGCGCGGGACGCGCTCTTTGCCCGGGTCGAGGCGCTGAAGGCTGCGCCGCCGTCGATCGATGCGATCGTCAAGGAGATCCGCGCCGTCCAGGACGAGTGGAAGGCGCTCGACAAGAAGAACGGCGGGGCCCCCAAGCCCAAGTGGGACCGCTTCAACGCGCTTTGCCGAGAAGCCTATGCACCGGCCAAGGCCCACTTCGATCAGTTGAAGAAGCAGCGCGCCGAGAACGCGAGCGCGCGCGCTGAAGTCATCCGGAAGATGGCGGCACTGGCCGACGAAGCCGCAGCCGCGCTCGCTCAGGGCAATGCCGACTGGCCCGCGCTCGAGAAGCGCAAGCTCGCCCTCTTTGACGAATGGAAGAAGGCGGGCAGCGTGGCCAACGCCGAGTGGAAGGCGCTCGATCGGCAGCTGGATGAGGCGCTCGAGCGGCTTGAACGCGTGTTCGACACCGCTCGCGAGCCCGAGATCGCACGCCGCAAGCGCCTGATCGCCCAGGCCGAGGAACAGTCGAAGCTGCCGCCGTCGAAGGCGGTGACCGAGGCGACCATCGCCCTTCAGCGGCGCTGGACGGCCGAGCGCATCGTCAACGCGCCCCATCTGCGGCGCAAGGATGAGCAGAAGCTCTGGGAGGAGTTCAAGCGCGCCACCGATGCCGTGTTCAAGGCCCGCGACGGCCAGCGCGATGCGATGCGTGCGCAGTTCTCCGAAGGCACCAAGGCCCGCCTCGCGCTGATCGACGAGGTGAAGGCGCTCGCCGCGGGCGAGGACGCCAAGGCGATCGAGCAGGCCGTGGCTCAAGCGCGCGCCCGCTGGCGCGATGCGCCGATGGTCGAGCGCGAGAAGATCCGCGATCTCGAGCGTAAGTTCGATGAGGCGGTGCTCGCCGCGCGCCGACGGGCCACGCTTCTCTCGCGCAGCAGCGTGATCGAGGCGATGAAGTCCACGCTCGCGCAGATCCCCGCGACCGAGACGAGCGAGAAGACCGCCGCCGCGCTCGTGATCGATGCCGAGTTGATCGCCGGGCTCGATTCGCCGCCCGAAATCGCCAGCGCGCGCCGCATGCAGCAGTTGAAGTGGCTCTCCGAACGGCGGCAACTGCCCACGGCGCCCGAGGCGAAGATCCAGGCGCTCCGCACCTTGCTGGGCGCGGCAACGGCCACCGGCGCGAAGTTCACGCTCGGCGAGCGGGAACGGCTCGTGCGGGCGATCGAGGCGGTCGGGGCGGCCTGACTGCGGCTGGCCACACGAAGCCGCATCTCGTCCCGATGTCGACCCAACCGGCCGCGCGCGAGACGCTTCTGCTGCCGGGTGCGCTCCCGCTCGAGGCGGCGGTCCGGAGGGCCCTGCTGGATGACGCGGCCGATCCGGTCGGCCGCGGCTGCGCACGCTGGCTCGCGTCGGCCACGATCACGCCGCTCGAGGGCCTGACCTGGAGCGACTGCGAGCGCACTCTGGCAGGTGCCGCGCCGTCGGACGGACGCACGGGGCAGGCGACGCCGATGCATTTCGTGCTCGCACTCACCGATCTCACGGGCGCCGCGCCCGAGGCGCTTGCGCTCACCGAGGACGAATCGCGCGCGCTCTGTGCCGCCTGCGAGGCCCATCTCGCCGCCGAGGGCGTGGCACTTGCCTACGACTCGGCCTCGACGTGGCGCGTGTCGCTGCCCGAGCCGATCGATGTCCTGTGCGAGCGCCCGACCTGGCTTGCGGGCGAGCCGATCCGGCCGCTTCTGCCGCGGGGGCGGGATGCGCGGCGCGTGGAGCGCTGGATGAACGAATTGCAGATGCTGCTCCATGACCACCCGGTCAATCGCGATCGAGCGGCGCGGCTCGCGCTGCCGGTGAATGGGGTGTGGCTCTGGGGCTTCGACGGCCTGGCGCCCGTGCCGGAGCCGGTCGTGGTGACGGACTTCGCCCGGGCGCTCGCGGCGGGTGACGCCGCAGCATGGCAGCGCGCATGGGCATCCATCGCCGATCGTCTCGCCGGGGCGGATTCGGTGATCCTCGGGGATGCCTCTCCGCAGGTGCGGCTCACACGGGGGCAGCGCGGGTGGCTCGCCCGGCTGGGCGCGCGCTGGCAGCGGGCGGATCTCGCTGCCGCACTCGAGCGCGTCGCCGGCGCAACCGTGCCCCGCGGCCCGTGAACGCGCCCTCCGTCGAGGCGCCCGCGCTCGCCCACCGCGCGGCCGATCCCGAGGCCGAACGCGCGCTTCGGGTGGCCGGAGTCGATCCGTTCTTCGCCCGGCTCTATGCGGCGCGCGGTGTGCGCACGGCGCTCGAGGCGGGCTTTCGGCTCTCGCAGCTGCCCCCGCCCGAGGCGATGAAGGGCATGGCCGCTGTGGTCGAGCGTCTTGCGCTTGCGATCCGGCGGCAGGAACGGCTCCTGATCGTGGCCGACTATGACGCCGATGGCGCAACCGCCTGCGCGGTCGGACTTCGGGGCTTGCGCATGATGGGGGCGCAGGTCGGCTTTCTCGTGCCCAACCGCTTCGTGCACGGCTATGGGCTCACGCCGGAGATCGTGGCTCTCGCCACGCGCGAATCGCCGTCGGTCCTCATCACCGTGGACAACGGCATCGCAAGCGTCGAAGGCGTCGCTACGGCGCGCGCGCGTGGCATCGATGTCATCGTCACCGACCACCACCTGCCCGGCCCTGCCCTCCCCGAGACGCCTTACATCGTGAACCCGAACCAGCCCGGTTGCGCCTTTCCGAGCAAGGCCATCGCGGGCGTCGGGGTCATGTTTTACGTCCTGCTCGCACTCCGGGCCCGGCTGCGGCAGGAAGGGGCCTGGGTGGGCCGCTCCGAGCCAGATCTCAATGGCCTGCTCGATCTCGTCGCGTTCGGTACGGTCGCCGACGTGGTACCGCTCGACTGGGTCAACCGCCGACTCGTCGAGGCAGGCCTGCGTCGCATCCGTGAAGGGCAGGCGCAGGTCGGCGTGCGAGCGCTCTTCGAAGTTGCGCAGCGGCGGCCCGAGAACGCGACCGCCTACGACTTTGGTTTCATCCTGGGGCCGCGCATCAACGCGGCAGGGCGGCTCGAGGACATGACGGTGGGCATCGAATGCCTCACCACGGATGACGCCGCGCGGGCGGCCGAGATCGCCGAGCGGCTCGATCAGCTGAACCGCGAACGCCGCGCGATCGAGGCCGACATGCGCGACGAGGCCGACCGCATGATCGAGGCCGAGATCCGCCCCGAGCAGCGGGCCATCGTGGTCATGGATTCGCGTTGGCATCAGGGCGTCGTGGGCATCGTTGCCGGACGGTTGCGTGAACGCTGGCACAGGCCGGCGATCGTGTTCGCACCGGGTGAGGGCACCGAGCTCAAGGGCTCGGGGCGCTCGATTCCGGGCCTGCACCTACGCGATGCGCTCGACCTCGTGGCCAAGCGCTACCCGGGGCTCATCACGCGCTTTGGCGGCCACGCGATGGCGGCAGGACTCACGATCGTGAACGCTCGCTTCGCCGCCTTTGCGCGCGCCTTCGAGGAAGTCGCAAGCGAACTCGTCACCGAGGCGATGCTCGCGCGGTGGATTGAGTCCGACGGAAGCCTGCCCCTCGATGCACTCGACTTCGAGACGGCGCGATCGTTGCACCGTCATGTCTGGGGCCAGGCCTTTCCGCCGCCGCTCTTCGATGATGAGTTCACGGTGCTCGATACGCGCGTGGTCGCGATGAGGCATATGAAGCTGCGCCTCAGGCGCGAAGGGCGCATCTTCGATGCGATCCGCTTTGGCACGACCGAGTCACCGCCGAACCCGATGCGGGCGGCCTACCGACTGAATCTGTCCGAATGGCAGGGCACCGAGCGCGTCGATCTCGTCGTCGAGCACTGGTGGCCCGCGTGAACGGCACACGGACCGGGACGATCCCGGGGCGCTCGCGCGGGCACGAGATCGAATGTCGCTCGGATGGCGACGAGACCGATATTCCGGGTCGGGGCGAGCGTGACGCGCAGGCCCTTGTGCTTGCGCGAGAGACTGCCCCTGCCGCTGCGCCCGGTGTTCTCGTCCGCCAAGTACGCGCAGCGCCCGGATGAGCGAGCTCCCGCAGGATGCCGCAGTGGGCTGCTGCGCCTGGACCCTGTTGCCCGTCACAGCGGCCTCGCAGATCGGTGAGCGCCCGCTCCAGGCGGGCGAGCTGGGTCATGCGCTCGCGAACGCGGGCGAGTTGGGCATCGACCACGTCGGTGGCTGCATGGCAGTCCTCCTGCGACGCATCGAGGAGGGCGATGAGCCGTCGCACGTCTGCGAGCGGCATGTCGAGTGCGCGGCAGGCGCGGATGAACTCGAGCCGCTCGCGCGCGTCGCTGCCGTAGTGCCGGTAGCGGTTCTCGGTCCGCTCGGCAGCAGGGAGCAGTCCCTCTCGCTCGTAGAAGCGAATCGTCTCCACCGGGGTGTCGGTCGCGCGGGCCAGTTCTCCAATGCGCATGGGGCGGGGTTCAGCTCGGGCGATGGCTTGAGTGTTGACACTGTAGCGGCTTCAGGGTTTCCAATGCACGCATGGCGACACACACCCGCGTTCACCCGCACCCGCACGCGCATTCGCGCCCGCACGCGCATTCGCACACCGGGCCAACAGCGGAATCGCCTCGCGCGGAGGCCGTCTGCAGCGCGGAGCCGAGTCACGGCTGCGGCTGCTCGCACGTGCCCCCAGCCCACGGCACGATCCGGAACCTCGCGCGTTACCGGCGGATTCTCTGGATCGCCCTCGTCCTGAACGCCGCGATGTTCGTGGTCGAACTCGTGGGCGCCGAGCGCTCGGGTTCGGTATCGCTCTTTGCCGATTCGATCGACTTCGCCGGGGATGCGATGAACTACGGCGTATCGCTCGCCGTGCTCTCGGCCGTGCTCGCCGTGCGCGCCAAGGCCTCGATGGTGAAGGCAGCGAGCATGGTCGGTTTCGGTGTCGTCGTTTTCGGGGCCGCGCTTTGGCGTGCATCGAGCGGCATACCCCCCGAGCCGGTCACGATGGGGGTGGTGGGCTTTCTCGCGCTTGCGGTGAACGTGGGCGTGGCCGCGTTGCTCTACGCGTGGCGCGAGGGGGATGCCGACATGCGCAGCGTTTGGCTCTGCTCGAGGGCTCGCTCGAGGAATGACGCGCTCGGCAACCTCGCCGTGATGGGCGCGGCGCTCGGCGTGTTCGGTACCGGCACTGCGTGGCCGGACCTGATCGTCGCAGCCTTCATGGCTACATTGGCGCTACGGTCGGGCACATCGGTGTGGGTGCAGGCGAGGCGCGAACTGGCTGCGGGCTAGCGATGTATCCATCGCGGCGTGCGGCCTACCGTCGCATGACCTGCGAGACGGCGATGCCCGCGAGGGTCTTCCAATCGAGCGGCAGCCTCTGCGAGGCGAGGATTGCGACCGGAAAGACGGCTGCCGCGAGACCCGAGGGCCCGAG
>CALDYQ010000022.1 GCA_937944385.1 uncultured Burkholderiales bacterium | reverse complement strand
CCTGGACCAGCTGCGCGCGGCCGTGCGGGCTCGACACTACGCGCTGGCAACAGAGAAGGCTTACGTTCACTGGGCGCGGGCGTTCATCCGGTTTCATGGCTTGCGGCACCCGCGTGAAATGGGTGCGGCCGAGGTGGAGGCTTTTCTGTCGCATCTGGCCAATGAAAGGTAGGTATCGCCATCGACCCACCGGCAGGCGCTGGCGGCTATTTTGTTCTTGTATGGGCAGGTGCTGAAGGTGGGTTTGCCGTGGTTGCAGGAGATTGGCCGGCCCAGGCCCACGCAGCGGCTGCCCACGGTGCTGACGGCCGATGAGGTGCGGCGCACGCTGCTGCGCCTCGATGGGGTGCACCGGCTGGTGGCGCAGCTGCTCTATGGCACGGGCATGCGGGTGATGGAAGGGCTGCGCCTTCGGGTGAAGGATCTGGACTTTGAGCACGGCGCCATCATCGTGCGCGAGGGCAAAGGCCGCAAGGACCGGGTGGTGATGCTGCCGCAGGCGCTGCGCGAGGCGCTGCGCACGCAGCTCGATGCCAGCCGTCTGCTGTGGGAGCAGGACCGGGCGCAGCAGGTGGCGGGCGTTGACCTGCCGGATGCGCTGGCAGCCAAGTACCCGCGGGCACCCGAGAGCTGGGCCTGGTTCTGGGTGTTTCCGCAGGCCACGCTCAGCACCGACCCGCGCAGCGGCGTGGTGCGCCGCCATCACCTCTACCCCGAGACGTTCCGCCGCGCCTTGAACCGTGCGCTGCGCGCGGCGGGTGTCACCAAGCCCGCCAGCCCGCACACGCTGCGCCACAGCTTTGCCACGCACCTGCTGCAGCGCGGCGCGGATATCCGCAGGGTGCAGGAGTTGCCGGGCCATGCGGATGTGAGCACCACCATGGTCTATACGCATGTGCTGAAGGTGGGGGGCGGGGTGGCGAGCCCGCTGGATTGTCTGGTTATGGCGCCGGAGCGGGCCGGGGCCGCAGCAGGGGCGGGCACGCTGGGGCAGTTGCAGGCGATGCCGCTTTGAGACGATCAGTCGTTCAAGCCCGGCGTGACGCTTCATGGGTGCTCACGCCACGATGCAAGCCCCCGCCGCCCTGGACAGCAGCCGGCCGTAGGCGCCTCGCCATGCCATGTGGGTGATGGCGCTCGCGCATGGCGCCGCCTGCGCTTTGACGCGCGGGCCGCGCTCAGAAGCGATGATGCGCGTTCCCCGTGGAGGCTGTCCACCGACAGCGAAAGCGGCGTTCGCCACGATCGCGTCCTGAAAGAGCAAAGAAAACGAGACGGCTCTCGTGCCGCAGGAAGATCGTGTCGATCCTCGGCCCGGAGGTCAGCCGGTCATGCGCACCGGCACCCCTGCCGCGGCCAGCGCGGCCTTTGCTTCGCCGATCGTGTGTTGGTCGTAGTGGAAGATCGAGGCGGCGAGCACGGCATCTGCCCCGCCCATCGTGATGCCTTCGACGAGATGGTCGAGTGTGCCTACACCGCCCGAGGCGATGACCGGAATCGATACCGCATCCGCCACGGCGCGCGTGAGTGCGAGGTCATAGCCCGTCTTTGCGCCATCACGATCCATGCTCGTGAGGAGAATCTCGCCAGCACCGCGGGCCTCGACTTCGCGCGCCCAGGCGATGGCGTCCTTTCCTGTGGGGGTGCGGCCGCCGTGGATGAAGACCTCGAAGAACCCGGGGCGGGTCTGCTTGGCGTCGATTGCAGCCACTACGCATTGGGAGCCGTAGAAATGCGCTGCCTGATCGAAGATCGAAGGGTCGTTGACGCCTGCGGTATTGATGCTCACCTTGTCGGCGCCGGCGTTGAGCAACGGGCGCAGATCATCGGCTGTCTTCACGCCACCACCCACAGTGAGCGGAATGAAGACCTCCGCGCTCACACGCTCGATCAGGTCGAAAAGTAGCCCGCGCCGCTCGACACTGGCCGTGATGTCGAGAAAGCAGAGTTCATCCGCCCCTTGCTCGTTGTAGCGGCGGGCCACTTCGACCGGGTCACCCGCATCACGCAAACCGACGAAGTTCACGCCCTTGACGACACGACCGTCTTTGATGTCGAGGCAGGGGATGATGCGACGGGCGAGCACGCCAACGGATCCGCGCGTTCAGGCCACTGCCGCGACGGCCGCCTTGAAGTCGAGCGTGCCTTCGTAGAGCGCGCGACCGCAGACCACGCCGGCGATGCCCTCGCTCTCGTAGGGCTTGAGGGCGGCGACGTGGGCGACGTCGTGGATGCCGCCCGAAGCGTAGACCGGCACACGCAGCGGGCTCGCGAGCCGGACGGTGGCCTCGATGTTGATGCCCGTGCCCATGCCGTCGCGACCGATGTCGGTGTAGATGATGCCTTCGATGCCGTAGTCCTCGAAGCGTTTGCCGAGATCGAGCGCGTCATGTCCGGTCAGTTTGCTCCAGCCGTCGGTGGCGATCTTGCCGTCTTTTGCGTCGAGCCCGACCAGCACATGCCCCGGAAAGGCATTGCAGGCGTCATGCAGGAAGCCCGGGTTCTTGACCGCAGCCGTGCCGATGATCACGAAGTTGACGCCGTCGTCGAGATAGCGCTCGATGATGTCGAGCGTACGGATGCCGCCCCCGAGCTGGATTTCGATGTCCTCGCCGACTTCGGCGAGGATCGACTTGATGGCTGCCTCATTGACGGGTTTGCCAGCAAAGGCACCATTCAGGTCGACCAGATGCAGCCGCGTGGCGCCCTGGTCCACCCAGTGCCGCGCCATGGCAGCGGGGTCCTCCGAGAACACCGTGGTCTGCTCCATGTCGCCCTGACGCAGGCGAACGCAGCGACCGTCCTTGAGATCGATTGCGGGGATGACGAGCATGGGGTCGAGTTGCGGGGACGTTGACGCGTTTCGGTGTCAGAGGCGACCGTCCCAGTGGGCGAAGTTGGCGAGCACGCGGAGTCCGGCTTCGGCACTTTTCTCGGGATGGAACTGTACCGCAAAGACGTTCGCGCACGCGAGTGCGACCGGGATCGGGTTGGGGTAGTCCGCGGTGCCTGCGACGAGGTCGGCTTCCTCCGGTGCGCAGTAGTAGCTGTGGGCGAAATAGAACGCAGCACCGTCGGCGACACCCTGCCAGCACGGATGCGTTCGCGTCTGGCGCACCGCGTTCCAGCCCATGTGCGGCACCTTGAGGACGTGGCCCGAGCGATCGCGCAGCTCGCGGGCGAAGCGGCGCACCCTCCCCGGGTAGAGGCCGAGCGCGGGTGTTGCGCCTTCTTCGCTCCGCTCGAGCAACATCTGCATGCCCAGGCAGACACCGAAGAAGGGCTTTTCGCGGAAGGCGCGCTCGATCGCAGCCCGAAGCCCGGAGCGCTCGAGCGCGGCCATGCTCTCGGGCATCGCCGCCTGACCGGGCAGCACGACACGATCGGCTGCCTCGATCTCGGCGGCCGAGGTCGTGATGACAACACGCTGCGCTGGTGCCACGTGCGCGAGTGCCTTGGCGACCGAGCGGAGGTTGCCCATGCCGTAGTCGACGATCGCGATCACGGGCATACGTCAAGCACGGCGCGGGTCGATCGAAACGTTTCCAACCGCGGCATGGCAGGGCGTCTAGAGCACACCCTTGGTCGAGGCCACCGCTCCGGCGGCACGCGGATCGATCGTGACGGCGGCGCGCAGCGCGCGGGCGAAGGCCTTGAAAACCGTCTCGCACTGGTGGTGCGCGTTCTCACCCCGCAGGTTGTCCACATGCAGTGTGACGAGCGCGTGGTTCACGAAGCCCTGGAAGAACTCGTGCACGAGCTGCGTGTCGAGCCCGCCGATCGCACCCGCCGTGAAGGGGACATGGAAAGACAGTCCCGGGCGACCCGACAGATCGACGACCACGCGCGAGAGCGCCTCATCGAGCGGCACATAGGCATGGCCGAAGCGCACGCATCCACCCTTGTCTCCCACGGCCTTCGCGAAGGCCTGACCGAGGGTGATGCCGACGTCCTCCACGGTGTGATGACCGTCGATGTGGAGGTCGCCCTGGGCCTCGACGACGAGATCCATCATGCCGTGCCGCGCAAGCTGGTCGAGCATGTGGTCGAAGAAGCCGATGCCGGTGGCGAGCCGGGCAGAGCCGATGCCGTCGATGTTCATCTCGACCGTGATGTCGGTTTCCTTGGTCTTGCGATGGATGCGGGCAGTGCGGGAATTCATCGACGGAGAATCTCGGCGAGCGCGGCGATCAGAGCTTCGACTTCGTCGGGGGTGCCCACCGAGAGCCGGAGCGTATTGTGCATGAGCGGGTGTGAGGTCGAGAGGTTGCGCACGAGGATGCCGCGCACCTTGAGTGCGGCGAAGACGGCCTCGGCATCCGGGAAGCGTGCGAGCACGAAGTTCGCCTGTGACGGAAAGGCCGTGACCCCGGGCAGGCGGCCGAGCGCTTCGATGAGCCGATCCCGGCCTGCGACCATCGCCCGGGCGTGACCGGCGAGCACCTCGTAGTGTTCGAGCAGGACTTCGGCTGCAGCCTGCGCGAGCACGCCCACGTTGAAGGGTCCGCGCAGGGCGTCGATCGGGCCGAGCCAGGCGCGATCGCCCACGAGGTAGCCGAGCCGCACCCCGGCGAGCCCGATCTTCGAGAGCGTGCGCATGACGAGCAGGTTCGGGAATTCGGCGAGCCGCGGCAGGAAGCTCGCTCCGCCCGCAAACGGCTCATAGGCCTCGTCGATCACGACGAGGCCGGGCGCGGCGGCGAGCACGCGCTCGATCGCCTCGACCGAAAAGAGATTTCCCGTGGGGTTGTTTGGGTAGACGATCCAGACCAGTTTGGGCTGCTCGCATGTGATGGCTTCAAGCAGCCCGTCCACATCGAGCGTGAAGTCGGTCCGCAACGCGACCCCGACGAAGCGCGCGCCGCTTGCAATTGCCGCATGGCGAAAGACCGAGAATGTGGGCTCGGGCGCGATCACGGTGCCGCCGCAGCCGGCGGTTGCGAGCGTGACGAGCGAGATGAGTTCGTCCGAGCCGTTGCCGAGGAGCAGCGACCAGCGCGCACCGATCGCGAAGCGCTCACGGAGCAGCGCCTTCACGCGCGGCGCGGCCGGGTCGGGGTAGCGGTTGAAGGCAGCGCTTGCCACGCGGGCCGCCAGTACCTCGCGCAGCCGGATGTGCTCGGGCGTGGCGTGCGCCGGGTCGAGCAGGTTGTCCTCCATGAGCTCGAGCTTGATCCCCGGCCACGGCGGTGTGACGGGGTAGGCGGAGAGGCCCTGGAGCTCGCGCCGGAGCGTTGCCCGTGCCCGTGTCTCGTGCGCCACGGCCGATGGGGCTGGGCCGGCGGGGGAGCTCACGCGTGGCTCCCGGCTTCAGTGCGCAGTTCTGCCGCACGGGCATGGGCCGCGAGCCCCTCGCTGCGGGCGAGGATCGAGGCTGCGCGGCCGAGCCGTGCGGCGCCCGCCGGCGAGGCGTAGACGATGCTCGTGCGCTTCTGGAAATCGTAGACACCGAGCGGCGAGGCATAGCGCGCCGCGCGTGAGGTCGGCAGCACGTGGTTCGTGCCCGCCACGTAATCGCCCAACGACTCGCTCGAGGCGTGACCCATGAAGATCGCCCCGGCGTGGCGGATCCGGCCGACGTAGCGCTCGGGGTCCGCGACCGCGAGCTCGAGATGCTCGGGTGCGATGCGGTTGGCGATCTCGCAGGACTCATCGAGCGTGGCGGTTTCGACGAGTATCCCGCGGCCCGAGAGCGAGGCCTCGATGATCGCGCGGCGCGGCATCGTGGGCAGCAGGCGCCGGATGGACTCGACGACGCGGTCGATCAACGCCGCCGAGGGCGTGACGAGGATCGCCTGCGCAAGCTCATCATGCTCCGCCTGCGAGAAGAGATCCATTGCGACCCAGTCAGGCTGTGCGCTGTCATCGGCAATCACGAGGATCTCGGACGGGCCCGCGATCATGTCGATGCCCACGGTACCGAAGACACGTCGCTTGGCCGCGGCCACATAGGCATTGCCCGGTCCGACGATCTTGTCGACTGCGGGCACCGTCTCGGTGCCGTAGGCGAGCGCGGCGATCGCCTGCGCGCCACCGATCGTGAAGGCGCGATCGACACCCGCAAGATGCGCAGCCGCAAGCACCGTGGGATTCTTTACGCCATCGGGGGTGGGCACGACCATCACGATCTCGCGCACGCCGGCCACCTTGGCGGGCACGGCGTTCATGAGCACCGAGGAAGGGTAGGCGGCTTTGCCGCCCGGCACGTAGAGCCCCACGCGGTCGAGCGCCGTAACCTGCACGCCCAGCTGAGTGCCGTCCTCCTCGGTGTAGCGGGCGCTCGCTTCGCGCTGGCGTTCGTGGTGCCGGCGGATGCGCGTGTGCGCGGTCTCGAGCGCCTCGCGCACGTCGGCGGGCAGGTGCTCGAAGGCCGAGCGCATCTCCTGCGCCGGAATCTCGAGCGCACTCACGCGCGTGGCCGTCACGCGGTCGAAGCGCGCGGTGTAGTCGAGCAGGGCCCTGTCGCCGTGCTTGCGCACATCATCCAAGATGGCCGCCACTGCGGTATCGATCGCTGGATCGAGCGCCGCGGCGTGCTGCGTGAGCGCATCGAGTGAGGCCAGGAAATCGGGCTGGGTGGAGGAGAGTCGCTTCATGGACGCGCGAGGGTCGCCACCGTACGGGCGAAGCTATCGATGATCGGAAGGATCGCGTCGCGCTTGGTCTTGAGCGCGGCCTGATTGACGATGAGCCGGGCCGTGATCGGGGCGATCACCTCGACCTCGCGCAGGCGATTCGCCCGCAGCGTACCTCCGGTCGAGACGATGTCCACGATCGCATCGGCCATGCCGACGAGCGGGGCGAGTTCCATCGAGCCGTAAAGCTTGATGAGATCCACATGCACGCCCTTCAACCCGAAATGCGCCCGCGCCGTCTGCACGTACTTCGTGGCGACCCGCACGCGCCGGCCGCGGCGAATCAGGGCAGCATAGTCGGTCGCCTCCGGGACGGCAACCGCGAGCCGACAGGCCGCGATGCCCAGATCGAGAGGCTCGTAGAGCCCCTCGGTGTCGGCCTCCATGAGCACGTCCTTGCCGGAGAGGCCCAGATCCGCTCCACCCTGCCGCACGTAGGTGGGCACATCCGAGGCGCGCACGATGACGATGCGTACGTCCGGTCGCGAGGTGGCGAGAATCAGCTTGCGCGAAGTGTCCGGGTCGTCGGCGAGTTCGATCCCGGCGGCCGAGAGGAGCGGCCGCGTGTCATCGAGGATGCGGCCTTTCGAGAGCGCGAAGGTGATCACGATAGCCTCCGGATCTGAGCGCCGAGGCCGATCAGCTTGTCCTCGATGTGTTCGTAGCCGCGGTCGAGGTGATAGATGCGATCGATCACGGTTTCGCCCCTTGCGCAGAGCCCGGCAATCACGAGGCAGGCCGAAGCGCGCAGATCGGTAGCCATCACATGGGCGCCGGTGAGTCGTCGAACGCCCTTCACCACGGCAGTGTTGCCAGACAACGAGATGTCGGCCCCGAGCCGAAGCAGCTCCGAGACATGCATCATGCGATTTTCGAACACGGTCTCGGTCATGACGGCTGTGCCCTCGGCGACCACGTTCAGCGCCATCATCTGCGCCTGCATGTCGGTCGGAAACGCGGGATAGGGTGCGGTCTTGGTGTTCACTGCGGTGAGGCGACCCTTGCGGCTCACGGTCGTCTGGTTGCCCTGCGTCGTGATCGTCGCGCCCGCTTCGCGCAGCTTGTCGAAGATCGCCTCCATCGCGTGGACGGGGGCGTCGAGCAGCGTGATCTCGCCCCCTGTGGCCGCGACCGCACAGGCAAAGGTGCCGGCTTCGATACGGTCGGGCATCACGCGGTGGGTGCCGCCGTGGAGCTCGGGCACGCCCTCGACCGTGATCGTGGCCGTGCCGTGGCCACGGATGCGTGCGCCCATCGCGTTCAGGCAGAGGGCGAGATCGACGATCTCGGGTTCGCGGGCGGCGTTTTCGATGACGGTCGTGCCCTCGGCGAGTGTGGCCGCCATCAGCACATTCTCGGTGCCGCCGACGGTGACCACGTCGAAGACCACATGTGCGCCGCGCAGGCGGCCGCCCGAGGGCGCCTTTGCATGGATGTAGCCGGCTTCGATCGCAATCGTCGCGCCCATCGCCTCGAAGCCTTTCAGGTGCTGGTCGACCGGGCGCTGCCCGATCGCGCAGCCGCCCGGCAGGGACACCTTGGCCTCACCCCAGCGCGCGAGCAGGGGACCGAGCACAAGCACCGAGGCCCGCATGGTCTTCACGAGGTCGTAGCCCGCAACCGGCGTGGTCAGGGTCGAGGCATCGATCTCTACGCGATGGGTCTCGGTGCGCGCTGCGGTGACGCCCATCTGGTTCAAGAGGCGGACGATCGTGCGGGTGTCATTCAACTGTGGCACGTTGACGATGGTCACCGGCTCGCGCGTGAGTAGCGGCGCGCAGAGGATCGGTAGCGCCGCATTCTTCGCCCCCGAGATGCGCACTGCGCCCCGGAGCGGGCCGTTGCCCGTGATCGCGAGCTTATCCACCGCGGCTGCTCCGCCCAGCCCATTCGGCCCATTCGGCCGGGGTCAGCGTCTTCATCGATAGTGCATGGATCTGGGCGCGCATGCGCTCCCCGAGGGCTGCGTAGACCTTTTGCTGGCGACGTACGAGCGGCAGCCCATCGAATGCGGCGCTCACGATGAGCGCCTGGAAATGCTGGCCGTCACCCTCGACTTCGAGGTGCTGGCAGTCGAGACCTTCGGCGATCCAGGTACGAACCTGTTCGGGTGTGGGCAGGGTCATGAGCGTAGTTTGTAGCCGGTCGCAAGCAGACGGAGCGCGACCGCGCTGAGCACGAGGTTGAAGAGAAGAAGGATCGCGAGCGAGAGCCAGGGTGAGACATCAGCCGCGCCGAAGAAGCCGTAGCGGAACCCGTCGATCATGTAGAAGAAGGGATTGAGATGCGATACCGTCTGCCAGAACACGGGCAGAGAGTGGATCGAGTAGAAGACGCCCGAGAGAAACGTGAGCGGCATGATGAAGAAGTTCTGGAATACGGCGAGGTGGTCGAACTTCTCGCTCCAGATACCGGCAATCAGCCCGAGCGTGCCCATCGCGGAACTGCCGAAGACGGCGAAGGCGACGTTCCACAGCGGGTGATCCGGCACGAGCGCGTGCCAGGGCACGAACGGCAGCGTGACGAGCCAGACGCCAAAGCCGACCGCGAGCCCGCGCAACACCGCACCGAGCACGTAGGCGAGATAGATCTCGAGCGAGGTGATCGGGGGCAGGAGGATGAAGATCAGATTCCTCATCATCTTCGACTGGATGAGCGAGGAGGAACTGTTCGCGAATGCGTTCTGCAGCATGCTCATCATGATGAGCCCCGGCACGAGGAAGGCGGTATAGGCGACGCGCCCGTCATAGACCCGCACATGCTCGTCGAGAACGTGCGAGAAGATCAGGAGGTAGAGCAGCGTGGTCACCACCGGGGCCACGATCGTCTGGAGGGCGACCTTCCAGAAGCGCAGGACTTCCTTGCCGAGCAGGGCGCGGAATCCAGGCCCGAGGATCGTGCCCCGCGCGATGGCAGGCTTCCTCGTCATGTCCATGCTCATGCCGTCCCCGCATCGCGCGCGGTGAGTCGCAGGAACGCCTGCTCGAGATCGGCCCCGCCGACACGCAGCTCGCGTACTGAGACGCCGGCCGAACGAAACGCGGCAAGCACGCCCTCGAGCGCCGCGTGATCCGGCAGCGTGAATCCAAAGGCCCCCGAGGCCTGAAGCGTGGCCGACTCTGCGAGGGCCTCCGGCAGCCGTTCGGCCGAGATCTCCACGCTCACCCCACCGACGCCGCGCAGCAGCCGCTCGGTCGAGTCGAGCGCCACGAGCCGCCCGGCCTTCAGCATGGCCACGCGCGTGCAGAGCGATTCAGCCTCCTCGAGGTAATGGGTGGTGAGGATGATCGTGTGTCCCTCACCGTTCAGGCGCTTCATGAAGGCCCAGAGGTTTTGGCGGAGCTCCACGTCGACGCCGGCCGTGGGCTCGTCGAGCACGATGACCGGCGGCTTGTGCACGAGCGCCTGACCGACCATGACGCGGCGCTTCATGCCGCCGGAAAGCGCACGCATGTTCGCGCGGGCCTTGTGCGTGAGATCGAGCTGCGTGAGAAGCTCGTCGATCCAGGGCCCGGCCTCGCGCACGCCGTAGTAGCGTGCCTGCAGCTCGAGCGTCTCGCGGACCGTGAAGAACGGATCGAACACGAGTTCCTGCGGGACCACGCCGAGCCGCGAGCGCGCCTCGCGATAGTCGCGTGTGACGTCGAAGCCGAGCACGCGCGCAGTCCCTGAGGTTGGGCGTGCAAGGCCGGCGAGCACCGAGATCAGGGTCGTCTTGCCGGCGCCGTTCGGGCCCAGGAGGGCGAAAAACTCTCCTTGCTCGACCGTGAAGGACACGTCATCGAGCGCCCGAACCGCGCCTGAGGCAGCAGGGAATGTCTTGCTGACCCGCTCGAATTCGACGGCGGGTGGAGAGGAGGTCACGTTCGGGTCGGGCGCACTGGGAAAACCCGTAATTCTAGGAGTCGCCGAGCAGCGCCTCGACGTCGTAAGCCCGCGCGAGAACACGGGCTTTGGCCGGAACATTGATGAGCCGCGCGCCGCCAAGTGTGCGCGAGAGGGCCGTCACAAACGCAAGACCCGCCGAGTCGATTTGCGCGACCCCGCCCAGGTCGATGACACAGCCGTCCTTGCCCGCGCTCTGGTTGGAATGCGCAGTCCAGAGTGCGGGCACGGTCGTCGCATCGAGCGCGCCGGTGAGTTTTAGTTCCATCGCGTGCGCTGTAGCCAATTCGGCGCTCACGCTGTCACTTGTTTCTCGACTGCAACTGCCGAATCAGCGCGTCCACACCCTGATCGCGCACGACCGCATTGAACTCGTCGCGATAGTTGGTGACCAGGCTGACCCCGCCCACGCTGACGTCGTAGGCCTGCCAGCGACCGTCGGGCAACTTCTCCATCGCGTAGTCGATGGGGATGCCCTGCCCATTGGGCTGCATGACCTGCGTGCGCACGGTGACATCCGTATCGGTCGGTTGCACACGCAGCGGCCGGATCTCGATCGTGTTGTTGCGGAAGTTGGCGAGCGCGCCCGAATACGTGCGGACGAGAAGCGTCTGGAACTCACGCGTGAGCGCCGCTTGCTGTTCCGGTGTGGCGCGCGCCCAGTTCCGCCCCATCGCGAGCTGGGTCATTCGAGCGAAATTGAAGTTCGGCAAGAGCTTCGACTCGATCAGTTCGCGCAGCTTCGAAGGATTGCCGAGAATGTTCGGATCCGACTTGAGGATCGCGGTGACTTCGCTCGAGACCTTGCGCACCTGCTCATCGGGTGCCATTGCGGGTGCCATTGGGGCGGCCAACACGACGGTCGCGAGCACCGACGCAATGATCCACGCAAGGATGCTGCTCACGGACAGGGCGAGGCGCGAAAGGCGGACGCGAAGGTTCATCTGGGCTTCATTCCTTGGGTCGTTTGCCGTCGAGCACGAGGCTTTCTCGGCGTTGCAGATAGGCCGAGCGCGTGAACGTGTAGCGGTCGAGCGCTGCCTGCGCGAGCAGTTGGTCGAACGGGAAGAGGCTCACCCGGGTGTCCACGACGCGTAGTCCCTGTAACGCATTGCTCGCCTTGACGGGGGACACATAGCCCAACGGATCGATCTGACTATCTAGCAGCCGTCCGCCGAAGTCGCGCAGGCTCGACGGGCCGAGGAACGGCAGCACGAGGTAGGGCCCGGGCCCGATGCCCCAGTGTCCGAGCGTCTGGCCGAAGTCCTCGTTCCCACGCTCGATGCCCATGGCACTCGCATGGTCGAAGAGGCCGCCCAGGCCGAGCGTGGTGTTGATGATCACCCGACCCAGATCGTCGCCCGCCTTTGCCGCCTTGCCCTGCAGGGCACTGTTGACGAATGACTGTACGTCCGCCATGTTCTGGAAGACGTTCGATACCCCCTGCTTGACCGGTGTCGGCATGACCGCGTCATAGCCCTTGGCGATCGGACGGAACAGGTAGTGATCGAACGTGCTGTTGAAAGAGTGAATGCCCCGATTGACCGGCTCCAGCGGGTCGCCCGGTGCAGCGGCTCGGAACGAGGCGCAGCCCGAGAGGGTGAGGGCCGCAAGCGCGGACACGAGGACGGTTGGGCGGAGAGAAACGGTCACGGCTTGACTCCCGACGAAGATGACGAGGGCGGCGTGGGTGCCGGTGTAGCGCCAGCAGGGCCGCTCGGACCGTCCGCAGCCCGGCTGAACAGGAACTGGGACACGAGCTTTTCGAGTTGCATCGCCGACTGGGTCTTCCGCAACGTGTCTCCGTCCTTGAGCATCACCGTGTCGCCCCCGGCTTCGAGTCCCACGAACTGCTCGCCGAGCAGGCCCGAGGTGTAGATCGCTGCGATCGTGTCGCGCGTGAACTGGAAACGGTTGTCGATCCGCAGCCGGGCCACGGCCTCGAAGGTCTTGCCATCGAGCGCGATCGACTCCACGCGACCAACCACGACACCTGCACTCCTGACCGGAGCACGCGGCTTCAGGTTCCCGATGTTGTCGAAGCGAGCTTCGATCACGTAACCGTGCGCATCCTCGTTGAACTTGAGCAGGTTCCCGACCTTGAGCGCGAGAAAGAGGAGCGCCGCGAGACCGATCGCGACAAAGATGCCGACCCAAAGGTCGATCGCACGTTGTGTCATTTCAGACTCCCCCACGGAACATGAAAACCGTGAGCACGAAATCAAGGGCAAGGATGGCGATGGCCGAGGTGACGACCGTGCGTGTCGTGGCTGCAGACACACCTTCGGCCGTCGGGGTGCAGTCGTAGCCTTCGAACACCGCAATCAGCGAAACCGCCACAGCAAAGACCACGCTCTTGATGACGCCGTTCAGCACGTCGTGGCGCCAGTCGACGGCAGCCTGCATTTGACCCCAGAAGGCACCGGCATCGATGCCGAGCAGTGGCACACCGACCACGAAGCCACCGTAAATGCCGAGCATCGAGAAGATCGCGGCGAGCAGCGGCATCGAGATCACGCCCGCCCAGAATCGCGGTGCGACCACGCGGGCGATCGGATCGACGGCCATGACTTCCATGGCCGCGAGCTGCTCGGTGGTTTTCATGAGACCGATTTCGGCGGTGACGGCAGAGCCGGCCCGGCTCGCGAAGAGGAGCCCCGTCACCACGGGTCCGAGCTCCCGCACGAGGGAAAGCGCGACGAGCACCCCCATCGATTCGCTCGCGCCGAAGCGTACCAGCGTCTCATACCCCTGGAGCGCGAGCACCATCCCGATGAACAGTCCGCTGATGCCGACGATGACGAGCGAGAGCACGCCACCGAAGTACACCTCGCGCACGACGAGTCGCGGCCGCGTGAGCGCGGTGCCGCTGTGGCTGACCACGGCGGTAAGAAAGCGCATCGCGAAGCCGAGGCGCGTGATGCCCTTGCGCGACGCCGTACCCAGGCGGACGAACACGTTCGCGAGCGCGTCCAGTGCCATCAGTGCCTCGCGCCCACGGGTGCGCCGAACTGTGCGGCCAGCGGCGGCGCCGGATAGTGAAACCGGACCGGTCCGTCGATCTCGCCGTCGACGAACTGCCGCACGAAGGGGTCGCTGGATGCGCGGATGGCTTCGGGCGTGCCTTCTGCGACGACGCGGCCCTCGGAAATGAAGTAGATGTAATCGACGATCTTCAGTGACTCCTGAATGTCATGCGTCACGAGGATCGAGGTCATGCCCAAGGCATCGTTGAGCTTGCGGATCAACTGCCCGACCACCGAGAGCGAGATCGGATCAAGCCCTGCAAACGGCTCGTCGTAGAGCACGAGCTCCGGGTCGAGCGCGATCGAACGGGCGAGCGCCACGCGTCGGGCCATGCCGCCGGAAAGCTCCGAAGGTTTCAGCTCTGCGGTGCCACGCAGCCCTACGGCATTGAGCTTCATGAGCACCATGTCGTGGATCACCGGCTCGGGCAGCGCGGTGTGTTCCCGCATCGGGAAGGCGATGTTGTCGAATACGGTCATGTCGGTGAACAGCGCACCGAACTGGAAGAGCATGCCGAGACGCCGCCGATGGGCCTGAAGTTCCTCGCGGTTCATCGCGGCGACGGAGCGGCCGCCCACGCGGACTTCTCCGAGACTGGGCTTGTGCTGGCCGCAGATCAATCGGAGCACCGTCGTCTTGCCGCAGCCCGACCCGCCCATGACGGCGACGAGCTTGCCGCGCGGCACGGCGAGCGTGATGCCGGACAGGATGGTGCGCGAGGCGTTGTACCCGAAGGTGACATCGGCCAGTTCGACGAAGGGGGCCATGCTCGGAGGAACGGGAGCGGTTGCGAACGAAGGTTGTCAGCGCCCGGCAGCACCGCTTTTGAGGGTGATTTCGATTGTATCGGCCGCATCCGATGCAGTCGGCGAGGCGAGCACGCCGTCGATCTCAGCTCGGTGAGTCGGACGAAGCCAGCGTCCCCGCGAGCTCATAGAGGGTCTCGCGCGGCAGCCCGGTGACGCGCGCGGCAATCTTGGCGGCGCGCGCGGGTGGCAACTCGGCCGCGAGCGCGCGCATGAGCCTCGTCGCATCGAGCGCGGTGTCCGGCGTCTGGGTCGACGTCCCGGCGACGAGAACCACGAACTCCCCCCGCAGACGCGAGGCATTCGCCTCGACCCACCCCACGAGCCCGTCGATGGCAAGACTCACGATCTCCTCATGGCGCTTGGTCAACTCGCGGCAGATCACCACACGGCGCGCGGGTTCGGTGGTGCCGAGCGCTTGCACCAGAGCCCTGAGGGTGGCCTCGATGCGGTGCGGCGACTCGAAGAAGATCGTCGTCTCCTGACGCTTCGCCAGCGTCTCGAGGAAGGCCTGGCGGCCCGCGCGATCTCGCGGGATGAATCCGGTGAAGGTGAACGCGGTGTCCGCGATGCCTGCGGCCGAGAGCGCAGCCGTGACGGCTGATGGCCCCGGCACCGGAACCACCGGGTGGCCGGCAGCACGAACAGCGGCCACCAGCCGCGCACCGGGGTCGCTCACGCCCGGGGTGCCCGCATCACTGACATAGGCGATGGCCTCGCCGTCGGCGATGCGGGCCACCACGCCCTCGGCCGCGCGTTGCTCGTTGTGCTCGCGCACCGAAATCAGCACCGGGACCGTCAGACCCAGTAGACGCAGGAGGTCAGCGGTCACACGGGTGTCTTCACAGGCAATGGCCGTGACGCGGCGCAAGGTGTCGAGCCCGCGCAACGTCATGTCGCCCAGATTTCCGAGCGGGGTGGCCGCTACATACAATGCGGCCGGAAGAGGGGATGGCGTCTGCCCGTCCCTCGCAAGGGTCGAGCGCATCAGCGAGGCGGAATCGGCGGCCATGGTGAGTCAGTGTACGAAGGAGCGCGCAGTTCGGCCCGTGACGCGTTCAGGGCGGGTCGCCGGGCGACGCGCGGGGCTGAGCGCATGGGGCGCGTTTGCGCTTTCCGTCGCGCTCGTTTGCATCCCCAGTGCCTTCGCACTGACGAGTACCTCCGCCGTGTCCGAAGCCGCCCTGCCAGAGCCGTCGTCGCGCCGGAGCGATGGGTTGCCCTCTGCCGCCGCCGGTGCCTCTTCCGCGGGTATGCGCATCGGCGTCTTGCTGCCGATCGAGGACGCGTTGCTCGGCCGTGCGGCCCAGGCGGTTCGGCAAGGCATCCAGCAAGCCTTGCGCGTCGCCGAAGGCGCGGTCGAGTGGGTCGACTGCACCTACGGCGGACGCCTGAGTGTGTCCGCTGCCTATGACGGGTGCTCGGATCACGGTGTCGATTGGATCATCGGGCCACTTGGGCGCGCCGACGTGGCCACGTTGATGGCGGCGCCACCGGCACGCGCGCGCCCGACCTTGCTTCTCGCGCCGCTCGGCGCGCCACCGCCCAAGCCCTTTCTCACCGTGTCGCCGGATCTCGAGAGTGAGGCCGAGACCATCGCCCAGCGGGCCATCACGGACGGCTGCCGCGGCACGCTGCTGCTCGAGGGTAGCGGGCCCATCGCCACGCGCGTGGCCGTGGCGGTCGCAGCCTGGTGGCGTGACGCCAGTGCGCAGCCGCTGCGCTCGGTCGCCGTTCCTCCACGGGCGCAGTGGCAGCGCAGTGCAGCCGAGTGGCGTGCCGACGGAGTCGACTGCGTGATCTTCGCCGGCAGCGCACGCACGCTTTCCGAGCTGCGGCCGTTTTTGCGCGGCATCGCGATCTACATCACGACCGCGAGCTACGAGGTCGAACTCGAGCGCGTCGTTGACTGGACCGGCGTGCGGATTGCCGACGCGCCGCTCGTGGTCGACAGCGACAGCGCACAATGGGAGCGCTACACGCCCGCAGACGTTGCCTCACCTACGTTGCTTCGCCTGCACGCGCTCGGCGTGGACGCCGCGCGGCTTGCGCTGGCTGCGAGGGGCGCGGATGCGCCCGATCGGCTGGAAGGCGCGATCGGTCGACTGGAGCTCCGCGACCGGCAGTACCGACGCACGCCTGCGGTGGGCGAATTCCGCGAACGGCGGCTGGTTCGCCTTGGCCCCTGAGTGGTCAGGTCGCTGCCGAGACCGGGGAGAATGGTCACTCGCGCGCAGACCGCGGGAAAGCGAGCGGAGGCGCGCGCCGCGGCGCTCGTCAGCGCGTCCGGTCTGGACATTCTGGAACGCAACTGGTCGTGTCGTTTCGGAGAGATCGATCTGATCGCCCGCGAGGGTCAGACGATCGTGTTCATCGAGGTTCGTCTGCGTTCGGACGACCGCTTCGGCGGAGCGCGCTCGAGCATCACCCGCGACAAACAGCGGCGGCTGGCGACCGCCGCGCAACTCTGGCTGAGCGGCTACCCGGGATCGCCGCCTTGCCGCTTCGACGTGATCTTTGCCGATGCCGACGGCGCCCTCGAATGGCTGCACGCGGCGTTCGACGTCTCGTCGAACTGACGGGCTAGCGCAAGAGTCGACGACAGCGGAGTAACCCGGCTGATGTTCGATAACGTCGTGCATCGACGGCAACGTCGGGTCGATAATGCAGGTTGGCGCACGAATCCGGAAAGGAAGAGAACGCATGAGCGATCGAGCAGTCGGGTGGGCGACGCGTCTCGCGGCGATGGCAGCACTCGCTGCCGCGAGCATGCTTTTGAGTGGCTGCGCCGCGCTCGTCGTCGGTGGGGCCGTCACGGCCGTGGCTGTGGTTGAGGATCGGCGCACTCCCGGCACCATCCTCGACGACCAGACGATCGAGACCCGGGCTGTGCTCCGGGTCAAGAATCGCTACGCCGACCAAGTCCACGTCAACATCACGAGCTTCAACAAGCACATTCTGATCAGCGGTGAGGCGGCCACCGAGGCGATCCGAAGCGGCGTGGAGTCCGAGGTGCGTGCAGTTGCACCCAATGCGGCTCGTGTTTACAACGAAATGGTGGTCGGTCCGCGGCCCACGCTGATGTCGATCACGAACGACACACGACTCACGGCGCTCGTCAAGTCACGCTTCGTGCCCGATCGGCGCTTTCAGGCGAACCATGTGAAGGTGGTGACCGAGTCGGGCACGGTGTATCTCATGGGACTCGTGACTCGCGCCGAGGGCGATGCGGCGGCCGAGGTGGCCGCTTCGACGGCCGGTGTCCGGCGCGTGGTCAAGCTATTCGAATTTCTCGATTGAGGTTGTAGCCGCCGTCCGGCGGCCTGTTCATGGAAACCGGCGCCGATACAATCGCAGTCGCGTACGCGAATCGAATCACGCGTAAGTGCGACGCTGCAGCTGGGATCTCAACGGAATCCGAACATGAGTACTGAAGCCGAACACGAGGTTGATGCACGCGGGTTGAATTGTCCGCTTCCCATTCTGCGGACGAAGAAAGCGCTGAACGACATGAAGTCGGGAGAACGGTTGCGTGTGCTCGCCACGGATCCGGCCACGGTCCGGGACTTCGAGGCCTTCGCGCGACAGACCGGAAACCTGCTGCTCGAATCGACGCAGTCAGGCTCCACGTACACCTACGTGCTCCAGCGCAAGTAACGCCGGATAACACTCATCCCGGTGGGCGCACGACGCGATCCCACCGCGGGATTGATCATTGCGGCCGCAGGATCATCAGGATCGCGCGTTCCGCCTCCGGGTCCTTCGGTTCGAGTCTCAGCGCCGTCCTGAGCGCGGGCAGCGCGGCTGTCCCGGCCCCATTCTCGTACTGCGCCAGACCGTAGCACCGCCACGCTTCGGCACGTCCGGGCTGGTCTTCGGTCCAGCGTTGGCAGAGGGATTGCAGCGGACCATAGGTGCCCTGCCCGCGCCGCACGGCGGCGACGGCAGCCTCGGCACGTTCGATGCGCGCGCGTCGGGCTTGCGCGCCCGCGGCCTGCTGGGCGATCCTCGCCTCGGTGTTGTCGACGGGCTTGCCGTTGGGGGGCGGCGTCTTTGTCGCGGGCGCCTTGCCGTGGGGGGAAGGAGGCGCGCTCTCGGCGCGCGGCTCGGCGGGGCCCGTTCGTGCACCGTTCACGGCAGCTTCCGCGGGTTGCGCGGGTTGGGCAGGCGGTGCGCTGATCGATGCAGATGGTCGCAAAGCTGCGAGCCACGTGCTGAGGTCGTTCCAGGCCGCCGTGACGTTGCGTGTCCAGAACGTGGTGGCCAGCAGGAACGCCGCCAGGACGGTGAGCGCTGCCGATGTGGCGGGCAGCCAGGCGACGGGTCGGGCGAGGATTACGGTGTCGGAGGCGGCATCCCAGCGCGGCTCGTTGTCTCGGAGCGCATGCCAGCGTTGCTTGAGCAGCAGGAGGGTAGCCGGCAGGAAGCCCAAGGCCAGACCGTACCATGCCGCCTGCCACGCGCGACGGCGGGCAGCTGTGCGAACCTCGGCCTTTGAACGCGCTCCGACGTGCGTCACGCCGAAGACCGCGTACAGGCCAAGGAGCCACTTGCCAGGCGTCCAGCCATATCGAGCCATCAGTGCCGGCTCGATCGCGAGGACCAGCAGGACCGCGAGCGTGGGGAGCAGGATCGGAGACAGTGACCAGGTCGCGATGGCAAGACCGGAGGCACCGGGGAGGAGCCAGGACAGCACGTTGGCGAGCAGGGCCACGACCCAGACGCTCAGTGCCAGGTCGAAGGCGCGCGCGAGAGTCCGTCGCCACGGCACGGACTGGACCAGATAACCGTTGGTGCTCCGCGTGAGCTCTGCCATTCGCAGCCGGAACAGCCATGCGGTGTCCTGCTCTGGGGGGGGAATACCGACGAAGACCGAGCCGTCACGGCGCCATTTGATGACGGCGAGGTGCGACAGACTTTGGGCGCCATCGTTCTGGCGCGCGCGTTGGGCTGTGGTCGCTCCGATCAGCGCGGCGATGGCCATGGCCGCCGCGCCCAGTCCTAGGCCGACCCCGGGGCCTCCACCCCACTCGCGTGCCAGGGCGAGCGCGGCGATGACCACGAGCACCAGGGCCACCAGTGCCGCGGCCGTGATCCCGACGATCGGGCGGCTCGTCTCGCCCGGGAAGTTTTCGGCGAAGGCTTCGACGCTGGGTAGCGTGACCTCACGCGCGACGCCCACCGACAGTTGCGAGACGCCGACGTCGACGGCGGCGGCGCTCGGAACGTCGGTGGGATCGTCCGCTGCGGATTGACGGGCCGAGGCGAATGGCACGCGCCACGGCCCGGTACCAACCCCTGGCGACAGCGACACGTCGTAGTTGTCTCGACGTCTGTCGTCGGTCAGGATGCCGGCGGCAAGCGAAATGAAGCGGAGCGCCTCTTCCGAGTCACCCGAGGGATCGCGCGGTACCGCCCAGAAACGCCGAACGAGCGCGCGCAGGGCGGCGCGGATCTCGCTCGTCGAACTGCTGTTGCTGACGCCGATGGCGGCATACAGGCTGGTGCGCATGGTCAGGGAATGTACGCGAGAGCCCGGAGCGATGCGAGCGCGTGATCACCCCTCGGCTTGCGCGCTGTGCCGTTGGCAACAGGGCGCGTTGCGCACGCGGCGGTGCTGCGCAGGAAAGGCCCGCGCAGCACCCCGGTCGCGATCGACCTCAGTCGGCCGTGACGTTCAGCTTTTCCTTGATGCGGGCCGACTTGCCGGAGCGCTCGCGCAGGTAGTAGAGCTTCGCGCGGCGGACATCGCCCTTACGCTTGACCGTGATGGATGCGATCGATGGCGAATAGGTCTGGAAAGTACGCTCGACGCCTTCGCCGCTCGAGATCTTGCGGACGATGAAGGAGCTGTTGAGGCCGCGGTTGCGCTTGGCGATCACCACGCCTTCGTAAGCCTGGACGCGCTTTTTGTCCCCTTCGACGACGTTTACGTTCACGATGACCGTGTCACCGGGCGCGAAATCGGGGATGGTCTTGCCGAGGCGGGCGATTTCTTCCTGCTCGAGCTGAGCAATGATCTTGTTCATGCGAAGTCCTGTTGGAGTGCGTGGGCGAGAGAGGTGGAAAGCGGCGCTCCGCTCCCCGAGGGGGCGGGCGTGTAGACGGGCGTGTCCAAGACCCGGGACAGCCTTCGTCTGCGCCTGTTGCTCGACGGAAAGGCCCAGGCTCGAGGCAAGGACCGGGTCGAGCAACCAATCCACGTCAACGCGTGGAAGAAAGCCCGTGATTCTACCGTGTCGACGCCAGTTTGCGTAGTGCGCTACGCAGGCTGGCCCGATCGGACGGGCTCAACCGGGCGGCAGCGAGCACATCCGGGCGTCGCTCGAGCGTCCGCAGGAGGGCTTGCTCGCGCCGCCATGCGGCGAGGCGATCGTGGTCGCCCGACGTGAGCACGGGGTCGAGCCGGGGCGCGTCGAGCGAGCCATCCACCCCGAGATTGGGGTAATCGAGCAGACGGGTGGAAAAAGAATCGAGTTCAGCCGACTCGACATCCCCCAGCACCCCGGGCAGGAGTCGGATCACCGCATCCAGAAGCACGGCGGCTGCCGGCTCGCCGCCCGAGAGCACGTAGTCGCCGAGTGACACCTGGAGCGCTTCAGTTCTCGCAAGCCAGCGGTCATCGAAGCCTTCGTAGCGGCCAGCGACGACAGTGAGCGCACGCTCTTGAGCTAAAGCCTCAACCAGCGCCTGCGTCAGCGGAAGGCCATCGGGAGTCAGGATCACGCGGCGGCACGAGTGCCGATGGGCCGCGTCGGCTGCGGCAAGTGCGGCATCCAGCACGTCGGGCCTGAGAAGCATGCCGGGCCCCCCCCCCGCGCGGCCGGGTGTCGACGCGCCGACCGAGGCGGCGCGCAACATCGAGCAGGGACTCCCCGTGCCAGTGCCAGCACCCGCGCTCACGTGCGCGACCAGCGACGCCGATCGCAAGGGCGGCTTCGACCGCCTCGGGGAACACGGCGACGACCGCGTAGGTCGGTGCGTCGACGGTGCTCATCTCGGTTACTCGAGGCCCGCCCAATCGACAAGGATTCGCCCCTGCTCGGGCTCGATGGCCAGCACCACGGCGTCGACCCAGGGAATCAGCTCTTCCCGGCCGGAAGCGTCGCGAGCGCGGAGGATCGGGTGCGCGCCCGCCTCGAACACTTCGACGACTTGTCCGAAATCCCGCGTCTCGCTTTGGCAGGACAACCCGATCAGATCAACCCAGTAGAACTCGCCGGGCCCAAGCTCGGGCAGGTCTTCGCGTGGGAGCCCCACCTCAGCATGGCGAAGGGCGATTGCCGCCTCGGGCGAGTCGACGCCGCGGAACTTGACGATCAGGCACTCCGATGTGCTACGGATGTGTTCAACATCCATCCAGTTGCGCCCGACGATGAGCCGAAGCGCATCAAGGAGCGTTGTGCCATCGGAGTAGGCGAAGAGCCGAAGTTCTCCGCGCAGGCCATGGGGCCGGCCGATGCGGCCAAGCGCGATGAAGCGAGATGGAGCAGAGAGCGCTTGCGAATCCGGTCGCGGCGCGGGCGAGGGCGCGTCAGCCAAGGACGCCCTCGCGTCAGGCTGCCGCGGGGGCCGCCTTGGCCAGTTTTTTGGCGAGACGGGCGACCGTGTCGGACATTTGGGCGCCCTTGCCGACCCAGTGCGAGAGCCGGTCCTGCGCGATGCGCACGTTTTCCGCCCCGTCCTTGCCGACGGGGTTGTAGTAACCAAGCCGCTCGATGAAGCGACCGTCGCGACGGTTGCGGGAATCCGCGACCACGATGTTGTAGAACGGGGCGCCCTTGGCACCGCCGCGGGCGAGTCGAATGACAACCATGGGCTGAAGGGAGATGGATAAGAAAAGCCCGAAAGTATAACCTGCGTCGGCGTCTTCGTGGTTCGCGCACGGTCCGTGCCCTCCTGCGCCCGACCATGCGGGACTCACGCGATTTACTTGATTGAGCGACTTGAATCCGGGCGGAGCGCCCCCTACTTCTCTGAGAGCATTTTCTTTTCGACGCCAAATGACTGTTCAGCCTGAAACCGACGGGTCCACCCCAACGGCGGGTTCCGCGGCCGCCTCGAACGCACAATCACGCGCCAACGCAAGCGCACACTCGACCGAACCCGCCCAAGCGGGCGACGAGCCGCATGGCGTCGCGAGCGGAGCAACGCCGGGCTCGACGCAGACACCGGCCACAGAGGCGGTTCTCGCCGAATTGGCCGCAACCAAGGATCAACTGCTCAGGACGCTCGCCGAACTGCAGAACGTCCAGCGCAGACATGCGACCGAACTGGCGAATGCGCGTGACTACGCCATCCGGGATTTCGCCTTTGCCCTGTTGGGCGTCAAGGACACGCTCGAACACGTCGTGCGCGACGATCGGGGAACGCTCGAGCAGGTGAAGATGGGCGCCGAGATGACGTTGCGCAATCTGGCTGCGGCCTTCGAGCGCTACAAGATTTCGGAGATCGCGGCCGATGGCGCGCGGTTCGACCCGAACCTTCATCAGGCTATGACCCAGATCGAATCCGATCAGCCCGCCGGCACGGTGCTGTCGACGTTCCAAAAGGGCTACATGATCGGCGAGCGCTGTCTGCGCCCAGCGATGGTTGCGGTGGCGAAGCAACGCGCCGAGACGGCGGCACGCGCCGGCGACGGGACGCTTGAAGCCGACGCAACCGGCGCCAACTGATTCGACAAGATCAACCGGCGCTCTGCCCGGTCAGAGAAGACACACGAGAGGAACACACTATGTCCAAAATCATCGGCATCGACCTGGGCACGACCAACAGTTGCGTGGCCATCGTCGAGGGCGGTCAACCCAAAGTCATCGAGAACAGCGAGGGCGCTCGCACGACCCCTTCGATCGTCGCTTACATGGAGGACGGCGAGATCGTCGTCGGCGCGCCGGCCAAACGGCAGGCGGTCACCAATCCGACCAATACGCTGTACGCCGTCAAGCGTCTCATCGGCCGCCGCTTCCAGGAAAAGGAAGTCCAGAAAGACATCAACCTGATGCCCTACAAAATTGTCGCGGCCGACAATGGTGACGCCTGGGTCGAAGTGCGCGGCAAGAAGATCGCGCCGCCCGCGGTGTCGGCCGAGGTCTTGCGCAAGATGAAGAAGACCGCAGAGGATTACCTCGGCCACGAGGTCACCGAAGCAGTCATCACGGTGCCAGCTTACTTCAACGACAGCCAGCGCCAGGCCACGAAAGATGCCGGCCGGATCGCCGGTCTCGAAGTGAAGCGCATCATCAACGAGCCGACCGCAGCCGCGCTCGCCTTCGGCCTCGACAAGATCAAGAAGGACGCAAAAATCGCGGTCTACGACCTGGGTGGCGGCACCTTCGACGTCTCGATCATCGAAATCGCCGATGTCGATGGTGAGAAGCAGTTCGAGGTGCTCGCAACCAACGGTGACACCTTCCTAGGTGGCGAGGATTTCGACCAGCGCCTCATCGATTACATCTGCGACGAGTTCAAGAAAACCTCGGGTATCGATCTCACCAAGGATCCGATCGCGCTCCAGCGCGTCAAGGCGGCGGCCGAGCGCTCGAAGATCGAGCTGTCCTCGAGCCAGCAGACCGAGATCAACGAGCCCTACATCGCGATGGATGCGACCGGTCCGAAGCACTTGACGTTGAAGATCACGCGGGCGAAGCTCGAGTCCCTGGTCGAGGACCTGATCGAGCGCACGATCGAGCCTTGCCGTGTCGCGCTCAAGGATGCAGGTCTGTCTGTCGGCGACATTCAGGACGTGATCTTGGTCGGTGGCCAGACGCGTATGCCCAAGGTCATCGACGCGGTGAAGAACTTCTTCGGCAAGGAGCCTCGCAAGGACGTGAACCCGGATGAGGCCGTCGCCCTCGGTGCGGCCATCCAGGGGGCCGTGCTCGCGGGCGACCGCAAGGACGTGCTCCTGCTCGACGTCACGCCGCTGTCGCTTGGTATCGAAACGCTCGGCGGGGTGATGACCAAGCTCATCAAGAAGAACACGACGATCCCGACCAAGGCGTCTCAGGTCTTCTCGACGGCGGACGACAACCAAAGTGCTGTGACGATCCACGTGCTGCAGGGCGAGCGTGATGTCGCAGCCGGCAACAAGAGCCTCGGCCAGTTCAACCTGGAGGGCATTCCGCCGGCTCCGCGTGGCGTGCCGCAGATCGAAGTGCAGTTTGATATCGATGCCAATGGCATTCTTCATGTTTCTGCCAAGGACAAGGGCACGGGCAAGGAGAACAAGATCACCATCAAGGCCAACAGCGGTCTCTCCGAGGAGGAGATCAACCGGATGATCAATGATGCGAAGGCCAACGAGGCTGCCGACCGCGAACGGCTGGAGGTGGTGCAGGCGCGCAACAGCCTCGACGCGCTCGTGCACAGCGTGAAGCGCTCGCTGGGCGAGTACGGCGACAAGGTCGACGCAGGCGAGAAGGCCAAGATCGAGGCGGCACTCAAGGATGCCGAGGCACTGCTCAAGGACGAGGGCGCCACGCGTGCAAGCCTCGAGGCGAAGTCCGAAATGCTTGCCAGCGCGGCGCAGAAACTTGGCGAGAAGATGTATGCCGACGCGCAAGCGGCTCAGGCTGCGCAGTCCGCCCAGGCGGGTGGCGCGGCCGGTGCCGCAGGGGCCGGTGGCAAACCGGGTGACGACGCGAAGGTCGTCGACGCCGAGTTCAAGGAAATCAAGGACGACAAGAAGTAAGGTCGTCCGCCGACCTGCCAGCAAGGGCTCCTCTCGGGAGCTCTTTCTTTTTTGCGCACAGTGCGGGTGCGGGCAGGCGAACGAGACACGAGCAGCTATATTCGATCGACGATTTACCGATCGCGCCTCAACACGCGGAGCACATCGCCGCGCCCGAGTCACCCACGATGTCTGCCGTTTCCAACCGCGCGTTGCCGCAAGGCTACAAGCTGCAGAACTACCGAATCGATCGGGCGATCAGTCGTGGGGGCTTTTCGATCGTCTACCGTGCCGTGGACGACAACGGGCAGGTCGTGGCGATCAAGGAATACCTGCCCAGCGGCCTCGTGTTGCGAACCGAGGGCTCGCGCGTCCATGCGAGCTCGATCGAGAACCTCGACTCGTTCCGTTTCGGGATGAAGTGCTTCTTCGAGGAAGGCAAGGCGCTCGCAACCATCAATCATCCAAACGTCGTGCGCGTGATTAACTTCTTTCGCGCCAACGAGACGGTTTACATGGTGATGCGCTACGAGCGCGGCCGCACGCTGCAGCAGTACATCCAGGGCAATCAGGGCATGCTGCCCGAGAGCCTGATCCGGCACGTGTTCTCGCGGCTGCTCAACGGTCTTCGCGAAGTGCACACGAGGCGGCTTCTCCACCTGGACATCAAGCCGGCGAACATCTACATCCGTACCGACGGCTCGCCAGTGCTGCTGGACTTCGGTGCCGCGCGCCAGGTGCTCGCCACGCGCGGCAAGAAGATCACCCCCATGTACACACCGGGATTCGCCGCACCTGAACAGTACCGGGACTCCGAATCCAACCAGCTGGGTCCGTGGACGGACGTCTACGGCATCGGGGCATCGATCTTCGCCTGCTTTGCCGCCTTCGCACCGCAGTCGGCCGACAGCCGGATGCGGGAAGATCATTACGTTTCTGCCCGTAAGCTCTGGGCGGGCAAATACTCCGACGATCTCCTCTCACTCGTCGACGAGTGTCTGAAGCTCGACATCATGGCGCGCCCGCAGTCCGTACTGCAGGTTCAGAAGCTGCTCATGCAGAAGGCGGAACCCCCGCCAAAGCCCCTGATTTCGCGGATCAGCGAGCGTCTCGCCGATTTGGTGAAGCGATGAATCGCTGTCACACTGGGAGAACACGGATCAACTGGCTGTCCAGCCCGATTGCTTTGTCCCGTGCTCGCTCTTCGCTCCGCGGCTCCTCGCACGCGGGCTCGCTCGCGGCGCCCAAACAGCGTTCCCTTGACGCATTCAGGCGGCGCGGCTGAGGCTCACCGACCCGCACGATGGAATTTTCGATCTATCAGGACACACGCCGCGGCGCGCGCAAGGTCAATCAGGACCGCGTGGGCTACGTCTACACGAGCGACTCGATGTTGCTCGTGGTCTGTGACGGCATGGGTGGCCACATCGGTGGAGAGATCGCGGCACACATCACCGTGCGACTCTTTCTCGAGCGCTTCCAGAACGAGGCCAAGCCGGTGATTGCTTCACCCGTGGTGTTCCTGCAGAAGAGCCTGCAGGCGGCCCATGCAGCCCTGTCGGAGTATGCGCAGCGCTTTCGCCTGGCCGACACGCCGCGTACGACCTGCGTGGCGTGCATCGTTCAGGATGAAGCTGCGTTCTGGGCGCACGCGGGCGACTCACGCCTCTATCACGTGCGCAAGGGCAAGCTGCTCGCGCGAACGCGTGACCATTCCAAGGTTCAGTACCTGCTCGACAACCACATGATCACCCCGGCCGAGGCGGCTACCCATCCCGACCGGCACAAGGTCTTCAGCTGCCTCGGGGGTGGGGTCGAGCCCACGGTCGATTTTTCGCCGCGTGTGCCCCTGAACGGCGGTGATCTGCTACTCATGTGCACCGATGGCCTGTGGAGTTCCTTCGATGACGCGGAGATCGTGCATCGGCTGAGCTCCGGTCCCATCGGCACGGTGGCGCCGGAGCTTTTGGCCGAGTCCGAGCGCCGTGCGGGCATCGATTGCGACAACTTGAGCGTGATCGCCGTGGCCTGGGCGGGCGAATCGCATGCGTGGCAGGACGGCACGACGACGCGGACCGAAACCCTTGCGCTCGGCGAGTTCTCGACCCAAATGGACCGCACGATCACGCTCGCTGATCCGGATACCGGCCAGCGCGAACTGTCCGACGCCGAGATCGAGCGCGCGATCACCGAAATCCAGGAGGCCCTCAAGCGGCATGGCAAGTCCTGATCGCATTCTCTTTCTCGATACCGAGACGACCGGTTTCGACCCGAAGCTCGGCCACCGGCTGATCGAAGTGGCCGCGGTCGAGGCCCGCGACCGAACGCTCACGGGCCGCCACTTCCATCGCTACATCAACCCCGAGCGAGACAGCGATGAGGGCGCGCTCAAGGTGCACGGGCTCACGCGCGAGTTTCTCTCCGACAAGCCGAAGTTCGCAGACATTGCTCCCGAACTGGTCGAGTTCATCACCGGAGCGCGGCTCCACATCCACAATGCCGCGTTCGACATCGGCTTTCTCGATGCCGAGTTCACCCGCTTGGGACTGCCGCGCGTAGCCGAGCTGGACGTCGAGGT
This sequence comes from uncultured Burkholderiales bacterium, assembly GCA_937944385.1. Taxonomy (GTDB): domain Bacteria; phylum Pseudomonadota; class Gammaproteobacteria; order Burkholderiales; family Casimicrobiaceae; genus Casimicrobium. Next base: position 5,030 of record CALDYQ010000022.1, on the reverse strand, counting down.
CGTGGATACGGTGACGCTGGCGCGCAGCCTCTACCCCGGCAAGAAGAATTCGCTCGATGCGCTCTGCGAGCGTCTGGGCGTCAACAATGCCGAACGCACCTTGCACGGTGCACTGCTCGATGCGCGTCTGCTCGCGGAGGTCTTCTTTGCGATGACACGTGGGCAGGCGAGCCTCGACATGAGCGTGACGCCAGCATCAGACGAGGGAGGCCTGGTCGACCCGGATCGTGGCGCGGCAGGCCGGGTGCCGCTCGTTCGCATCGAGGTGGATGCCGCTTCGCTCGAGCGTCACCTCGGCTACCTCGCCCAACTCAGCGCCGGCAAGATGGGGCAGAGCGTCTGGAGCGCGTGAACGTCGAGCGAGCACGCTGAGCGAGGTCTCAGCGCTTGCGGATCGTGACGCGCTCGCCGGCCGTGATGCACACGTCCGCCGGCCGGAGCGCGAAGACGCCATTGCACACGACCCCAGGGATTTGATTGAGGTTGCGCTCGAGGGCCTCGGGATCGCCGAAGTCGAGTCCGGTCACATCGAGGATCAGGTTGCCGTTGTCGGTGACCACACCGGCGCGTTCGCGGACGACGCCGCCCATGCGCTCGACCGTCGCGGCGACGAGCGCGCGTGCCGGCGGCACGATCTCGATCGGCAGGGGAAAGCGCCCGAGTCGATCGACTTCCTTCGATGCATCCACGATGCAGACGAAGCGCTCCGCCGCCTGCGCGATGATCTTCTCGCGCGTGAGCGCGGCCCCACCGCCTTTGATCATCCGAAAGCGCGGATCGATCTCGTCGGCGCCGTCGACGTAGATACCCAGCTGCGAGACATCGTCCATCGAGCGAACGCGAAGCCCGGCGGCGGTGAGCGCTGTCTCCGATGCCTTCGAGGCGGCAACCACAGCCGGAATATCACCCGCGCGCTCGGCGAGCAGGCTGATGAAGATGTTGACAGTGCTCCCGCTGCCGATCCCGAGCAGTTCTCCGGGCTGGACGTAGGCCAGCGCCTCGCGGGCGGCGGCGAGCTTGCGGCGCTGGATTTCCTCTGGCGAGGTGGCAGGCGAGGGGGACGGGCTGTTCATGGTCGTGACCTATACATTTGAGGGGGAAACTGGCAACGGATCGTGGCGCGACGGCACGTTTGGATACGCCGCGGTGCCCGACGAGCAGACCGTGGACTACCTGACCCGAATCCTTAATGCGCGAGTCTACGACGTCGCGATCGAGACCTCTCTGACCCCAGCGCCGCTGCTTTCGGCCCGCGTTCGCGGGCGCGTGCTGATCAAGCGCGAGGATGAACAGCCCGTCTTCTCCTTCAAGCTGCGCGGCGCCTACAACAAGATGGCGCACCTGCCGCCTGCCCAGTTGAAACGCGGCGTGGTTGCGGCGAGCAGCGGCAATCATGCACAAGGCGTAGCGCTGTCTGCCCAGCGCCTGGGCACGCGGGCCAGCATCGTCATGCCGAAGACGACGCCAAGCATCAAGGTCGACGCAGTGCGGGCGCGAGGCGCGACGGTGGTGCTGCATGGTGAGTCCTACAGCGACGCCTACGAGCATGCAGTCGCTCTTGCGCGACGCCGACGCCTGGCCTTCATCCACCCGTACGACGATCCGGACGTCATCGCCGGTCAAGGCACGATCGGCATGGAAATCCTCCGCCAGTGGCAGGGGCCGCTCGATGCCATCTTCGTCGCGGTCGGCGGCGGCGGGCTCATCGCTGGAATCGGCAGTTACGTGAAGGCGGTGCGCCCCGAGGTGAAGGTGATCGCCGTGCAGCCGGCGGATTCAGCCGCGATGACCCGCTCGCTCGAAGCGGGGCGCCGGGTCATGCTCGACACGGTCGGTCTCTTCGCCGACGGCGTGGCCGTGCGTCAGGTGGGCGAGGAGACCTTCCGTCTTTGCCAGCAGGTCGTGGACGACACGATTCTCGTGACGACCGATGAGATCTGCGCGGCCATCAAGGACGTATACGCCGATTGCCGATCGCTGCTCGAGCCCGCAGGCGCGGTCTCAGTCGCGGGCTTGAAGAAGTACGCCGAGCGGCATCGTGCCCAAGGTCGAACCTATGTCGCGGTGGCGTGCGGTTCGAACATGAATTTCGATCGCCTCCGGTTCGTTGCCGAACGCGCCATGGTGGGTGAACACCGCGAGGCGGTGCTTGCCGTCACCCTGCCCGAGCGGCCCGGGAGCTTCCGACGCTTCTGTGAACTGCTCGGCCCGCGGTCGGTCACCGAATTCAACTACCGCTACGCCGGACCGGGAGACGCCCATGTCTTCGTCGGCGTCGAGGTGGCCGACCGCAGCGAGATCCGCAAGGTCATCCATGACTTCCGTGCGGGCGGCATGAAGGCGCTGGACCTGACGGACAACGAACTTGCCAAGCTGCACACCCGTCACCTGGTGGGAGGACATGCGGTCGGCGCGGCGGGCGAGCGGATCTTTCGGTTCGACTTTCCGGAGCGCCCGGGGGCGCTTGCACGCTTTCTCGCGGCGCTCAGGAGCGATTGGAACATCTCGCTCTTTCATTACCGCAACCATGGCTCGGATGTGGGACGGGTGCTGGTCGGTCTGCAGATCCCAAAGGGCGACGAGCGGTTTCTTGCCCCGTTTCTCGACGGGCTGGCGCGGCAGGGTTATTCCTCGGTCGAGGAGACCGCCAACCCGGCCTATCGGCTGTTTCTCGGGCGTTGATCACGCGCCACGCCACAGTCGTCGTGGGACGTAGGACATTTCGGATATCCTCGCGTCGAAGAATGCACGAGCCGTGGCAAACTTCATGACAACGTATTTCTAGCCGGCTTGCCGCTAACGACGTGACGACCTCATCGACTGCGACCAACCAGGGGAAAGCAACCGGGCCGCTCGTCGGGACGAAGGTCATGGTGATCGACGACAGCAACACGATCCGCCGCAGTGCCGAGATCTTCCTGTTGCAGGCCGGTTGCCAGGTGATCCTCGCCGAAGACGGGTTCGATGCGCTGGCCAAGATTGCCGACCACGTACCCGACGTGATTTTCGTCGACATCGTGATGCCGCGTCTCGACGGCTACCTGACCTGCGCGCTCATCAAGAAGAACCCGAAGTTCCGCGCAACACCGGTGGTCATGCTCTCGTCGAAGGACGGACTCTTCGATCGGGCGAGGGGACGCATGGTGGGGTCGGATCAGTATCTGACCAAGCCGTTCACCAAGGAGTCGTTGATCACGGCCGTGCAATCGTTTTTGACTGACAAGCCTCGATGATGGGTTCATGACCATGCCAATCAAGAAAGTACTCGTGGTGGATGATTCTCCCACCGAACGCCATGCCCTCACCACGATCCTCATCGGCGCCGGGCTCGAGGTGAACTCGGTCGAAAGCGGCGAGCACGCAGTAGAGCAGGCCAAACTGCTCAAGCCAGACCTGATCCTCATGGACGTCGTGATGCCGGGGCTGAACGGCTTCCAGGCGACACGCATGATTTCGCGTGATCCCGAGACGGCTTCCATTCCAGTGGTCATCTGCACGACCAAGAGCCAGGAGACGGACAAGATCTGGGGACTTCGCCAGGGGGCGCGCGACTATCTCGTCAAGCCGATCGTGGCCGGGGAGTTGCTCAAGCTGATCGACCGCCTGAGCAAGAACTGACCCATCCACCGGACCGTCCGCAATGAGCGCCAAGAACAAGAATCGTCTGCGTGATTTCCAGGTCGCGCTTTCGGAGCGTCTGCAGCAGGCGACGCGGCAACCGGAGCGTCGCGCGCGCCTGGCCGTGGCGTTTGGCGGGCAGCAGTTCCTGTTGAGTCTCGACGAGGTGGCCGAGGTGGCGCCGGTGCCTGCGCTCGTCCGGGTGGCGAAGACGCAGTCGTGGTTCTCCGGGATCACGAACGTGCGCGGCACGCTCTACGCGGTCACCGACCTCTCGCATTGGTTGACCGGGCAGCCGACGCGCCTCGATGGCGAAGCGCGCCTCGTCATCCTGGGTGGCGATCTGTCCAAGGCGCGGACAGCCGTGCTCGTGAGCCGTGTGCTCGGCCTCAGGCAACTCGAAGAGATGGAACAACTTGCAGCAAACGCGGACGCTTGGACCATCGCCCAGTGGAAGGCAGCAGACGGCACCGAATGGACGGAAGTGGACTTCCACCGACTCCTGGTCGACCCTGGCTTTCTCCAGATCGCTGCCTGAAATTTGATGTGTCGGGGTAACGCAACATGAATCTGCAACTCGGCAAGCTGTTCGGACGCAAGCCCGCACTCACGCCCGCGCCGGATATTCCCACCATCGTGTCTTCGCCGCTGACGATCGATGATTCGGCGCCATCGGACTACGATCCCAACGCCACGATCGCCGTGATGGATCAGATGCGGGCCGCTGCTGCTTCGGCCTCTCCAGCGCGACGGCTTCCGCTGATCGGGCACCTGAGCACGGCGCGCCAGTTCCAGGTGCTCGGTCTGCTACTGGCCACCACTTTCGCGCTCATGCTCGTTGCGTTCGGTCTCTACGCCATAGAAGCGCGCAAGAACACGGCGCAGGTCGCAGCCTCGACCGAAATGCAGATGCTTTCGCAGCGCCTCGTGCGCGGCTCGACGCAGGCGGAGATGGGACTCGCCGGCTCGTTCGAGGTGCTCAAGCAAAGCCGTGATGAGTTCGCTGCCAACCTCGCAGCACTTGCCCAAGGGGGCAACTACCGCGGGGTGACGCTTTCCGAGCCTCAGACCGAAGCGGTGCGCTCGGCGCTTGACGAAGTGCGCAAGCGCTGGGAAGTGATCGATGGCCGCGTCGCCGAACTCGCCGCCGCGCAGGACATCCTGCTTACCCTGTCCCAGGCCGTAAGCAACGTGAATCAGGGCAACCAGGGCCTGCTGGAACTCACCGAGCAACTGGCGGCCCAGGTCGCTGGCGTGGGCGCGCGCGAGGCTGCGCTCGCAGGAAACCTCGTGATGCTGACCCAGCGGATCGCCAAGAACGCCAACGCTCTCCTCGGCAACGAGGTCGACTCCGACGTGGCCTTCCTGCTCGGCAAGGACACGGCGACGTTCCGCGACATCCTCGCGGGCTT
>CALDYQ010000021.1 GCA_937944385.1 uncultured Burkholderiales bacterium | reverse complement strand
GCGCGGGCGAGCGCCCGGCATTCGAGGTCCTGGCCGGCCTCGGTCAGCGCCTCGGGGCCCATCGCGTGGGTCACGCGGGTGACTTCCTGCTCGATGATCGGCCCTTCGTCGAGATCGCTGGTCACGTAGTGCGCCGTGGCGCCGATCAGCTTGACGCCGCGCTCATGGGCCTGGTGATACGGCCGTGCGCCCTTGAACGAGGGCAGAAAGGAGTGGTGGATGTTGATCGCCTGCCCGGCAAGCCGCTCGCACAGCGTGGGCGAGAGGATCTGCATGTAGCGGGCGAGCACCGTGAGTTCGATGCCCTCCTCTTCGATCAACGCGAGCAGCTTGCGCTCCTGGTCGGGCTTGGTTTCGGGCGTGACCGGCAGGTGATGGAACGGGATGCCGTAGCCCGCCACGAGCTGATAGAAGTCGCGGTGGTTACTTGCCACTGCGGCGATCTCGATCGGCAGTTGGCCATTCCTGTGGCGGAACAGCAGATCGTTCAGGCAATGCCCCTGTCTGGAGACGAGGATCAGCGTACGGAGACGATGCGTCGCGTCCCAGAAGGCGGCCTGCATCGCCATGGGCTCGCTGACGGCCCGAAAGCGCTTGGTGAGCTCGGCCGCGCTGATCGGCGCACCCGCGAGCCGCACGAACTCGACCCGCATGAAGAAACGGCCGGTGGACTCATCATCGAACTGCTGCGCCTCGACGATGTTGCAGCCCTCGGCGACGAGAAAGCCGCTGACCGCGTGAACGATGCCCGGACGGTCGGGGCAGGAGAGGGTCAGGACGAGACGGCTCATAGTGCAGGATGGGCTTTGCGCAGGAGCTTCCAGCGGCAGTAGGCGGTCACCGTCTTGGTGTCGGTGATCACGTTGTCGCGGATCATCTGCTCGATCTCCTCAGGGTTCGCGGCATAGAGCTCGAGCAGTTCGTCCTCGTCAGGCGCGGCCTCCCCCGCTACGAGGCCGTTCGCGTGGAAGATGTGGATCACCTCGTCGCAAAAGCCGATCGCCTGGTTGAGGTAGCCGAGTGTGTGCCACGAGCGCGCCCAGAAGCCCGTCTCCTCCTTGAGTTCACGCTGGGCGCAGACGAGCGGGTTCTCGCCCGCATCGAGCTTGCCTGCGGGAAACTCCACCATCACCCGACCCACCGGGTGCCGCCACTGAACTTCGAGCAGCAGCCGTCCATCGTCGAACTCCGGCACGATGCACGCCGCGCCCTGATGGAGTACCAGTTCGCGCGAACCCGTACGACCACTCGGCAATCGCACCGTGTCTTGGACGACATGGAGAAGCTGCCCCCGGAAAACCGTCTCGCGCGTGAGCGGCACCTCGCGCATGCGCGCCTTGGCGCGTTCGAGCGCCTCGGGTGTGAGTGTCTTGACCTCGATCATCATCGGCTCAGACCCAGTCCCGCGGCACGAGAAAGTGCTCGAGCAGTCGCGCCTCGGCGCTGCCGGGTTCCGGCCGACGCATGTATTGCCAGCGCACGAGCGGCGGCATGCTCATCAGAATGGCCTCGGTGCGCCCGTTCGACTGCAGGCCGAAGTGCGTACCGCGATCCCAGACCAGGTTGAATTCGACATAGCGGCCGCGTCTGTAGAGTTGCCAGTCGCGTTCACGCTCGCCGTAAGGGGTGTCCTTGCGGCGCTCGAGGATCGGCGCATAGCCCGGCACGAAATGCTCACCCACCGAGCGGGTGAGCGCAAAGCTCGCTTCGAACCCGAGCTCGTTGAAGTCGTCGTAGAACGTGCCGCCCACACCGCGCGGCTCCTGCCGATGCTTGAGGTAGAAGTACTGATCGCAGCCGCGCTTGAAGCGCGGCCAGAGCGCCTCTCCAAAGGGAACGACCGCGGCCTTGGCGGTCGCATGCCAGTGCCGGCAGTCCTCCTCGAAGCCGTAGTAGGGCGTGAGGTCCATGCCGCCGCCGAACCACCATACGGGCGCTCGCCCCTCGGGCTCGGCAATGAAGAAGCGCACGTTCATGTGCGTGGTGGGCGCGTAGGGGTTGCGCGGATGGATCACGAGCGAGACGCCCATCGCCTCCCAGGGCGCGCCTTCGAGCTCGGGGCGCTGGGCCGTGGCGCTCTTGGGCATCGAGCTGCCCTTGACGTGCGAGAAGTTGACCCCGCCGCGCTCGATGACCTGACCTTCTTCGATCAACCGCGAGATGCCGCCGCCGCCCTCGGGCCGCCTCCATTCGTCGCGCAGGAAGCGGCCGCCATCGACGGCCTCGAGCGCATCGACGATCGAGGCCTGCAGATCAATCAGGCAGTGGCGGACCGCCTCGACCTCCTGCCCGCCGACTGCTGCGTTCACCGGCGTACTCATCGCCGCACCGCCCGATGCCCGATGTCGCGCCGCATCTGGGCACCCTCGAAGCGGATGCCGTCGGCCACCTCATAGGCCCGCTTCTGCGCCGCACGAACCGTATCGGCGAGCGCGGTCACACAGAGCACCCGCCCGCCGGCAGTCACCACCCGGCCTTCGCCGTCGAGCGCCGTGCCCGCGTGGAATACATGGGCGTCTTCGAGCGGCGCACCCGGCAGGCCGGTGATGACGTCTCCTTTGCGCGGGTCGTTCGGATAGCCCGCGGCCGCCATGACCACGCAGAGCGCGACGCGACGGTCCCATTCGGCCTCGGCCTCAGCGAGTCGCCCCGCGAGCGCTGCCTCGATGAGACCGACGAAATCGGTCTTGAGCCGCATCATGACCGGCTGCGTCTCGGGGTCTCCAAAGCGGCAGTTGAATTCCACGACCCGCGGTACACCCTCGGGCGAAATCATGAGCCCGGCGTAAAGAAAACCCGTGAAAGGGCGACCCTCGCGCGCCATCGCGACCACGGTGGGCGTGATGATCTCGCGCATCACGCGCGCATGGACTTCCGGTGTGACCACCGGGGCAGGCGAATAGGCCCCCATCCCGCCGGTGTTGGGGCCGAGGTCGCCGTCGAGAAGCCGCTTGTGATCCTGGCTCGTCGCCATCGGCAGCACGTTCTGGCCATCGGACATCACGATGAAGCTCGCCTCCTCACCGGCCATGAACTCTTCGATCACGACGCGCGCGTCCCCGTACCCCGGAGTGCCCGGCGCGGGCAGCACGGCGTCGATCGCCGCGTGCGCCTCATCCATCGTGAGCGCAACGATCACCCCTTTGCCCGCGGCGAGTCCGTCGGCCTTGACCACGATCGGCGCGCCGTGCTGGATCACGTGCGCATGCGCCGCCTCGCGGTCGGTGAACACGGCGTAACGCGCGGTCGGGATGCCGTGCCGCTGCATGAACTCCTTGGCGAACGATTTGGACGCCTCGAGTTGGGCCGCTGCCCGCGTTGGCCCGAAGATCGCAAGGCCCTCGGCGCGAAAACGGTCGACCACGCCTTCGGCGAGCGGGGCCTCCGGGCCGACCACGGTGAAGGCGACCTGTTCGTTCTTCGCAAGTGCGAGCCACTGCTCGATCGTGCGTGCGAGCGCGTTCTCGACGTTCACCTCGCGCGCGGTGCCGGCGTTGCCCGGGGCGACGATGACCTTCTGCACCCGCGGACTCTGCGCGAGTTTCCAGGCGAGCGCATGCTCGCGGCCGCCGGAGCCAATGACCAGAATCTTCATGCAACCTCAGTGACGGAAATGCCGGACGCCGGTCACGACCATGGCGACACCGCGCTCGTCGGCGGCGGCGAAGACTTCTTCGTCACGCAGGCTGCCGCCGGGCTGAATGACCGCCACCGCGCCCGCATCGGCAAGCACATCGAGGCCGTCCCGGAACGGGAAGAAGGCATCGCTTGCTGCAACCGAGCCCACCAGCGAGAGACCCGCGGCCTCGGCCTTGATGCGGGCGATGCGGGCCGAGTCGAGCCGCGACATCTGCCCGGCGCCGATCGCGAGCGTGGCCCCATCGCGCGCAAAGACGATCGCGTTCGACTTCACGAACTGGGCCACCTGCCAGACGAAGGCCAAATCATCGAGCTGCGCCTGGGTCGGCGCCCGCTTCGTGACTACGCGCAGGGCGGACGGATCGAGCCGTGCGACATCTGGATCCTGTACGAGCAGCCCGCCGCCCACGCGCTTGAGCTCCAGCCGGTTCGCGGACGCATGGAGGGGTAGAAGCCGCGCGGAGAGCACACGGACATTGGGCTTCTTTGCAAGCAGCTCGAGCGCCTCCGCGGTGTAGCCCGGTGCGATCAGCACTTCGAGAAACTGCCGCGAGACGGCCTCGGCCGCAGCCACATCCACGATCGTATTGAAGGCGATGATGCCGCCGAAGGCCGAGGTCGGGTCGGTGGCGAAGGCGCGTTCGTAAGCCGCGAGCGCAGTCTCGCCGAGGGCAACCCCGGAGGGATTGGCGTGCTTGACGATCACGCAGCAGGTGCGTTCGAAACTCCGCACGCATTCCCAGGCGGCATCGGCATCGGCGATGTTGTTGTAGGAGAGCGGCTTGCCCTGGTGCTGGTGGTAGCGCGCGAGCGTGCCTGCGGCGGGCGCCTCATCGACGTAGAACGCCGCCCGCTGATGCGGATTCTCGCCGTAGCGCATGTCCTCGCGCTTGTGCCACTGCAGTGTCAGCGTATCGGGGAAAGCACGCACCGTCGCGTCGAGTTCCCGTGCACTCAGGTAGTTGGCCACCGCCGCGTCGTAGGCAGCCGTGTGCGCAAAGGCCTTGCGCGCGAGCATGAAGCGGGTCTCGCGCGAGAGCGCGCCCGCGTTGGCTGCGAGTTCCTCGGCGAGCCGTTCGTAGTCATGCGGGTCGACCACGATGGCGACCCCTTCCCAGTTCTTGGCAGCCGCCCGCACCATCGTCGGTCCGCCGATGTCGATGTTTTCGATCGCCTCCTCGAGCGTGCAGCCGGCCCGCGCCACGGTCTCGCGGAACGGGTAGAGATTCACGACCACGAGGTCGATGAGCGGAATGCCTGCGGCCTCCACCGCACGGAGATGCTCAGCGAGGAGCCGGTTGGCGAGAATGCCGCCATGCACCTTCGGATGCAGCGTCTTGACGCGACCGTCGAGCATCTCGGGAAAGCCCGTGTAGTCACCGACGTCGATGACGGCGAGCCCGGCATCCCGCAGGAGCTTGGCGGTGCCGCCGGTCGAGAGCAGTTCCACGCCGTGCACGGCAAGGGCACGGGCAAAGTCAGCGAGGCCCGCCTTGTCGGACACCGACAGCAGGGCGCGTTTGATGGGGCGTTTCATCCGAGTTTGATCCGGTACTTGTCGAGTTTGCTGCGCAGCGTGTTGCGGTTGATGCCAAGCATCGCGGCCGCTTCAGATTGGTTGTTGCTGGTGCGGCCGAGGACATCGATGATGAGCGTCTTCTCGACGGTACCCATCACCAGTTCGTGCAGGTTGCCGACGGGTTCGCCATCGAGCTGCCTCAAGTAATCGTCGAGCGATGCAGTCACGCACTCGGCAATGGCGGCCTGGCCAAGACCCTTGTTCTTCTTCATGTGTCGTGGTGGTCAGAGGGTTCAATGGAACCTGGGGAAAAGCGGCCCGACCTCGGGGTAGTCGGGCAGCGGAAGGTGCGGGTGCTCGCTTTCGAGCGCGTCCAGATACGCAAGGAAAAGTGCGGTCTGCTCGCGAGCCGAGCTCACCGCGAGCAGTCGGTCGAGCAGAGGCTCGGCTCCCGGCAGGCCCTCGAGATACCAGGCGAGGTGCTTGCGCGCGCTCTTGACGCCAGCAGCTTCGCCGTAGAGGCGATGGTGATCCTCGAGGTGTTCGGCCAACATTCCTCGCACGGCGCTGATCGGCAGCGGCTCGGGCAGCACGCCGTGATCGAGGTAGTGCGCCACATCGCGAAAGATCCAGGGGCGGCCCTGCGCCGCACGGCCGATCATCACGCCATCGGCACCCGTGTAGTCGAGCACGGCCCTGGCCTTCGCGGGCGAGTCGATGTCGCCGTTGGCGATGACGGGGATCGTGACCGCCTGCTTGACAGCGCGGATCGTGTCGTACTCGACCGTCCCCGGCGCAAAGCCGCAGGCCCGCGTGCGCCCGTGGATCGTGATTGCGGCGATGCCCGCAGCTTCAGCCTGACGGGCGATCGCCGCCGCGTTGCGGGTCGCCTGGCACCAGCCAGTGCGCATCTTGAGCGTGACCGGCACGTCGACGGCCGCGACCACGGACTCGAGGATGCGCAGGACGAGCGTCTCGTCGCGGAGTAGGGCCGAACCCGCATCGGCCCGACAGACCTTCTTCTTCGGACAGCCCATGTTGATGTCGATCATCTGCGCGCCCCGCTCGACATTGAAGCGCGCGGCGTCGGCGAGCATCTGGGGATCGGCACCGGCGATCTGCACCGTAATCACCCCCTCCTCGCCCGCGTGGTCGCGCCGACGCATCGACTTGGGTGTCTGCCACAGGTCCGGGTGCGAAGCCACCATTTCGGAGATGGCATGCCCTGCACCGAAACGCCGACAGAGACGGCGGAACGGGCGATCGGTCACTCCGGCCATCGGTGCCACCACGAGGCGATTGGCAAAGCGATGGGAACCGATGCCGAGCATTCAGCGCACTGTCCTGCAAGGGGGAGGGAAGACTCGACCGCTTGGACCCGCGACCAATCGCAAAACCGACCGTCGAATCGCCAAGAGGGTCGCCGGACATCCATGCGGCGGACGTGCGGGCAGAGGATTATAGGCGGCTGCCCAACTTTTCAGCAGTTCGCCGCACGCTCATGTGGATTCAGCGTCTGATCTGAAAGACCGTCGTGTCCCCGCGCAGATTGGGCCACCAGCGCACGGGGCGACCGTTCGAGAGCGCCTGCATCCGCTCGATCGTGATGTGGCGCTCGAGGCAGAAGATTTCGAAGTCACGCAGCGTCGAGAAATGCACGTTCGGCGTGTCGTACCACTGGTAGGGCAGTCGCCGCGACACCGGCATGCGACCTTCCACCCCGAGTTGCCAACGCACCTGCCAGTGGCCGAAGTTGGGCAGGGTCACGATGGCCGAGCGGCCGATGCGGAGCACTTCGTTGATCAGATTTTCAGTCCGCCGCGTTGCCTGCAGGGTCTGGGAGAGGACGACCACGTCGAACGAGCGATTGCCGAAGAAGGACAGCCCCGACTCGAGATCACTCTGGATCACGTTCACGCCACGTTCGAGGGCCGCGAGCACCTGCTTGGCGTCGATTTCGACGCCGTAGCCGCGCGTTTTGCGCGTCTGCTGCAGTCGGGCCAGCAAGGCGCCGTCACCGCAGCCCAGATCGAGGACGGAGGCGCCTTCGGGCACCCAGCGGCACACGATGTCGAAATCTGCCCGCACGGGAATCACATGCATGAGCTTCATATGACGATTCCCCGGAAGTAGGTCGACAGGAGCGCGTGATACTCCGGGATCGGCAAAAGGAAGGAATCATGTCCCTCGACTGAGGCAATCTCGGCGAAGCTCACGTCGCGGCGATTGGCCACGAGCGCCCGGACGATCTCCTTCGATCGCGCCGGTGAGAAGCGCCAGTCGCTCGTGAAGGCGGCAATGAAGAACTTGGCCCGCGCGCGCCGGAAGGCGGCCTCGAGATCCCCCGCGTAGTCCTGAGCCGGATCGAAGTAGTCGAGTGCGCGCGTCATGAGCAAGTAGGTGTTCGCATCGAAGTACCCTGCGAACTTGTCGCCCTGGTAGCGCAGGTAGCTCTCGATCTCGAATTCGACGTCGTAGCCGAACTTGTAGGCGTCACCGCCTCTCAGGTCGCGTCCGAACTTGGCCCGCATCAGGTCATCGGAGAGGTAGGTCATGTGCCCGAGCATCCGCGCGAGTCTGAGCCCCCGGGTCGGCACCACGTTGTGCTCGTAGAAATGGCCGCCGTGGAAGTCCGGGTCGGACAGGATGGCCTGACGCGCAACTTCATTGAAGCCGATGTTTTCGGCCGACAGCCGGGGCGCTGCAGCAATCGCGAGCACATGCCGCACGCGTTCGGGGAAATCGATCGACCACTGCAGCGCCTGCATGCCCCCGAGCGAGCCCCCGATGACGGCGGCGAAGCTGTCGATGCCGAGCCGGTCGGCAAGGCGCGCCTGGGTGATGACCCAGTCCTGCACCGTGACCACGGGGAAGTCCGCGCCGTAGCGCCGTCCGGTCTGCGGGTTGATCGCACCGGGCCCCGTCGAGCCATGACAGCCGCCCAGGTTGTTGACCCCGATCACGAAGAACTTGCGTGTATCGAGCGGCCGGCCCGGGCCGACGAGGTTCTCCCACCAGCCTTCACTTCTCTCCTGATTGCGGTAGTAGCCGGCCACATGATGATGCCCAGAGAGGGCATGGCAGACGAGCACCGCGTTCGACTTGGCCGCGTTGAGTTCGCCGTAGGTCTCCACCATCAGCTCGTAGCGCGGCAGCATCACCCCCGAGCGCAGCGTGAGCGCATCCTCGAAGGCGAGTTTCATCGGCGCGACGAAGCCGACGGAATCCGGGGGGGTCTGCATCATTCGAGTCTTCGCAGCGTGCGAGGCGATCGGTGGCGCCGACTCTCGCTGCGCATCGTCCCGACACGGGGGCGTGTCGGGTGACAAGCATTAGCCGTTTCGGCGACAGCGGCCGTTGATCGGCCTCGATCGCGCTCGCCCGCAAGCTATGTCAAATCGGCGAGAGTGAGCTCGAATGATACCCCGCGTCGCCTGCCCCGCCTTGGCGTACCCGCGCAAACCGGTGCCACGGCCGCCCGCTCAAAGCGTATTGAGCTTGGCCAGAAGCGCCGCGATCCGTTCGGGCTCGTCGGACTTGAGAATCCGGTTGGCAAAGCTCTCGCAATCCGCCAGATTCGCCGTGAGCACCCGCTGCTTGACTTCGAGCAGCCGCGAGGGATGCATCGAGAAATTGGTGAGCCCGAACCCGAGCAAGAGTCGCGTGAGCCGGACTTCTCCCGCGACCTCGCCGCAGACGGCGATCGGCTTGCCGGCCCGCGCCGCAGCACGGATCGCCTGCGCGACCAAGCGCAGCACCGCTGGATGCAGCGGGTCATACATGTGCGCAACCGCATCATCCGTGCGGTCGATTGCGAGCGTGTACTGGATCAGGTCGTTGGTGCCGATCGAGAGGAAGTCGAGCCGGTCAAGGAAGTAACCGATCGCCAGCACACTCGCCGGGACCTCGATCATGCCGCCCACCTTGATCGCCGCGTCGTAGGGCTGGCCGCGCGCGCGCAGGTCGGCCTTCGCCCGCTCGACGAGCGCGAAGGTCTGCGCGATCTCGGTCGCGTTGGCGAGCATCGGTACGAGGATCTGCAGTCGGCCGTAGGCGCTCGCACGCAGGATCGCCCTGAGCTGGGTGAGAAAGAGCTGCGGCTCGGCGAGACACAGCCGGATCGCCCGGAGCCCGAGCGCCGGGTTCTCGCTCGGCCGGTCACCCAGGCCCGCCATCCGCTTGTCGGCGCCAAGATCGAAAGTGCGGATCGTGACCGGTTTGCCGATCATCCCCTCGGCGACCGTGCGATAAGCCTCGAACTGCTCGTCTTCGCTCGGCAGGTCGTCGCGATGGAGGAACAGGAACTCGGTGCGAAAGAGGCCGACCCCGTCGGCACCGTTGGCATGACAGGCCTCGAGATCGCCCGGCAGCTCGATGTTGGCATTCAACGCCACCGCCGTGCCGTCGAGCGTGACGGCCGGCATTGCGACCAGTCGTCGTAGTTTCTGAGCCTCGAGCCGCTGACTGTCGCGGCGAAGCGCGTACTCGGCAAGCACCTGCTGATCGGGGTTCACGATGACGAGCCCGTTGTCGCCATCGATGATCAGCTGCTCGCCCTCTCGAATGAGTGAACGCGCGTTGTGCAGCGCCACCACGGCAGGAATGCCGAGCGAGCGAGCAACGATCGAGGTGTGCGAGGTCGCACCGCCCACGTCGGTGACGAACGCCGCGAAGGCGCCGTCCTTGAAGTGGATCGCATCGGCGGGCGAGATGTCGTGCGCCACGAGCGCGGCGGCCTCGTTTCGGTTGCCCACGGGGATGGCGCTCGAGGTCCCGGTGAGCGCCTTCACGATGCGTTCGACCACCTGCACCACGTCGTGGGCGCGTTCGCGCAGATACGGATCCTCGAAGGCCTCGAACTGCTCGACGAGCGTGCGCATCTGCTGCGTCACGGCCCATTCCGCATTGCAGCGGTCGGCCTCGATGATGCGCTTGGGCTCGCGCGAGATCTGGATGTCGGTCAGGATCATCCAGTGCACGTCGAGAAAGGCTGCAAACTCGGCGGGCGCCGCCTCACCCTTCATCTTTTCGTGCATGGCCTCGAATTCGGCGCGCACCGCAGCGATCGCCGCGTCGAACCGCGCCAGTTCAGCGGGCAGATCCGCCTCGGCGATGTCGTAGTGGGCCACCTCGAGCGTGGCGTGCGAGACGAGCTGCGCATGGGCGATGGCGATGCCGGGCGCGGCAGCCACGCCATGCAGGACGAAGGAGATCGTGTGCAGCGGCTCGAGCAGGGCGTTCACGCACACGATGCTACTCGGTGCGGGTGACCTTTTCGATGATCGGCGGACGATCCGGATCGCGGCCGCGGGCCCGGGCCAGCGCCTCGACGAGCCCGTAGGCGCTCACGAGCAGCGGGATCGGGGCGAGTCTCGCCTCATCCATCGCGGGCAACGGCCAATCCACCGGCCCGCCCGCAGGCGCGCCGACCCGCCAGACGGCAGCGCCGCGCGCACGAAGCTCGGCTGCAAGCGCGCGTGCCCCAGCCTCCTCGGGTCCGGGGGTGGCGATACACACCACCGGGTAGCCCGCCGTGAGGAGCGCCTGCGGGCCGTGGCGCACTTCGGCCGTGGAACACGCCTCGGCGTGGATACCGCATACCTCCTTGAGTTTCAACGCGATCTCCTGCGCGGCCGTGAGTCCGACGCCCCGGCCCAGCACGAACAGGCGATCGGCCGCGACGAGACGCTCGCGCGCGGACGTGCCGGCCCACCAGTCGGTCGCGAGCGCGACCCGAGCAAGCGCGGGGAGCGTCGGCAGCGCCTCGGCGAGCGCTCGATCATCGCACCAGGCGGCAACCCAGCGCGCCGCGAGTGCAAACTGCGCGACACAGCTCTTGGTTGCGGCGACGCTCAGCTCCGGCCCGGCAGCGAGCGGTAACACGTGCCGGGCCCGCGCGGCGAGCGGCGAGGCAGTCTCGTTCACCATCGCCACCGTGAGCGCGCCGCGACTGCGCAAGGCTTCGAGCCCGCAACAGAGATCCGGGCTCTGCCCGGACTGCGAGAGCGCGACCGCGCACACGCCCTCGCCGGCAAGGGGGCTCGCGTAGAGCGTGAACTGCGAAAGTGGCACCGAGGTGGTCCACACGCCCTGACGCATCAGGAGCGTGGCCAGAAAGCCCGCCGCGTGATCCGAGCTGCCGCGGGCGAGGGTGGCCACCTGCCAGCGCTCGCGCTCGCGCAGTTGCGCAACCAGCGCCGCAAGCGCAGGCGCCGTGACCATCGCCTGCCGTTCGAGGACGGCCGGAATCTCGGCGACTTCCGCGGCGAGTTGGGAGGGCGTTCGAACGGTCACACACATGCGTCGCCGCGCTCGAGGAAAAACGGGCTGACTACACTTCGAGACGATGAGGCAGTGTATCCAGCCGGCGTTTCGCGTCCGACGATGAACGCCCCGCCCACCCCGCCCTCGCCCGCTGCCCCCGTCACGGGCTCGGCCGCTGTTCCCACCACGGTCCCGGCCACGGAAGCGATCGCCGAGGCCCATCGCGCGCTCGACCGCTACGACACGCGCGCGCTCGTGATGGCGCTCGCGCTGGATCAGGCACGCGCGGCCGAGGCGGTCGAGCGCGCCGGCCCCGCGCTTTCGCGCGCAGTGGATCTCGCGCTGCCGCGGATCAAGGCGGGCGGGCGGCTCGTCTATGTCGGCGCCGGCACCTCGGGCCGGCTCGGTGTGCTCGACGGTGTGGAGCTCGGTCCGACCTTCTCCTGGCCGACCGAGCGCACGGTGCCGCTGCTCGCCGGTGGCATGGGAGCGATGTGGCAGGCGGTCGAGGGCGCCGAGGACGACTACGCGCAGGGTCGGGAGGACATCGCAACCCATGCCTTGGGCCCGACGGATGTCGTGCTTCTCATCACGGCCTCGGGCACGACGCCCTACGTGCTCGGTGCTGCGGCCGCCGCACGAGCGGCCGGTGCGCTCACGATCGGGCTCTCGAACAACGCAGGGAGCGCACTCTCGGCCGCCGTCGAGGTGCCGGTCGAACTCCTCACCGGCCCCGAGGTGATCTCGGGCAGTACGCGGCTCAAGGCCGGCACGGCGCAAAAGATCGCGCTCAACGTCTTCTCGAGCGCGCTCATGGTGCGGCTCAACAAGGTCTATGGAAACCTGATGGTCGATCTGCGCGCGAGCAATGCGAAGCTTCGTCGCCGCGCGATCCGCCTCACCTGCCATGCGACGGGGGTGAGTGAGGAGCGCGCCCAGCAGGCGCTCGAGCAGGCGGGCTACCAGGTAAAGAACGCGATCGTGCAGCTCAATGCCGGAGTCGATGCTGCCGAGGCCGAGCGGCGACTCGCGCTCGCCGACGGGAATGTGGCCCGTGCGATCGCGGGAGCGGGGCCGGGCGCGGACGCCGCCGCCTCCGGTGCCGGATGAGCCGCGCGCACGCCCCCGGAAGCCACGTCGAAAGGCCGCGCCCGTGGCGCTGGGTGCCCACGCTCTACTTTGGTCAGGGGCTGCCCTACGTCGTCGTGATGACGCTCTCGGTGGTGCTCTACAAGCGGCTCGGACTGGGCAACACCGAGATCGCCTTCTACACGAGCTGGCTCTACCTGCCCTGGGTCGTGAAGCCGCTTTGGTCGCCGCTCGTCGAACTCTTTGGCCGCAAGCGCACCTGGGTGCTTGCGATGCAGTTCCTGATCGGGGCCGCGCTGGCGAGCGTGGCGCTCACCCTGCCGCTGCCAGCCTTCGTGCAGCTCTCGCTCGCGCTCTTCTGGCTGATGGCCTTCGCTTCGGCCACGCATGACATCGCGGCCGACGGCTTCTACATGCTCGCACTGCCCGAGCACACGCAGGCCGCCTTCGTCGGTGTGCGCTCGACCGTCTACCGGCTGTCGATGATCGCGGGGCAGGGTGGCCTCGTCTACCTCGCAGGTACGCTCGAAGTGCTCACGGGAAATGTGGTCTACGCGTGGTCCGTGGTCTTCGCGACGCTCGGTGCGCTCCTCATCGCGCTCGCGCTCTGGCACCTGTCGAGGCTGCCCCGAAGCACCGCGGATGGGCCTGCAGCCCAGGCCCTTGGCGCCGCGGCGCCGTTCGCTCAAGCCCTCGCCATCTTCGCCCGCTTCTTTGCGCGGCGCGACATCGCGCTCGTGCTCACCTTCCTGCTCACCTTCCGGCTCGGCGAGGCGCAGCTCCTCAAGCTCGTGACGCCGTTCCTGCTCGATCCACGGAGCGCGGGCGGCCTCGGGCTCGACACACGGGAGGTCGGCCTGCTCTACGGCGGCTTCGGCATCGCGCTCCTTACCGCGGGTGGCATCCTGGGCGGGTGGACGATCTCGCGCGTAGGCCTCGCCAGCGCGATGCTGCCGATGATTCTTGCGGTCAACGTGCCCAACCTGCTCTATGTCGCGCTCGCGCTCGTGCAGCCCGAGAGCCGCCTCGTGATTGGCACGGCGATCGGCATCGAGCAGTTCGGCTACGGCTTTGGCTTTGCGGCCTACCTCATGTACATGATCCTCGTCGCCCAGGGCGCCACGCGAACGGCGCATTACGCGATGTGCACGGGCTTCATGGCGCTCGGCATGATGCTGCCGGGCTTCGGCGCCGGCGCGCTGCAGACGGCGCTCGGCTATCCGCTCTTTTTCGGCTGGGTCTGTCTGTGCGCGCTGCCAGCGCTCGTGCTCTCGCGGTTTCTCACGATCGACCCCGCGTTCGGCCGCCGCCCGAAGGATGCGCGATGAACCGGCGCGAGTCGCTCGGCGCTGCGCTCGCCCTGCCGCTCGTTGCGGGCCTGCCGGGCTGTGCTCCGATCCTGTCGCCTCACGCCTGGGCGGAGAAGCCGCCGCGACCCGTGCGTGAGTGGCGTGCGGTGTGGGTTGCGAGTGTGGCCAACATCGATTGGCCGAGCCGGCGGGACCTCTCGCCTGCCGAGCAGGAACGGGACCTCCTGGCACTGCTCGACCGGGTGGCCGCACTCGAGATGAACGCGGTGATCCTGCAGGTGCGGCCGAGCGCGGATGCGCTCTACCCCTCCGCCCTCGAACCCTGGAGCGAGTATCTGACCGGGCAGCAGGGCCGGGCACCGGAGCCGCTCTGGGATCCGCTCGCGCGCTGGATCGAGGCCGCCCATGCGCGAGGGCTCGAACTGCACGCCTGGATCAACCCGTACCGCGCCCGCGCCGCGGCCGCCCGCGGTCCGGAGGCCGCAAGCCATGTCGCGCGCCGCCTGCCCGCGATCGTGCGCCGCTACGGGGATCAGCTCTGGCTCGACCCGGCCGAGCCGGACGCGCAGGCGCACACGCTCGCGGTCGCCCGCGATCTGCTCACGCGCTATGACCTGGACGGCCTGCACATCGATGATTACTTCTACCCCTACCCGATCAAGGACAAGAACGGCGAGGAGCTCGACTTTCCGGATGATGCGCCGTGGCAACACTACCGTACCTCGGGCGGCGCGATGGGCCGCGCCGACTGGCGACGCGCGCAGGTCGATGCGCTGGTCGAGCGGCTGCACGCGCTCGTGCGCGCCACGCGGCCGCAGGCACGCTTCGGCATCTCGCCCTTCGGCCTTCCGCGCCCCGATCGCCGCCCACCGGGCATCACGGGTTTCAGCCAGTACGACAAGCTCTACGCGGATGTCGAGCACTGGCTCACACGCGGCTGGCTCGACTACCTGGCCCCGCAGCTTTACTGGCCGCGCGCCCAGACGGCGCAGGCGTTCGAGCCCTTGCTGCGCGCCTGGCTTGCGGGCAACACACAGGGAAGGCACGTTTTCCCCGGCCTCTACACCTCGCGCCTGCCGGCGCCGGATACCGCGGCGACGAGCGCCTGGGCAGCGGAGGAAATCCTCGGGCAGATCGATCTCACGCGCCGCGTGGCGACCGAATCGCCCGCCACTGCCTCAGGCCATGTGCATTTCAGTGCGGTCGCGCTCCTCGAGGATCGCGATGGCATCGCCACGCGACTCGCTCAAACGCGCTACGCCGAGCCCGCGCTCGCGCCTCGCTACCCGTGGCTCGAGCCACCGGGCGGCAACCCGGACGCACCCGAGCCGCCGCGGATCACAGTAAGCCGAGTGGGCGAGCAGTCCACACGTCACCTGCATGTCACGGCGCGCGACCCGCGCGCGTTCCGCCACGTGATCGCCTGGCGCGGCGCGGGGCCGTGGCAACTCGCCGTCTTTCCCGCGGCGCAAACACGGATCGCACTCACGCTGCCCCGGGAGGCAAGCGATCGGGGCGTGGAAATCGCCGTCTACGCGGTCGATCGTCAAGGCATCGAGGGGCCCATCCGCCGACTCGGTGCGCCATGACGGGGGATGGGTGCGATCGCCACGGCGTGAAACGAACGCCCTTCGAGCGCAGCCAAGGGTATCTCTCGGCCGCCTGCGCCCCGCCTACTCGCCCTCGCCGAACCGGTCCTCGATCAAGGCCACCAAGCCCGCCATCGCTGCCTCGGCATCGCCGCCTTCGGTCTCGATCGTGATCGTCGTGCCTTTGCCTGCGGCCAGCATCATCACGCCCATGATGCTCTTTGCATTGACGCGTCGGCCGTTGCGCTCGAGGGAGATTTCGCAGTCGAAGCTGCTTGCGAGCTGCGTGAGCTTCGCCGAGGCGCGTGCATGCAGGCCGAGCTTGTTGATGATTTCGATGTCGCGTCTGGGCATGCCGTCCGGGGCGGGCTTTAGTGGTGATGGGTGCTGGCGGGCACGTCCTCATTCGGCGCCGAGCGTGCCGCACACGGGCCGACGATCGGGTCGGCGTGCATCTGGAAGACACCCTCGCAGCCGCCCGACACCACGCGCTTGAGCAAGGTCTCCATGTCACGGTTGCGGTACGTGATCGCCCGCAAGAGCGCCGGCACGTTGACGCCGGAGACGCCTTCGACCCGACCGGGAACGAGCAGCTTGCAGGCGAGGTTTGCCGGTGTCGCTCCGAAGAGGTCGGTCAAAACGAGCACGCCGTCGCCTTGATCAAGCGCTTCGATCATGCGCAGCGCAGAGGGCAGCAGGTCCCGCGGGCTCTGGTCGCCCGCCACCGGTAAGGCAGCAATCGCGTCCGGCTTCTTGCCCAACACATGCGTGACGCACTGGATCAGTGCATCACCAAAATTGCCGTGCGCGATGATGAGTACACCAATCACGTGTCGATCCCTCACACCCGAGCCGCGGGTCGCGCCTCGCTACGCATGTCATCACGCCCCGCGGAGCCGCTGTTGGCGGCGCTGGCGGCAACGCGCGTCCGCAGGTGACGACGAACCGACCGGCGGTCTGCCTTTCACATGCGTCGCGCATGGTATCAGCAATGTTGCTGCGCCGCATCATGAATCGAGTGCATGCTGTTCGAGCTTTTGCACCAAGAGAGCCGCCGCGTCAAACCCCGTCTGATCGCGGATTTCCACGACGCCCGTGGGACTGGTGACGTTGATCTCGGTGACGCGATCGCCGATCACATCGAGGCCGACGAGAAACAGACCCGCCGACCACAGGCGCGCAGCCATCGTCTCGGCGATGCGGCGGTCCGAGGCCGTGAGCGGACGCACCTCCGGACGGCCACCCGCGGCCATGTTGCCGCGCGTCTCTCCGGCCTGCGGGATACGGGCGAGCGCAAAGGGCACGACCTCACCCGCGACCAGCAGGATGCGCTTGTCTCCGTCGGCGATCTCGGGCAGGTAACGCTGGGCCATGATCGTCTGCGTCCCGCCCTCGGTGAGAGTTTCGATGATCACACTCAGGTTTGGGTCGCCTTCGATCACGCGGAAGATGCCGCTGCCGCCCATGCTGTCGAGCGGCTTGAAGATCGCGTCGCGATGGGCCGCCACGAAAGCGCGCAGTCGCTCGGCATCGCGGGTGACCAGGGTTGGCGGCGCCATGTCGAGGTGGCGCAGGAGCGCCAGCTTTTCGTTGTGGTCCCGGATCGCGCGCGGATCGTTCCAGACGCGGGCGCCTTCGCTCGCCGCGCGTTCGAAGAGATACGTGTGATGGACGTATTCCATGTCGAACGGCGGGTCCTTGCGCTCGATGACCACGTCGAGTTCCCGAAGCGGCGCGATCCGTCGCGCGGTGATGCGATACCAACCGGGCGCATGAAGATCCCCGCCGGTGAGCTCGACCTCACTCAAGTCCGCCTGAACGCCAGCAACCGAGTCGAAGAAAACGCCCCCAGGCTCGATCGCGAACACCTGATGCCCGGCCGCCCGTGCCGCCTGCATCATGGCGACGGTCGAATCCTTCCATGCCTTGAGCTTTGCGAGAGGGTCGATGTGAAACGCGATCTGCATGCTGCTGGCCCACGAGGCTGCTGCCCCGGCGGGGCGAGAGGGTCGCAGTCTACTTTTTCGAGCTGACCGCGGCGGTCGATGCGCCCGGAGCGGATCCGCCGGCCGAAGCGGCAGTACGGCTCGCCTGCTCGGCAAGCAACGCGGCGAGACGGGCGCGCTCATCGGCGATGCTCCGCGCCAGGGACTCACGGGCCACAAGGCGCGCGACGAGCTGCTCCGACAGCATCTGGGCATCGGAGGCGAGCCCCTGCAGCTCGAAGAACTCCTTGCTCCCCGGCCGCAGATTCATGGCCAGCAAGGCACGAATGCGCCCCGTGAGCCCGGGTTCGCGGGCCGCGAGCGCCTTGAGCTGCTCGTCAGCCTCCTGCAGACGGCGCTCGGCGACCCGATCGAATTCGGCAATCGAGGTGTAGCGATCGAGCAGCGCGCGATCCTGCCGCGCCCGCGCCTCAGCGGCAGCGCGCTCCTTGGCGGTCTCCTCGGCACGTGCCGCGAGCGCACGACGTTCCTCGGCCGAGAGCGCACGATCGGCACGCTCGATGACGATGCCGTCCGGCCGCATCTTGGCCCGCGGACGCTCATTGGCTGCGGGGGGCACGGTATCCGAGTAATGCACCCTGCCGTTCTCGTCGACCCAGCGGTAGAGCTGCGCAGCCGCATCGGTCGCCATAAGCCCACTCACCGTCGCGAAGACGAGGACGCGAAGCACTGCGCCGCCAACCATGCCTCGACAGGCGTCAGCCGGAAAAAACACCATAGCGCTCCCGATACGCCTTGATGCGAGGCAGGTGGTCCGCGAGCGATGCCCGCTTGGCAACGAGTGCGAGAACGTCATCCAAAGTGGCAATGGCCACGACGGGAATGCCGAAGTGCGCCTCGACCTCCTCCGCTGCAGAAAGCGTGCCTGTCCCACGCTCCATGCGGTCGATCATGATCAGCACGCCTGCGGGTTCGGCACCGGCATCCCGGATCAAGCCGACGGATTCGCGCACACTGGTGCCTGCGGTGATGACATCGTCCACGATGAGTACACGCCCCCTGAGCGGTGCGCCGACGATCCGGCCGCCATCGCCATGGTCCTTCGCCTCCTTGCGGTTGAAGCTGTAGGGCAGATCGTGACCTTTTGCGGCAAGTCCGATCGCAACCGCCGAGACGAGCGGAATGCCTTTGTAGGCGGGGCCAAAGACCATGTCGAACGCGATCCCCGAGGCGAGTGCCGCCTCGGCGTAGAACGCCCCGAGCCGGGCCAGCGCGCTGCCGCGGTTGATGAGTCCGCTGTTGAAAAAGTACGGCGACAGCCGCCCCGACTTGGTTGTGAACTCGCCGAAACGAAGCACCTCGCAGGCGAGGGCGAATTCCAGAAAGTCCTGACGGAAGCTGGCGGAAGCAGCGGGCATGTCGAGCCTGTTCGCGGAAAATCGTGATGACAGGATTTTGTCCGCTTCTGCCAGAGTTCGGCTGATGTTTCGAATCGTAACCCTGAATGCCAATGGCATCCGCTCTGCTCATCAGAAGGGTCTTTCGGCCTGGCTCGCCCGTCTGCGCGGCTGGGACGTGTTCTGCCTGCAGGAGCTCAAGGCCGCCGAGGCGGACATCCCGGCGGAATTGCGCCGAATCAAACGGGCGGCCGGGCACTTCTACCCTGCCGAGCGCAAGGGCTACGCCGGAACGGCCCTCTGGACGCGGCATCCCGCAGCCATCGCCCGAGGCTTCGGGCACCCCGAGTTCGACGCCGAAGGTCGTCTCATCGAGGCGGATCTCGGCCCTCTCGTCGTGATTTCGCTCTACCTGCCCTCCGGCTCCGCTGGCCCAGAGCGTCAGGCCAGCAAGGATCGCTTCCTCGACGCCTTCCCGGCCCAGCTCGAGCGGCTGCGCACACGCGGTAAACAGGTGGTGATCTGCGGTGACCTCAACATCGCCCACAAGGAGATCGACCTCAAGAACTGGCGCTCGAACCAAAAGAACTCAGGCTTCCTGCCGCATGAGCGGGCGTGGCTCACGCGTGTGTTCGACGAGCTGGGCTTTGTCGATGTGTTCCGCCGCATCGACCCGCGACCCGAGCAATACACGTGGTGGAGCAATCGCGGCGACAGTTGGAACAAGAACGTCGGCTGGCGGCTCGACTATCAGATCGCAACACCCGGCATCGCCGCCACTGCACGAAAGGCAGTGATCTACAAGGCGGAGCGCTTTTCCGACCACGCCCCGCTCGTGATCGACTACGACTACGCGCTCACGCGCTGACCCGCTCGGGTTCGCGCGAAGGCTCAAGACGCGCCGCCGAGACGTAGTGCTGGCGGAAGACTTCGAACGGCTCCTGTTCCGCAGCCTCGATCGCGCGCTGCGCCGTGAGCGACTGTTCGGCCACGGCCTCGTAGCGGGCAAGCGTCGCGGGATCGAGCGGGGTGGCCAGGAGGGCCTCGCGCGCAGCGATCGAGCGCGCCCGCACGAAGGTGAGGTAGCCGTTGTCGTAGCTTGCGGCCATTTCGGAGAGCACCCGCGCCGAGGGCAAGGTCTCCGGCCGGGCCAGCCGATCGCGTGCCATCGCAAGCGCGGCCTGGTAATCCGCCGTCGACCGTCCCCGGATGGCGTCGAGCCGTTCCCCAATCGGCTCGAGCGCATCCATCAGCTCGCGCGCCCAATCGGTCAGCACCACCTCGGTGCCCTCACGGGTGAGCGTGAGCCCCGGCTCGCGGCCACGGGACGCCGTGCGCTGCTGATTGCGCGCCAGCGTGGCGATTTCCTCAGGCGAGTCCGGTGGGCTCGGTGTGAGGTGGCAATGGAGCAGGAAGAGGTCGAGAAAGCGCATCGTGGCCGCATCGATGCCCACGGTCTCGAACGGGTTCAGGTCCATGAGCCGGACCTCCAAGTACTCCACCCCCCGCTCACGCAGCGCATGCAGCGGGCGCTCGCCCGGGCGGATCGTGCGCTTGGGCCGGATCGTGCTGTAGAACTCGTTCTCGATCTGCAGCAGCGTGGTGGCGAGCTGGTTGTACTCGCCGCCGAGATTGCGGATACCGATCGCCTCGTAGGCGGGGTAAGGTCGGGTCAGCGCCTCATGCAACGAATCCGCATATCGCTCGAGGCTGTTGTAGCTCACCGCGAGCGAGGCCTGCGCCTCGCTCTGGTATCCGAGACGCCCCATGCGCAGTG
The DNA here is from genome assembly GCA_937944385.1 of uncultured Burkholderiales bacterium. Classification (GTDB taxonomy): domain Bacteria; phylum Pseudomonadota; class Gammaproteobacteria; order Burkholderiales; family Casimicrobiaceae; genus Casimicrobium. The sequence goes on along the minus strand of CALDYQ010000021.1, from coordinate 23,658 downwards.
ACGTGGCCCAAGGCAGGAACATCGACCCGCTTGGCAGGGGTTCGAGGTCGTGTGCTCGCCCCTCGACGAAACTCGAGCAGACCGCGGGCGAGGCGCCGAACAGATACAGCAGGATCGGCGCGTTGCGCCGGAAGTTGCGGATGAGCGCGAAGTAGTCCGCGTTGTCAAGCCCCGGCAGCGACCAGTTGTAGTGAATACCGGAGATCGTCTGCATGCGCCGCCCGTAACGGTGCCCGAGGCCCATGCGGTAGACGCTCTTCGCGCGGCCGATGTTCGACGTACCGTAGTAGGCGAGCGGAATGGTCTCGTCATTCGGGAGCTCGCACGGCATCGAGGACACCCAGAGCATCTCCTCGCCATCGCGCGCGAGCACCGCGCAGACGAAACGGTGGATCTCGGTCAGCTCGGCCAGGCAGGCCTCGGCGCCCTTGTGGACGCCGGTGATGAGTTCGAGCTGCGATTCCGAGTAGTCGGTGGTGATCGACGGATGCGTGAGCGCGGAGCCGAGGCCGGCAGGATGGGGCGTGAGCGCGAGCCTGCCCGAAGGCAGGGCGCGCAGGCTTTCCTTTTCGATACCGCGCAACATGCCCGCGAGCCGGGCGGCGGTCAGGCTGTCGAGCGAACGTGGGGTCGATACCGTCAAGAAATCTCCTCGGAGTCGCCGCGGGAGGGCCGCATGTGCCCGCCGCGATGGTCGGAATGTAGCTCTTCGGCATTGCCCGAGCATGTCGAGGTGGCGGTGTATCCGAGAATCCCAACCCCGGCGTCCAAGGGTCAGGTGTTCAGACGCTTGACGATCTCGAAGTAGAGGGGCACGCCGAGCACCACGTTGAAGGGAAAGGTCACGGCGAGGACCGGCGCGATGGCCAGCCCGAGATTGGCATGGGGCAGCGCCACGCGCATGGCGGAGGGTGCCGCGATGTAGCTTGCCGAAGCAAAGAGCACCGCCGTGAGCAGCTGGTCACCTGGCCCGAAGCCCGGCGTCCGTGCCATGAGCGCCCCGAGCATTGCGGCGAGGCAGGGGAACGCGACGCCGAAAAGGCCGAGGAAGAGCCCCGTTCGTCGCAGCTCCGGAATCTGGCGCGCGGTCGTCACGCCGAGCTCGAGCAGCAGAAAACACACGACCCCTTTGAACAGATCGAAGAACAGCGGTGCAAACGGCCGCACCCCTTCCTCGCCGACCGTGGCTCCAATGGCCATGCCGCCAATGAGGAGCAGCACGCTCTTGCCGAACACGAGCTCGCGCGTGAACTCCCAGTTCGACCCCGGGGTCGCTTCCTCGCGCTTGCCCAGCGCGGCCGCGAGCACGAGGGCGGGTACTTCGAGCACGGCGAGGAAGAACGTCATCTGCCCACCGAAGGCCACCCCCGACTTGAGCAGAAAGGTCTGCGCGACCCGCGAAGGTGATCACGCTCACCGAGCCGTAGTGCGCCGCCGTGGCCGCCGCGTCGATGCGCGAGAGTCGGCCGACACGCCAGAGGATCACGAAGGCGAGCGCGCAGAGCGTGAGCGCGCCGGTCACCAGCACGAGTGCCGGCCACGCGAGCGCGAGCGGATCACCCTTCGACAGCGCCACGCCGCCCTTGAGACCGAGCGAGATCAAGAGGAAGATCGTGAGCGCCTCGAGGAACGGCTTGGGCAGCTCGAGATCGCTCTTGAGCACGCCGCCCACGATGCCGAGGACAAAGAAGAGGACGACCGGATCGAGGGTCATGGGAACCGTCGGAGGGGCATGCTGCTCTGGGGGCGGGCGAGTCGGCGGGCAGCGTTGCTGGGTGCGGAAGTGCCCACTGCCCTCTCAGCCGCCCAGGTACGCTTCCTTCACCCGCGGATCCGCCAGAAGCGACTTCGAATCGGCTGCGAGAATGATCTCGCCGGACTCGAGCACATAGCCGCGGTGCGCATTCTCGAGGGCGAGCTGCGCGTTCTGCTCGATCAGGAGGATCGTCGTCCCACGTTTGGCGATGAGATCGATGATCTCGAAGATCTTCTCCACCATGAGCGGCGCGAGCCCCATCGAGGGTTCGTCGAGCATGAGCAGCCTCGGGCGTGCAAGCATCGCCCGACCGATCGCGAGCATCTGCTGCTCGCCGCCCGAGAGCGTGCCAGCCAATTGCCGTGTGCGCTCCTTGAGCCGCGGAATCATCGTGTAGATCTCGTCGACTTCGCGCGCGATCTGCTCATCGTCGTTGCGCGAGAACGCACCCATCAGCAGATTTTCGTGCACCGTCAGCCGGGCGAAGACGCCGCGGCCTTCGGGGCAAAGCGCGATGCCCAGCCCGACGAGCGTGTGCGAGGGCGTGCCCGTGATGTCTTGGCCACGGTAGAGCACGCGCCCGCCAGCAGGCTTCACGAGGCCAGACAGTGCGCGCAGAGTAGAGGACTTGCCGGCGCCATTGGCACCGATGAGGGTGACAAGTTCGCCTTCGTTTACGTGGAAGTCGATCCCTTTGATGGCGCGAATGCCCCCATAGGCGACTTCGAGACCCTTTACGTCGAGCAGCGCGCTCATGCCGAGACCCCTTCGCCAACCGTGGCGGAACGCGGCGGCGCATCCGGCTCGCCGTGTGCCCCGCCGAGGTAAGCCTTGATCACCGCCGGATCACGCTGGATCTCGGCCGGCGTGCCATCGGCGATCTTCTTGCCGTAGTCGAGCACCACGATGTGCTGGCAGACATTCATGACGAGACGCATGTCGTGTTCGATGAGCAGGATCGTCGTGCCATCCGCCGCGATGCGTTCGATCAGACGGCGCAGTTCGACGGTCTCGGTCGCATTCATCCCGGCGGCGGGCTCATCGAGGGCCACCATCTTCGGGTCGGTGGCAAGCGCGCGGGCAATCTCGAGCCGGCGCTGTTCGCCGTAGGCCAGGGTGCGGCTCTTCTCGCCGGCCTTGTGCTCGAGGCCGATGTAGCGCAGCAGTTCACGCGCCCGGGCCTCGATCTCGGCTTCCTCACGGCGTGCACTCGCCGTTCGGAAGATGGCGCCGAACGCCCCTGTCTTGGTACGCACATGCCGACCCACCATCACGTTCTCGAGCACGGTCATCTCACCAAAGAGCCGGATGTTCTGGAACGTGCGGGCGATGCCGACCTGTGCGACCTCGTGTGGCGCCTTCACGTTGAGCGGCTTGCCATCGAAGGTGAACTGGCCCTCGTCGACCTGGTAGAGGCCGGTGAGCGTGTTGAAGAACGTGGTCTTGCCGGCACCGTTCGGGCCGATCAGGCCAAAGATCGAGCGCCGGGGAATGCTCATCGAGACGCGGTCCAGCGCCGTGACGCCGCCGAATCGCTTGGTCACCCCGGTGGCGGTGAAGATCATGTCGGTCATGCGGCGGCTCCCGCATTGCTGGTCGCCTTCACGGGCTTCCTGTCCGGCGACGGCCAGAGCCCCTGCGGCCGGAACAGCATGATGAGGATCATCGCGAGCGAGAAGATGAGGTTTCGGAGCACCTCGGGCGCGATCAGCACGGTGCCGAAGAGCTTCTGCTGCTCGGCCTCGCCAGCGACGTAGCGGATGATCTCGGGCATCGAGGCGAGGATGACTGCGCCAAGGATCACGCCCGGGATGTGCCCCATGCCCCCCAGCACCACCATCGCGAGGATCATGATCGACTCGAGCAGACCGAAGGACTCGGGGCTGATGAAGCCTTGCATCGCCGCGAACAGGCCGCCAGCCACGCCTCCCGAGAGCGCGCCGAAGGCAAACGCGGCCAGCTTGATGTTGCGCACGTTGATGCCCATTGCCTTGGCGGCGATGTCGTCCTCCCGAAGCGCCTGCCAGGCACGGCCGAGCCGCGAATGCTGAAGGTTGTGGACGACGATGATCGACAACACGGTCAGAGTCAGAAACACAAAGTAGTAAAGCTGTAGTCCGGTGATGGGCAAGCCGAAGAGTTCGATACCCTGCCGCACCTTGAAGCCAAAAAAATTGAGCCCCTCGATGCCGGTGATGCCGCGCGGACCGTTGGTGAGGTTGTAGACCTCGTCGCTCCAAGGCAGCGAAAATTTGTCGAGGTTGTTCATGAGAATCCGGATGATCTCGCCGAAGCCGAGGGTGACGATCGCGAGGTAGTCGCCGCGCAGGCGAAGCACCGGGTAGCCGAGCAAGAGCCCCGTGACCCCCGCGAGGAAGGCCCCGAGCGGAATGAGAAGCCAGAAGGGCAGACTCAGCCCGAAGTGGGACGAGGCGAGGAGCGCCCAGGTGTACGCCCCCACCGCGTAGAAGGCGACATAGCCGAGGTCGAGCAGACCGGCGACACCTACCACGACATTGAGGCCCAGCGCCAGCATGACGTAGAGCAGCGTGATGTTGAGGATGCGCACCCACGCCTGACCGAGCATGCCGGCGAGGAAAGGCAGGATGAGGAGCACGATGCCGATCGCCACGATGGCGATCAGTTGCTTCTTGCGGTCTTGCAGGAAATCGCTCATTTACGCCTCCTCACGCCCGTTCGGCCACGCGCTCGCCAATCAGCCCCTGTGGCCGGAAGATCAGCACGAGCACGAGCACGACGAAGGCGAAGATGTCCTTGTAGTCCCCGCGCACGAAGATGAGCCCGACGTTCTCGACGAGCCCGAGGATCAGTCCGCCGATCATCGCGCCCCAGAGGTTGCCAATGCCCCCCATCACCGCGGCGGTGAAGGCCTTGAGACCGAGCATGAAGCCCATGAAGTAATGCGCCTGGCCGTAGTTCGAGGCCACCATCACACCGGCGATCGCGCCGAGCGCAGAGCCGATCGCGAAGGTGAAGGCAATCACGCGGTTGATGTCGATGCCCATGAGGCCTGCAACCTTCTGGTTCTCCGCAGTGGCCCGCATCGCGGTGCCGATCTTCGTGCGGTGGACGAGCCAGAGGAGGCCGGCCATGAGGGCAATCGAGGCGAAGAAGATGATGATCTCGTTCAACGTGATCGTGACCACGCCGAGCGCAATCGGCGTCTTGGAGATGAGTTCGGGGAAGGAGAAGTAGTTGCGCCCGAAGACCAGGATCGCGATCTGCTGGAGCAGGATCGACACACCGATCGCCGTGATGAGCGGCGCAAGCCGTGGCGCGTTGCGCAAGGGTCGATAGGCCAGCCGTTCGGTCGCCACCCCGATCACCGCACAGACGAGCATCGCCACGAAGATCGAGATCACGAGCGCAAGGATCGGCGGCACACCCGCGCCAAGAAGCGCGCTTGCGGTGAACAGCGCCGTGAGCGCGCCGATCATCACGATGTCGCCGTGCGCGAAGTTGATGAGCTGCAGGATGCCGTAGACCATCGTGTAGCCGAGCGCCACGAGCGCGTACACGCTCCCGACGACCAGCCCGTTGACGATCTGCTGCAACAGGACTTCCATCGACATTCGATTCCCCCGAAGAATGGTGGCCAGGCCTGCCCAAGCCCTTGCTGGCTGCGTTTTCCCCGCGTGGGCTGGCGTGGACGGTCACCGGATTTTGCCTTGAAACGCCAACGCCCCGGGATAACCCGCGGCCGGTGTCGTGCAGATCAATTCATCGTCATGAGCGCCACGTTCCCGCCTGCGGCCGCCGTGTTGATGGTGATGGTCTGCTCGGTGGCGAAGCGCTGCAGATAGTGCGGCCCGCCGGCCTTGGGACCAGTACCCGAAAGGCCTTCGCCGCCAAAAGGCTGCACACCGACCACGGCACCGATCGTGCTCCGGTTCACGTAGACGTTGCCGATACGGGCACGCGCGCAGAGCGCCTGCGCACGGCGGTCGATGCGCGTCTGGATGCCCAGCGTGAGCCCGTAGCCCAGACGGTTCACGCGCTCGATCACGGCCTCCGGCGTACCGCTCCAGCGCACGATCGCGAGCACGGGACCGAAAATCTCCTCGCGCACCGACTCGATCGCCTCGACCTCGAAGGCGATCGGTGGCTGGAATGCACCAGAGCGCCGTTGGGGCGGCAAGGGTGTCTCGGCGACCCGGCGTGCATGCTTGGCCAGGCGCGCGATCTGCTCGGCCGCGACACGCGCGGCCTCATCATCGATGAGCGGGCCCACATCGGTGGCAAAGTCCGCGGGATCCCCGACGCGCAGCAATTGCATCGCGCCGGCGAGCATCTCGATCACCGGCTCGGCCACGGCCTCGTGCAGACAGAGCAGGCGAAGCGCCGAACAGCGCTGTCCGGCCGAGCGGAAAGCCGACTGGATGACCGCATCGACCACATGCTCTGGCAGCGCTGTCGAATCGACGAGCATCGCGTTGATCCCCCCAGTTTCGGCAATGAGCGGCACGATGGGTCCGTCCTTCGCAGCGAGCGCACGCTGGATCGTCTTCGCCACCGCGGTGGAGCCCGTGAAGACGACCCCGGCGATCGCGGGGTTCTCGACGAGGCGCGCGCCGACCGTGGGGCCGAGACCGTGGACGAGCGCGAGCACGTCCTCCGGGACGCCGCACTCATGCAGAAGCGCGCTCATGCGCATCGCGATGCGGGGCGTCTGCTCGGCAGGCTTCGCAACCACCGTGTTGCCCATCACGAGCGCAGCGGCGATCTGCCCCGTGAAGATCGCGAGCGGAAAGTTCCACGGCGAGATCGCAGCCCAAAGGCCACGCCCGCGCAGCCGAAGCCGGTTGTCCTCACCGGTGGGTCCGGGCAGCACGATCTCGGCACACACGCGCTCGGCCTCATCGGCGTAGTAGCGCAGAAAATCCACCGCCTCGCGCACCTCCGAGACTGCATCGCCCCAGGTTTTCTTCGCCTCCTGAACGATGAGCGCGCAAAACGTGGGCATCTCCCCCTCGAGCCGATCCGCCGCCGCGCGCAGGATGCGCGCGCGCTCGGCGACCGGGCGGTTGCACCATGCAGGAAAAGCAAGCGCGGCGCGCTCGATGGCGCGATCGACGGCTCGCTGCGCCGTCTCCACCGGAGCGGCTGGCAGATCGGAGGCCGCGAAGGCTTGTCGCAACGCAGAACGCACCGAGGCGACGCTCAAATCGAGCCCCCGGCTGTTCCGACGGCTACCGTAGATTGCCTCGGGTAGCGGCAAGCGAGACGGTGTGAACGTCAGTGGAGAGGCGAGCAGGGTCTCGACCGGCACGCGCTCATCGGCGAGCTGATGCACGAAGGAGGAGTTGGCGCCGTTCTCGAGCAGGCGACGCACGAGGTAGGCGAGCAGATCCCGGTGGCCACCGACCGGCGCGTAGACGCGAACCGTCTGGGCGAGCGGACGGTCGGCAAGATACTCGCGATAGACGCCGCTGCCCATGCCGTGCAGGCGCTGAAGCTCGAAGGGGGCCGACACGCGTGCGGCCAATTGCTCGATTGCCGCGATCGTGGCCGCGTTGTGGGTCGCAAACTGCGGGTGGATCACATCACGCGCCTCGAACAGGCGCGCGGCACAGGCAAGATAGCTCACGTCCGAGTGCGTTTTCTGCGTGAACACCGGATAGGCGGCGAGCCCCAGCTCTTGCGCCCGCTTGATCTCGCTGTCCCAGTACGCGCCTTTGACGAGACGGCAGGTGAGGCGCACGCCGTGGCGCCGTGCGAGCGCGGCCACGTGATCGACCAACTCCACGGCACGCGTTTGATAGGCCTGAAGCGCGAGCCCGAGCCCGGACCAGTCGCGATGCTCGGCCGCGACACGCTCGAGCAGCGCCTCGAACACATCGAGCGAGAGCTCGAGCCGCTCGGCCTCTTCGGCATCGATCGTGAGGTTCAGGTTCGCCGCCGCCGCGCGCGCAATGAGCGGGGCGAGCCGCGGCAGGAGCTCGGCCACCACCCGCTCAGGCGCAAGCGGGTCGTAGCGCGGGTGGATCGCCGAGAGCTTGATCGACAAGCCATCGCCCGCAAGCGGCGAGCACGCCGACTCGGGGGTGGCGGCGGCGACGATTGCCTCGAGCGCGCGTTCGTAGGCCGCGAGATAGCGGGCCGCATCCGACTCGGTGCGTGCGCCTTCGCCCAGCATGTCGAAGCTGAAGCGAAGGGCCGGCTGCGTCGCCCGCTCGCGCGCGGCCTCCGCGAGCGCAGCCTCGATCGTCTCGCCGAGCACGAACTGACGCGCGAGCAGCTGCACGGCACGCGCCGTGGCCGCCACGGTCGTCCTCGCCCCGAGACGGGTGAACACGCCCGAATCCTCACCCGCGCCGGGCAGCATGTGCTTCGTGAGCGCGATGACCGCGTTCGAGAGCCGCGCGAGCGTGCTCTCCCCGGAGCCCTCGAAGTCGGCACGGCTCAGCTGATCCGCCGTGAGCTCGATGGCGGTCGCCGAATCGGGCACGCGCAGGAGTGCCTCGGCTAGACGCATGAGCGCAAGGCCCTCGGGACGGCTGATCGGATATTCCTTGAGCAGGCTCTCCATCGCCCAGAACGGCGGCGGCGCACGTCGCACGCCCTCGACCCACGGGCGGGCGCGGGCCATCACCTGTGGCCAGTCCAGCGTACCGGCCAGCAGACCGAGGTTGCGATCGACGACAGACCGCTCGTCGCGGTAGGGGTCGGGCAAAGGCATGGCGAATCCGCGAGATCGCTATGGATATTCACGCACGCTAGGCGCCCTCAAGCCATACTTTCCACCATAACTTAGCCTTGTAGCGACAGAAAGCTCGGACTCGATCCATGAGCCTCGACCCGAAGGACCGTCAGCTCCTCGCCCTGCTACAAGCCGATGGACGTATGACCAATGCGGCGCTGGCCGAGGCGATCCACCTCTCGCCCACTGCCACCCTGGCTCGCGTGCAGCGGCTGTTCCGCGAAGGCTATGTGCGCGCGGTGACGGCGCAGCTCGATCCGCGGCGCATCGGACTCGGGACGCTGCTCTTCGTGGAAGTGCGACTCGATCGCACGACGCCGAACGTCATCGAGGCCTTCGACGCCGCCGTGCAGACGCATGACGAGATCGTCGAGTGCCACTTGGTCGCCGGCGGCTTCGACTATCTGCTCAAGGTCCGGGCGCACGACATGGATGACTTCCATCGCTTCGCGAGCACGCGGCTCTGGACGCTGCCCGGCGTGCGCGAGACACGCACCTACGCCGTCATGCAGGAGGTCAAGGCGAGCACTCGGCTGCCGATTCGCGTGCGCTGAAGCGTGCCAGCGCCGAAAAGGGACACCCCAAAAACGAAAACGGCACCCGAAGGTGCCGTTTTCAAGAGAGACATCACAGCGATTACTGCTTCTTCTCTTCCTGCTTCTCCGGAGCCGGTGCTGCAGGCGCAGCCGCAGCCGCAGGCATCGGACCGCCGATGATCTCGACCGTCTCCCACTTGCCGCCCTTGACCTGGAACACGGTCACCGCACCGTCCTTGATGTCGCCCTTGTCATCGAAGGCGATCGGACCGGTCACGCCGTCCATCGAGATCGACTTGATGGCGGGAATGATCTTGGCCGGCTCGAGACTGTTCGCCTTTTGGATCGCGGCGATCAGCACGTTGGTTGCGTCGTAGGTGAACGGCGCGTAGACCTGGACGTCCGTGTTGAACTTGGCCTTGAACTTGTCGTAGAAGGCCGCGCCCTGCGGCATCTTGTCTTTGGGCAGGCCGGCGGTGGTCGCATAGGCACCCTCTGCCGCGTCACCAGCAAGCTTGATGAGTTCGGCCGACTGCGCACCATCACCCGAGATGAACTTCGCTTTGATACCCAACGCCTTCATCTGCTTCAACATCGGGCCGGCCTGCGCATCCATCCCCCCGAACATGATCACGTCCGGATTCTTGGCGCGGATCTTGGTGAGCACACCCTTGAAGTCCTGCTCTTTCTCGTTGGCGAGCGCCTCACGGATCACGACTTCGCCGCCGGCGGCCTTGACGGCCTTCTCGGTCTCGTCAGCCAAGCCCACGCCGTAGGCGGTCTTGTCGTCGATGATCGCGATCTTCTTGCCGCCCATGCCCTTGACGGCAAAGTTGCCGATGGCGGTGCCTTGCGCGATGTCGTTGGCGACCATGCGGAACACGCCCGGGAAGCCCTGCGCGGTGAGTTTCGGGTTGGTGGCCGAAGGGCTGATTTGCGGGATGCCGGCCGTGTTGTAGATCGCCGAGGCCGGGATCGAGGTGCCGGAGTTCAGGTGACCGATCACGCCGACGACCTTGGCGTCGACGACCTTCTGCGCGACCGCGGTGGCCTGCTTGGGATCGGCTGCATCGTCTTCCGCCACGAGCTCGAACTTGAGCTTCTTGCCGTCGACGACGATGCCCTTCGCGTTGGCCTCCTCGATCGCGAGGCGGGCGCCGTTCTCATTGTCCTTGCCGAGGTGAGCGATCTGGCCGGAGATTGGGCCGACGTGCGCGATCTTGACGGTGACTTCAGCCGGCGCAGCGGGAGCGGGAGCTGGAGCTGCGTCTGCCTGCTTCGGCTCTTCCTTCTTGCCACAGGCGGCGAGGCCGACCGACACGGCCACCGCAACGGCGGCCAGTGCGAACTTGTTGGTGCGAGACATGCGGGTGACCCCTTGTTTGAAAAAAACTACGGAATTATCGGGTGCCGTCAGAGGCCTGTCAATTCGCGAGCCCCGTGTCAAACCGCGTGAAAACCGCGCCCGGACGGGGGTTTCGGCGCTCAATCCCTCTCTACCTCTCTACTCAGAGGGCGCGCGAGGCGGCGGTTCAGTCGGTGAGCGGGGCAAAGTGGCGCTCCACCTCCGAGGGCGCCACGCCGGCCCAGTCCGAAGGCGCCCAGCGTGGCGCACGGTCCTTGTCGATGAGCACCGCGCGCACACCTTCGGCGAAGTCATGTCCACGCTGAAAGCGGCGTGCAAGCACGAGGTCGAGCGCGAGCACCTCGGCAATGCCGAGGGCCCGCGTGCGCGCGAGGTAGCGCCAGATCACGTGCGCTGCCGTGGGCGAACCGCGAGCCAGGCCCTGTGCCGGGCGCTCGAAATGCGCGTCGTCGCGAGCGAGAGCGAGCAACTGATCGCGGTAGTCAGTCACGTGCACCGACGTCGAGGCCGCACGGGCCAGCGCCGCTAGCCGCCCCGAGGCCAGCAGACCCGCCGAGGGGGCCTCGTCCAGACGCTCGCCGACATGCTGCCCAACGAGCGCTGCCGCGCAAGCACGCAGCGCCCTGGGCTCGCTCTCGGGCCAGTGCGCGGAGGCGAGCGCCTCGACCAGCGTGGCCGCCCGGTCGGCGGAGATCACATGATCGGCGAGACCGACGGCGAGCGCCTCGCGGGCATCCAGCGTCGCTCCGGTGAGCGCGAGAACGTGCCCGAGCCCGCGCGGCAGGCGATTGAGAAACCAGCCCCCGCCGACATCGGGAAAGAGTCCAATGTGGATTTCAGGCATCGCGAACCGCGCGCCTTCGACCACGATGCGTTCCTGCGCACCCACCATGAGCCCAAGCCCGCCCCCCATGCAGATGCCGTGCGCGAGCGCAACGATCGGCTTGGCGTAGCAGTGGATCAAGAGGTCGAGCGTGTATTCGACCTCGAAGAACTGATCGCCATAGACGAACCGATCGGGCCCGCCCGCGCGCACACGGCGGATGACTTCGGCCACATCGCCGCCGGCACAGAAGCCCTTCTCGCCCGCGCCCTCGATCACGACACAGACGATCGATTCATCGCTCTGCCAGGCGCGCAATTCGCGCAGCATCGCCTCACACATCGCGAGCGTGAGCGCGTTGATCGCGCGCGGCCGATTCAGGGTGGCAACTCCGATCGCCCGGCCGCAGGCCGTGGCCTCGCGCCGGAAACGTACCTCATCCATCCTCTTCACTCCCTTTGCAGGCGGGGGTGGAGCCGCCCCATCATGATCGAATCGACATACCCCCCCTCGCGCAGTGCCGAACACCTGATCACGCCTTCACGCACGAAGCCCAGCGATTCGTAGAGCGCGATCGCGCGCTGGTTGTCGACGTAGACATGCAGTTCGACCCGGCCGAAGTGCGCCCACTCGTCCGCATGATCGAGAAGCGCCGTCATGAGCGCGCGCCCGGCGCCCACGCCCTGCCACGCATCCATCACGCCGATGCCCAGACTTGCCACATGCTTCTCGCGCGGATCGTCGGAGACGGGCACGATGCCCGCCGAGCCAATGAGCGCGCGCCGCGCGCCGCGCGCGACTTCCGCCACCAGGTGGACCCGCGCGCCGCGGGCGCTCTGCACAAGCCGCTCGCGCCACACGTCCGCAGAAATCCAAGGATGCTGCAACGTGCCGCGCGCCGTGCCCCGGCTCGCGTAGATCGCGGCGATGTCCTCGGCGTCGAGTTCGCTCGCCGCTCGGATCACGAACTTAGGCGCGCGCTCGCCGCGCATTCGGCGCTTCGCGCGGACCGGTGCGGGCAGCGGCGGCGCGGCGGGAAAGTCCATCACGTCGGGCACGACATGGCCGTAGAGCCATTGCGTCTGGGCAACCCCCTGGACCGCAGCACGCCCGGGGCAGGTCGCCTCGCGGACGAAGCCAACAGCAACGAGCGTGTCTGCCATCCAGGCCGTGGCGGCATCGAGCATGACCTCCACCCGGCGCACCGCGAGCGCCGCGCGCGTGAAGCCGAGCACACCCGCGAGCAGCTCGCGGAGTGCGGCCTCGCCACGACGGCCCGCGGGCGCGATCAACTGCGTGAGCGTGGCCATGTGCCGAAGCCGGTCGCGCGCCTTCCACCAGCGCAGCTGGGCGTAGCCGTGCAGGGTGCCGTCGGGCGCGAACAGCCCGAGTGCGATATCGGCCGGCTCGGCCAGCGCTTCGAGACGCTGAGCCCACTGCTCCGGCCCGTCGAGCGGCAGACCCGCCAGCACCGAAGGCGGCACCGTCGAGGCAAGGCCCGCGAGCGCCTCCGCATCCGCCGGCCCGACGCGGCGCAAGGTGGACCGCAGCTTGCGGGTCACACGAGCCTCACCTTTTCGCCGGTGCCTTTGCCGCGGGTGCCTTTGCCACGGGTGCCTTTGCCACGGGTGCCTTTGCCGCGGGTGCCTTTGCCGCGGGTGCCTTGGCGGTCGGTACCTCGGCGGTCGGTACCTCGGCGGCCGCCGATCTGGTTGCCTTCGGCTCGCGGGGCGGGAACTCGAAGCCCACCTTCACATCGTCTTTCTTGCGTTCGAGCACGAGAAAGCCCTGGAAGGGCCGCTTGGTGCGGGTCGAAACGAAGCCGGTGAACAGATCGGTCTTGCCCTCGGCGAGGAGCTTTGCCATCTGTTCGCGCGGGATCTCCTGCGAGAGGATCACGCGGCCGGAACGGAAGTCGCACTTCCTCGGCTTGTCCCGCTTGGCCGCCACCTCGCAGAGGTAGCTCGTGTCGGTTTCGAACACCCGCGCGCCGCATTTCGGGCAGGTCCCGACCGGTTCCTGCGTCGAGAAGTCCAGCGCCTCGGCCCCCTCGCCCACGCGTTCCGGCGCATCATCCCAGTAGAACTCCACCTCGTGATCGGCGGTGAGACGAAGGTTTGCATTGAACGCTCGCCCGAGCTTCGAGCGGAAGCCTTCGAGCCCTTCGATCTTGCCGTCGCGAAGCAGGGTTTCCGCCTCGTCGACCGAGAGCTGGCGTCCGGCGAGGATCTTCCAAAAGCCGAAGTCGCAGCGCGTGCAGGCGAAGCGCTTGTAGTTCTCCTTGATCTGGCCGCCGCACTTGGGACAGGGAGCATGCAGATCCGCGAAGTCGCCAGGCACGGTGTCGCTCTCGTGCCCCTTGGCCTGCGCCACGATGTGCTTGGCCATCTCCACGATCGAGGCCATGAATTCGTCACGGCTCGTCTGCCCACGCTCCATGAGCGCGAGCTCGGTCTCCCATTGCGCGGTGAGCTCGGGCGAGGTGAGCTCGGACACCTTGAGCCCCTTCAAGAGGGTGATCAGCGAGAACGCCGCCGGCGTGGGCTTCAACACCTTGTCCTCGCGTACGAGGTATTTCTGCGCGATCAGGCCCTCGATGATGGCCGCACGCGTGGCCGGCGTCCCGAGACCCTTCTCTTGCATCGCGGCGCGTAGCTCTTCGTCATCGATCAACTTGCCCGCACCTTCCATCGCCGAGAGCAGTGTGGCTTCCGTGTAGCGCGCTGGCGGTTTGGTTGCGTTCTCCTTGGCCTCCACCGGATCAGCAATGGGTCGCTCACCCGCTGCGATGGGCACGAGCGATCCTGCAGCTTCGTCGCCGCGCTCGGCATCCGCTTCCTTGCCGTAGACCGCGAGCCAGCCGGCGTTCACGAGAACCTTGCCTTCGCTTTTGAACGCCTCGCCTTCGACCCGTGTGATGCGCGTCGTCTGCAGGAACTCCGCCGGCGGATAGAACACGGCCAGAAAGCGCTTGACCACGAGGTCATAGAGCTTCCCCTCGAGCTCGTTCAGCGCCTTCGGTAGCTCCAGGGTCGGGATGATCGCGAAGTGATCCGATACCTTCGCGTTGTCGAACACGCGCTTGTTGCCGGGGCGCACGTACTTCTTCGCGCGGATCTCGCGCGCAAATCCGCCGTAGCGGTTCGTCTCCTCGAGCACTTCGAGCGTTTGCGTGACCGTCTTTACATAGTCCTCGGGCAGGGCGCGCGAATCCGTTCGGGGGTACGTGAGTACCTTGTGTTTTTCGTAGAGTGCCTGCGCAAGCGAGAGCGTGACCTTGGCTGAGAAGCCAAAACGACTGTTGGCCTCGCGCTGCAGACTCGTCAGGTCGTAGAGCAAGGGCGGCGCCTGGGTCGTGGGCTTCGACTCCTCCTCGACCGTGCCAGCCTTGCCGAGGCACTTGGCCACGATCGCCTGGGCGCGGGCGCGTGCATCCTCCGCTGCCTTGTCACCGGCGCCGAAAATCCGCTCGGCCCGAGCGTGCTCATCCTCGCCCTTCCTGAACTTCTCGTCGAACCAGCGTCCAGCATACGGTCCAGCTTTGGCGTTGAAGGTCGCGTGGATCTCGAAATAGGTGCGCGGAACGAATTTCCGGATCTTCTCCTCGCGCTCGACGATCATCGCGAGCGTAGGGGTCTGCACGCGCCCCACCGTCGTCAGGTGGAAGCCGCCGCTCTTTGTGTTGAAGGCGGTCATGGCACGCGTACCGTTGATGCCGATCAGCCAATCGGCTTCGCTCCGGCAGCGCGCCGCATCCGCGAGCGGACGCATCTCCTCGTCGCTTCGAAGATTCGCAAAGCCCTCGCGAATGGCCGAAGGCGTCATCGACTGCAGCCACAGCCTCTTGATCGGCTGCTTCGCCTTCGCGTGCTGGACGATCAGGCGGAAGATCAACTCACCCTCGCGACCGGCGTCGCAGGCGTTCACGATCTCGCCAATGTCCTTCCGCTTGATCAGTCTGGTCAGCTGCCGCAGCCGATCCGCGCTCTTCTCGATCGGCTTGAGTTCGAAGTGCGACGGGATCACCGGCAGCTTGGCGAAGGTCCACTTGCCGCGCTTGACCTCTTCTTCCTCCGGCTCGCCGATCTCGACCAGATGACCCACGGCCGAGGAGATGACGTAACGGTCATTCTCGAAATGGTCACCGTCTTTCTTGACGCCGAGCGCCTTGGCAATGTCGCTCGCGACCGAGGGTTTTTCGGCGATGATCAGCGTTTTTTGCATTTTTTCAGTGTAACCAGAGGTTGCAGCGCGCTGTCGAGCGGAGCGCCGCTGCGACGACGGCTACGACGATCGCACCTCGTTTACCCCGGCTGCCTCGTCGGTGCCGGATCGCAGCGCGCGTGCGGATGCGAGGTCAGTCGCGGCGCCGTTGCCAGCGCCCGCCGGGGAGCTGCTCGGCTCGACCCTCGAGTTCGAGCAGCGTGAGCGCGGCGAGCACGTCGGCGCTCGAGCGACCGCTTCGTGCGACGAGGGTGTCCAGATCGACCGGGGCGTGCGTGAGTGCGCTACCCAAGGCGTCGCCGGTATCGCGCGAAGCGGCCGCGGGCGCAGTGAGCGGCTTCGTCATCGTGACGCCGATGCCCAGCTCTTCGAGCACGTCAGCCGCGCTTTCGACCAGCTTCGCGCCCTGCTTGATGAGCGCGTGGCACCCCTTGTGATGGATCGAGTGGATCGAGCCCGGCATTGCGAAAACATCGCGGCCCTGCTCAGCGGCAAGCCGCGCGGTGATCAGCGAGCCCGACTTGAGCGTGGCTTCGACCACGAGCACGGCGCGCACGAGCCCCGAAATGATGCGGTTGCGACGCGGAAAATTTTCGGCGAGCGGCGGTGTGCCGAGCGGAAACTCCGACAGCAGCAGTCCATGCTCGACGATCGCGTGGGCGAGCGCACGGTGCCGTGCTGGATAAACCCGGTCGAGCCCGGTACCGACGACCGCGATCGTACCTGCCCCTGCCTCCCCGGCATCGAGCGCGCCCTGATGCGCCGCGCCGTCGATGCCGAGTGCAAGCCCTGAAACGATGCAGGCGCCGGCCTGCGCGAGTGCGCGGGCAAAGGTGCGCGCATCCTCGCAACCACTCGCCGATGCATTGCGGCTGCCGACGATGGCGAGCGCTGGCGTGTGCTCGAGCCGATCCAACTGCCCGTTGGCGAACAGCACGAGCGGCGCATCCGAGAGCTCGAGCAATGGCTTGGGATAGCGCGGGTTGGCCCAGGTCAGCAGGTGATGCGTGTCATCTGCAAGCCATGCCCGTGTCGCCTCGAGCGTGGCCACGAGCTCGGCCGGAGGGTCAGCCCGAAGCGCGCGGGCGACGCGCTCGTCCGCCACGCGGGCGAGCGACCGCTCGCTTGCGGCGAAGACTTCGGCGACGCCTCCGAACTCGGCGAGCAGCCGATGGGCCGTGCGCGTGCCCACGCCTGGCGTCAGGGCAAGATGCAGCCAGAGGAGCTCGTCGTCGATCAACGGCATCAGTGCGACGGACGCTTCCTGCCTGCCCGCCCGAAAGGACGAAAAAGGCACCCGCGGGTGCCTTCTCTGCAACGGCGCGTCCAGCGGCTCATGGGTTGCGGAGCAGGTACCCCGCCTGCACCGGCGCCCGACCGGTGTTCATGACCAGGCCGTAGGAGACGTTGTCGAAGGTCTTGTAGATGAAGACGAGACCCACGCGCTCCTCGGGGACGGCGAGCGTGCGCGGTTCGGCATCCGGCTCGCGCGGCCAGCCGGGTACCCAGTTGAGTGAGGATTCCTTGAACCGCGGATTGGGGAAGCGCTCGCTCGGCTTCACGATGGCGAGCACGTGCCCGACCTCGAGCCCAGACTTGCTGCCCCGGTTGATCGTGACCACGCTCGTCTTGCCCGCCTCGGCCACACCGCTCGGCAGCGTCATGATCTGGCCTTCGATCTTGACCTCCGGGGCGCGCGGCACGTAGCGGATCGCCTCCTCGGGCGGCGCCGGCAGGAGGTAGTCGCCGACCAGGATTTCCTGCCGCGTGCGCGTGATTTCGAGGCGCGCGACATCCCCGGCGCTCACGAGGCGCGCGTCGCCGAGGTAGGTCGCCTCATAGCCGATGATCTGCGGATCCGGCTCGGTGTGATGCCAGCGCCACCAGGGACGCGGAGGAATCGCCGGGTCGCGCAGCTCCCTGCCGCGGCGGTAGACGTGGAATACGGTACCGAGCGGCGCCTTGACACCGACCGCGTAGAACGAATCAGCCGCCGACATCGCCACCCGCTGATCGACCGGACGTACGATCTGCGGTGAATCGGCAAAGGCTTCAGCGCCGATCACGATGTCGCGCAGGATGAACGGGTCGATATCCCCCGGTGGGATGCTCGGAATCGCCTGCGCTTCCTTGGCCTCGGCGCGGATCTGTGGCGACAGACGCACGACCGGCCGGTCCGCCGGAGCCTCGCCGATCATGAGACGCGGGCCACCGGGCGCATTGCGGTCGAGGATGACGATCTGGCCAGGGTAGATGAGGTGTGGATTCTTGATCTGGTCGCGATTGAGGCGCCAGACCTCGGGCCAGCGCCAAGGCTGCTTGAGGAAGCGGCCCGAAATGCCCCAGAGCGTGTCGCCGCGGACGACCGTGTAGCGATCGGGCGCGTTATCCTGCACCTGCACGGGTTGGGCGGCCGTGGCCCCGACGGTGCCGGCCGCCCCCGTGGCTTCCGTGGGTGCAGGCGTCTGCGTCCAGCCCGGGGGGGCCACGAAGGCAAAGAGGAGGACAGAGGCGAGCGTGACAGGGGCGAGCGCCCGTGCGCCGCAACCGCCGGAGCGGCGGTTGGATAACATCCTGCGTGCTGAGGCGAATACGGACGGGTTCATCGGCTCGGTCATAGGCAACAGGGCGCGGTCGATCATCGATTGAATGCTCGCTGTTTCGTGAAGACTCCGGCTCGAGCGGGGTTCCGGACCCACTGGGTCACATTCCGGAACAGGTTCGAGAGTCGCCTCGCGGGCCCTTGCAATGATGAACTTGCGCTCATGAAAATGCGCTCGATCTTCAGAAGATACGTGAAGATTGTGCAATCAGCCGCCTGATTTAGCAAGGAAATCAGCGATTCCTGCACGATTCGAGTTGCTTCGGAGTTTCACTCATGGCACGCCTGACCATCCTCGAATATCCCGACCCCCGTCTGAAGCGTATCGCCGCTCCGGTCACCGAGTTCTCGCCCGAACTGCGGCAACTGGTGGCGGACATGGCTGAAACCATGTATGCCGCACCGGGCATCGGGCTCGCGGCCACCCAGGTGGACGTGCACAAGCAGGTCATCGTGATCGACGTCTCCGAGACGAAGGACGACCTTCGCGTCCTCGTGAACCCGAAGATCGTTCGCGCCGAAGGTGAAGTGAAGGGCGAGGAAGGCTGCCTCTCGGTACCAGGGTATTACGACGGCGTAGTGCGCGCCGAGCGGGTGACGGTGGAGGCGCAGGATGCCGAGGGCCGCCCGTTCACGCTCGATGCCGAGGGGCTGCTCGCCGTGTGCATCCAGCACGAGATGGATCATCTCAAGGGGATCGTCTTCGTCGAACGGCTCTCGCAGCTCAAGCAGCTGCGCTACAAGGCCCGGCTGGCCAAACAGAAGAGAGAAGCTGCGCGTCGGGCAGTTGCCTGATGAGTCAGCCGCAGAACGACGGGCTGCGCATCGTCTTCGCCGGCACGCCCGAATTCGCCCGCGTGGCGCTCGCGCGACTCGTGGCCGAGCCGCGCTTCCGGCCGATCGCGGCCTACACGCAGCCCGACCGCCCGGCCGGTCGCGGCATGAAGCTCACCGCCTCGCCGGTCAAGCAGCTTGCGCTCGCCCGAGGAATAGCCGTCCGGCAGCCAGAACGTCTGCGCGATCCGACAGAACAGCAGGCACTCGCCGCGCTTGCGCCCGACGTGATGGTCGTGGCGGCCTATGGGCTCATCCTGCCGCAGGCGGTACTCGACATCCCGCGTCACGGCTGCCTCAACATCCACGCCTCGCTCTTGCCCCGCTGGCGCGGCGCGGCGCCGATCCATCGGGCCATCCTGGCGGGCGATACGGAAACCGGCGTCTGCATCATGCAGATGGAGGCCGGGCTCGACACGGGGCCTGTACTTGCCGAAGCGCGCACCCCGATCGGCCCGGAGGACACGACCGGCCGCCTGCATGATCGGCTCGCAGCCCTCGGTGCCGAGGCGCTCATCACCGTGCTCGATGCGATCGCCCGTGGCGCACCGCTACCGCCCCGGCCGCAGCCCGCAGAGGGCGTCACCTACGCCCAAAAGATCAGCCCCGAGGAGGCGCGCATCGACTGGTCGCGATCGGCGGAGCTGATCGAACGCATGACGCGAGCGTTCGACCCGGCGCCGGGCGCCTGGACGACCTGGCGCGGAGAGAAGCTCAAGGTTTGGCGGGCGGCGGTCGGCACCGGCGAGCGCTCTCGTGCAGACCCGTCCACGCCCGGCACGGTGCTGGCCCTCGGCCCCGAGGGCGTCACGGTGGCCGCGGGCGTGGGCTGCCTCCGTCTCAGCGAGGTGCAGCGCCCGGGCGGCCGACGCATGGCGGCTGTCGCCTGGCTGGCGGGCAGCGGGCCCACCGTAGGCGAGGTGCTCGGCGCGTGAACGCCTTGCCCGAGGCGGAGCACGCGGCGTGCTGGACCGCCGCCATCGTCGTGCATCGGCCGGATCTCGCGAAGCTCGACGCCGTGCTTGCCTCGGCCGAGGCCGCGCCGCGGCTCCTGCGTGGGATCGTAGTCGACAACAGCGAAGCGCCGGCGGAGGCAACCGCGGCCCTCGTCGCGCAGCATCCGCGCTTCGACTACCGCGTGAATCCGCGCGGCAACGCGGGCTTCGGGCAGGCGCACAACTGGGCCTTCGCGCAGCTCGGCGAGCGCTCGGCGGGGGCCGATTTCCACGCGGTGCTGAACCCGGACATCGCCTTCGAGCCTGATGCGATCGAGCGGCTCATCGCCGCGATGCAGGCCGACCCCGGGCTCGTGCTCGCGGCGCCCACGCTCTGGAACCCCGACGGAACACGGCAGCATCTCTTCAAGCGCACTCCGAGCGTGCGTGCCCTCTTCGGCCGCCGCTTCGCCGGGCCGCTGTACCGCGTGCTCGGCTTCGACCGGGATGACGACTTTTTCACGATGCGCGATTGCGATCCGTCGCAACCGCTCGAGCTCGAGTTCGTCTCTGGAGCGTTCATGTTCTTCCGGTGGCGTGCCTTTGCTTCCGTCGGCGGCTTCGACGAGCGTTTTTTCATGTACCTCGAGGACTGCGACATCACGTTGCGCGCACGTGCCCTCGGCCACGTGCGATCGGTGCCCGAGGCGCATGTCGTGCATCACTGGGCACGCGGCAATCATCGTTCGCTCAGGCTCACACTCGTGGCGATCCGCTCGGCCATCCAACTGTTCAACAAGCATGGGTGGCGGTGGCGGGATCCTCGACTGCAAAGGCGGCCATGAGGATCGCAATCACTGGCACCGGCGGCTACGTGGGCGGGGCCCTCGCCCGCGCGCTCGGCACCGAGGGGCACGAAATCATCGCCCTCTCGCGCGCGACCGGCATCGACTGGCAGGCGCTCGATCGCGATGAACTGACCGGACGACTTCGCGGGGCGGCCGCCTTGATCCACTGCGCGGCGCGGGTGCATGTCCGGGGGGCGAAAGCGAGCGACCGAACCGCCTTCGAAGCCGCAAACGTGGAGGTCACCCGTGTGCTCGCCCGGGCCGCCGCGGCGGCGGACGTCGGCCGCTTCATCCTGCTCTCCACGATCGCGGTGCATGGATTGAGCGCCTCGCATTCACCGATCGACGTCACAACCCCGATCGCACCCCGCGATGCCTATGGCGGCTCGAAATGGCAGGCCGAGCAGGCTCTCGCCGAGATCGCCCGCGCGACCAGCCTCGCCGCCGTGATCCTGCGCCCGCCGGTGATCATCGGGCCGGGCGCGCCGGGCAATGGCGCGCGACTTGCACAGGCCATCGCGCGCGGCTGGCCGCTGCCCCTGGGCGCGGTGCGCGCGAACCGCCGCTCGCTGTGCGCGATCTCGACGCTCTGCGATGTCGTCCGCTGGGCGATCACTGACCGACGCGCACTCGGGCCGGGGGCGACGCATGCCCCGGCCGTCTGGTATCCCGCCGACCCGCTGCCGATCTCGACCCGCCGGCTCATCGAGACCCTCGCACGGGGGCTGGGCCGTCGGCCCCGTCTCGTCACCCTCCCCGTGGGCCTGCTCTCCACGCTCGCGCGGGCGGGCGGTCAAAGCCGGCTCGCTGATCAGCTGCTCGGCGACCTCGAAATCGATCCGCGGCCGCTCGAGCGCGCGGGCTGCCGCGTGAACACAGACACCGAAGCGGCGCTCGAAGCCATGGGAGTGGCGCTTCGAGCCGTTCTTGAGCGTTGAGCGAGAATCGGTGTGCGCCAATTTCCGAAGCAACTGATGCGACCAAGCCAACGCCGTCCCGATGATCTGCGCCCCGTGTGCATCACGCCCGACTACACGATTCACGCAGAAGGCTCTGCGCTCATCGAGGTGGGACTGACGCGGGTGCTGTGTACGGCGAGTGTCGAGAACACCGTGCCGCCCCACAAAAAGGGCACGGGCGAAGGCTGGGTCACCGCGGAGTACGGGATGCTGCCGCGCGCAACCCACACGCGCGGTCGACGCGAGGCCACGCAGGGCAAGCAGAGCGGCCGCACGCAGGAAATTCAGCGCCTGATCGGCCGCGCACTTCGGGCGGTGGTCGATCTCGGCAAGCTGGGCGAGCGGCAGGTGACGCTCGACTGCGATGTCCTGCAGGCCGATGGCGGCACGCGCTGCGCAGCCATCACGGGGGCCTGGGTGGCGCTCGCGCTCGCCTGCCGACGGCTCGTCGCGCGCGGGGAACTGGGTGAATACCCGCTTCGCGACAGCGTGGCCGCGGTCTCGGTCGGGCTCGTGGAGGGCGTGGCGGTGCTCGACCTCGACTACGCCGAGGATTCGGCCTGCGACACCGACATGAACGTAGTCATGACCGGCGCGGGCGGGCTCGTCGAAGTTCAGGGCACCGCCGAGGGGCATCCCTTCACCCGCGCGGAGCTCGATGCCATGCTCACGCTCGCTGCGCAGGGGCTTGCGCAGCTTCGGGAACACCAACAGCACGCGCTTTCAGCGGCCACATGAAGATTCCGAAACTGGTCCTTGCCTCCGGCAACGAAAAGAAACTTCGCGAGTTCGAGCGGTTGATCGCACCGCTCGGCATCGAGCTCGCGCCGCAGAGCGCCTTTGGCGTGCCCGAGGCGCCGGAGCCGCATCTCACTTTTCTTGAAAATGCACTCGCGAAGGCGCGTCATGCGGCGCGACTCACCGGTCTGCCCGCGCTTGCCGACGATTCCGGACTCTGCGTGGATGCGCTCGGGGGCGCGCCGGGGGTGAACTCGGCCTACTACGCCGGGCCACAAAAGAGCGATGAGGACAACAACCGAAAGCTCATCGCTGCGCTCGCGCATCTCGAATACACCGCCGAGCGGCGCGCGCACTACACCGCCGTGCTCGTGCTCGTCCGCTCGGCCGAGGACCCCGAGCCGATGGTGGCCGAGGGCCGCTGGTTCGGCCACGTGGGCTTCGAGGCCCGCGGCAGCGGCGGCTTCGGCTACGACCCGTGGTTCGTCGATGCCGCGAGCGGGCTCACCGGGGCCGAGATGTCGCTCGAACAGAAGAATACGGTGTCGCACCGCTCGAAGGCGCTCCGAAGGCTGGTCGCGATGCTGCGCGAACATGAGGCGGAGGGCGTGTGATGGAGGCGATGTTCGATCCGATCGAACTGCGCGTGCTTGGCACGATGGTCGAGAAGCGCCTCACGGTGCCGGACGTCTACCCGATCACGGTCAACACGCTCGTCCACGGCTGCAATCAGCAGAACAACCGCCATCCGGTCACCTCGCTCACGGAAGGCGAGGTCACGGCCGCGCTCGAGCGGCTGCGTGAACGCGGCTTCGTCGGCCTCTACACCGGGGCTGCGACCCGGGTGCCCAAGTACACCGAGCATCTGGCCGAGCGGCTCACGCTCGCACCGCCGGAGGTCGCCCTCATGACCGAGCTCATCCTGCGCGGCCCGCAGACGCCCGGCGAGCTCCGGCAGCGCGCCGAGCGGATGCACGCCTTCGACTCGCTCGAGGACGTGGAGCGCACGCTCGCGGCATTGGCCGCGCTCGTGCCACCGCTCGTAGCGCTCTTGCCACGGGAGCCCGGCGCGCGCGCCGCCAAGTGGATGCACACGCTCGGCGGCGCCGATGTGACCGCACTGGTCGAGGGCCAGCCGATGCAGCTGCCCCCCTCCCGCGAGGCGCGCGAGGCCGCGCTCGTCGAGCGCATCGCAACGCTGGAAGCACGGGTGGACACGCTCGAGGCGGAGCTCAAGGCGCTTCGTCTGCAACTGGGCGGTTGAATTCTCCAGACCTCAGCTCAGTGCCGGGGCGCGGCATGTCCGCCGGGTGCGC
>CALDYQ010000020.1 GCA_937944385.1 uncultured Burkholderiales bacterium | reverse complement strand
ACACCCTTGTTGACCTTGTAGCCACGAAAGCCGTGCGCCCGGCTCACCACCGTGTCGAGCCCATGGAGGATCGCGCGATCGAACTCGGCTTGTCGTCCCGGTGTGATCCGGATGTCGGCCACTTCCAAAATCATGTCCGCTCCTTGGTTGCGCGGCCAGCGTGCCGCCGGGTGCGAATCGTAGCCGGCGAAGAGAACGCCAAACGTACACTCGTCGGGTCGTTTCACCGTCTCCCTACCCGCCCCATGACGAGCCCCGCATCTGCTTTGCAAGCGATCTCCTGCGCCGACGATTACGACCCGAACTCGATGCCGGTCGATCGGGCACGTGAGTTCATCGGCCGCGTTCTTTCACCGATCACCGACACCGAGCGTGTTGCGCTGCGCAGTGCGCTCGGACGCGTGCTCGGGCGCGATGTCCTCGCCCCGTTCGACGTGCCCGGTCACGACAACAGCGCGATGGATGGCTGGGCCTTCCGCCATGTCGACCTCGCCACGACCAAGGCGTTCCGCCGCGTCGGCACGAGCTACGCCGGCAAGCCCTACCTGGGTCCGGTCGGCGCCGGCGAATGCGTGCGCATCTTCACCGGTGCGGTGATGCCGCCCGACTGCGACACCGTCGCGCCGCAGGAGAAGGTGCGCGAGACCGATGCCGGTGTCGAGATCGGCCCCGACTACAAGCCCGGGCAGAACCGGCGCTTCGCCGGCGAGGATCTGAAGGCGGGCGCTGTCGCCCTGCCCCGCGGCCGTCTCATCACGCCCTCGGCGCTCGGCCTGATCGCAAGCCTCGGGATCGCCGAGGTCGAGGTCTACCGCAAGCTCCGCGTGGCCTTCTTCTCGACCGGGGACGAGCTCAGGACCATCGGCACTCCACTCGGTCCGGGCGAGATCTACGACTCGAACCGCTACACGCTCTGGGGACTCATCACCCGCGCGGGCTGCGAGCCGATCGATCTGGGCAACTTCGTGGACACGCCCGAGGCGATCCGCGAGGCGTTCGAGCGCGCCGCTGCCTGCGCGGATGTCATCATCACTTCGGGCGGCGTGAGCGTGGGTGAGGCGGACTTCATCAAGCAGATCCTCGACGAACTCGGCGAGGTGCTGTTCTGGAAGATCGCGATGAAACCCGGCCGCCCGCTCGCCTATGGCAAGGTGGGCAAAGCGCACTTCTTCGGCCTGCCCGGCAACCCGGTCGCGGTGACGGTGACCTTCTACCAGTTCGTCCGTGCCGCCCTCGCGACGCTGCAGGGGCGCACCGACTTCGCCCTCCCGCCCACGCTCAAGGCGACGCTCAAGAGCCGTGTGAAGAAGCTGCCAGGACGCACCGAGTTCCAGCGCGGCGTGCTCAGCGCGGGCCCGAATGGCAATGAAATGGGCTACGAGGTCCGCACCACCGGGGATCAAGGCTCGGGGATCCTTTCCTCGATGACCGAGGCGAACTGCTTCATCGTGCTGCCCGCCGACACCGGCAACGTGGAGCCCGGCACGATCGTGGACGTGCAGATGTTCGAAGGACTGATCGGGTGAGCACGAAGCTGGAGCCCCTGACCGTCGAACACCTCTGGCGGTGCGAGCGCCTGGGCACGCCTGCCGTCTCGCCGGATGGCCGGTGGGTCGTGATCGATCAGACGACCTACTCGATGGAAAGCAACGAGTCCGAGACCCAGCTCTGGCTTTACGCGACCGACGGGCGCATCAGGCGGCAGCTCACCCAGGCGGGCAAGAAGAACACTGCGCCGGCTTGGTCGCCCGACGGCCGCTGGATCGCCTTTTGTGCGAAACGCGGCGAGGGCAAGGATGCGGATGGCGCCCCCCAGCTCTACGTGATCTCGCCCGAAGGCGGCGAAGCAAGGCGCGTAACCACGGTCGCGGGCGGGGTGTCAGGCATCCGCTGGTTTCCCGACGGCAAGCGCATCGCCGCGATTGCCTGGCGCTGGCCCGAGCTGCGCGGCGAGCGCGCGCAGGCGGCGCGTCGCAAGGAGCTCAAGGAATCGAAGGTCCAGGCCAAGATCATCGAGACCGACAACTACCGCTACTGGGATCACTGGATCTGCGACGGCTCGCGCCCGCAGTTGGTCGAGATCACGGTGGCGACTGGCAAGGTGCGCGCGCTCTTCGAGGGCCACGCCGAATGGAGCCTGGGCCTCGGAGACCCGGGGGCGACGAGCTACGCGATCTCGCCCGACGGGGGCGAAATCGTCTGGGTGCAACCGACCGAGGTGACCCGCCTCATCTCGCCCGATCGACTCATGCGGCTCGACCTCGCAAGCGGCAAGGCGCGCCCGCTCGCAACCGAAGCATTGCCCGAGATGTGGCTCGGCTCACCGATCTACGCCCCCGACGGCCGCGCGCTTGCAGTGCTTGCCACGCCGGCCAGTGCACCCTCGCAGCACACGCGGCTCATGCTCATCGACGTAAAGCGCGGCAGCGCGCGCCGCCTGGCCCCCGCATGGCCGCGATCGGTGGGCACCCATGGCAGCGCCAACCCGGCCTTCACGCCGGATGGGGAGGCGATCCTCTTTTCTGCCGAGGATGCTGGCTTCCAGCACCTCTATCGCCTCGCGCTCGATGCCGACGCCCCAGAGGTCGTGGCCGAAGGTGGGCAGATCGGCGCCTTCTCGCAAAGTGCCGACGGTACGCGGCTCGCCTTCACCCGCGCCTCGATCGACCACCCGGCACGGCTCATGACGCTCGCCGTGGGCGTGGACGCCGAGCCGCGCCGTCTCGACCGCACGAACGGCTTTCTCGACAAGATCGCGCTCGGCCCCTCGGAGAGTCGCACCTTCACGGGCTGGAACGGTGAGCCTGTGCAGGCCTTCATCTGCTACCCGCCGGGCTATCGCAAAGGCAGGAAATACCCGCTCCTGCAGGACATCCACGGCGGCCCGCACGCGGCCCATCTGGACACCTGGCATTACCGCTGGAACATGCATGTGTTCGCGGCGCAGGGCTATGTCGTGGCCGCGGTCAATTACCACGGCTCCTCGGGATTCGACGAGCCCTTCCTCGGCTCGATCGATGGCGATCTCGGCCACCGTGAATTCGCCGACATCGAAGCGGTGACCGATGCGCTCATCGCGGAAGGGGTCGCCGACCCGAAGCGCCTCTACGCCGCGGGCGGAAGCTACGGCGGCTACATGGTCGCCTGGATCAACGGGCACACCGACCGCTACCGCGCCACGGTCTGCCACGCGGGCGTCTACAACTGGGTGAGCCAGTTTGGCGACGACGGCTACCTCTGGCTCCATCACGAACTCGGAACCTGGCCCTGGGAAGACCCCGCGCGCTGGCACCGGCAATCCGCACACAGCTTCGCAGCGAACTTCAAGACGCCCACGCTCGTGATCCACGGCGAGCTCGACTACCGCGTGCCCTACTACGAAGGGCTCGAGCACTACAACACGCTCCGCGCGAAGGGCGTGCCCGCGCGCCTGGTCATCTTCCCCGACGAGAACCACTGGATACTCAAGCCGCAGAATTCGGGGCTTTGGTATCGCGAGTTCTTCGACTGGTTGAAGCGCTTCTGAAAGCCTTCAGCCGCCGTCAGACGGCGTCGATTGCCGCGAGATGGCGTGCCTTCACGGTGTCGTGAAGCCAGCTCGCGCGGATCGAATTCGCGGCAAGGCGCTTGATCTCGGCGTCCGAGAAGCCGAGCGCTTCGGCGACCGCGCGGTAGTTCTCTGCGATGTAGCCGCCAAAGTACGCCGGATCGTCCGAGTTGATCGTGACGAGGCAGCCCGAGTCGAAGAGCGCGCGCAGTGGGTGGCGCGCGAGGTCCGGCACCGCGCAGAGACGCACGTTCGAGAGCGGACATACGGTGAGAGGAATTTGCGCCCGCGCCAGTCGCCCGACGAGGGCTGGATCCTCGATCGCGCGGATGCCGTGATCGATGCGCACCGCACCGAGCACGTCGAGCGCCTCGGCCACGTAGGCGGGCGGCCCTTCCTCGCCCGCGTGTGCGACGACCGGAAAGCCGAGCGCCCGCACCCGGGCGAAGACGTGAAGGAACTTCGATGGCGGGTGCCCGACCTCGGAGGAGTCGAGTCCGAAGCCGTGGATCGCGGTATACCAAGGCGCGAGAGCATCCAGCGTCGCCTCGGCGTCTTCCTCGCTCAGGTGCCGCAGGAAGTTCGGGATCAGCCGGTAGGTGATGCCGAGTTCGGCATGCCCGTCGTTGAGGGCGTCGAGGATGCCCGTCATGACCGTCTCGAGCGGTACGCCCCGCGCGGTGTGCGCCTGCGGATCGAAGAAGGCTTCGACATGCACCACACCGTCCGCACGGGCGCGTTGCAGGTAGGCCCAAGTGAGATCGTGGAAGTCTTGGGCCGTGCGCAGCACACCACAGCCGGCGTAGTAGAGATCGAGAAAGGATTGCAGGTTCTCGAAGCGGTAAGCGGCACGCAGCGCCTCGATGCCGGCCCATGGCAACTGAACGCCGTGGTGGAACGCCTTGGCAACGAGCATCTCGGGCTCGAGCGTGCCTTCGAGATGGACATGCAGTTCGGCCTTGGGCAGGCGGCGGATGAGGTGCTCGCGTGCGGCGGTCGCAAGTGCCTCGTGAATGGCAGGGCCGTTGGATGCGTTCATGCCACGGAGTCTGCATCATCTTCGGCGGGCTGAAAAGCGCCACGTTTGAAATCGACTGCGCCTCGCGACACGTGGCTGCCCCGTATCGCCACTCGAGCGAAAGTGCTCAAATGATCAAAGACGGCGCGGGTACCCCGCGACGATCGACCCGGTCCCCGCTGGGGCCGAAAACAGGACGAAGAAAGCGAATCAAAGGAGGCCCCATGCAAAACGACAAGCTCATCCTCGACGACATCTACGACCACGAGTCCAACCTCGCCGATCACGTCTGGCTTACCCAGCCCACCGGCGGCGGAGCCGTGACGACCTACACCTGGGGCGAGGTCATGGACCAGGCGCGCCGCATGGCGAGCCATCTCGAGTCGCATGGCGTGACGCATGGAGATCGGGTCGCGATCCTGTCGAAGAACTGCGCGCACTTCCTCATGGCGGAACTCGCCATTTGGATGGCGGGAGGCACGACGGTGGCGATCTTTCCGACCGAGACGGCCGACACGATCCGCTATGTGCTCGGGCACAGTGAGCCCAAGCTCCTCTTCGTGGGCAAGCTGGACACGTGGGAGCAGCAGGCCTCGGCCGTCCCGGCGGGCCTGCCGTGCATCGCCTTCCCCCTCGCGCCGGACTCGGCGAAAAAGGCGCATCCGGGTTGGGACGAAGTGGTGCGCGCGGCCACCCCGATCGGCGGCAAGCCGGGGCGGCGCGGCGAGGACATCGCGATGATCATGTACACCTCGGGCTCCACAGGAACGCCGAAGGGCGTCATGCACCGGTTCGACCGCATCACCGCCTGCACCCATGGCATGCTCGACTATGTGCGGGACTCGATCGGGGCCCACGAGGAGATCCGCGTGCTCTCGTACCTGCCGCTCGCCCATGTCTTCGAACGGGCCTGGCTCGAATGCGCGATCGGCTTCCGCGAGGGCAAGAGCCGCATCTTCTTCGCCGAATCGCTCGACACGTTCGTGGCCGATCTTCAGCGAGCGCGCCCAACCCTGTTCATCTCGGTGCCGCGGCTCTGGCTCAAATTCCAGCAGGGCGTGCTGGCCAAGGTGCCTGAGAAAAAGCTGAACACGCTCCTGTCGATCCCGCTCGTGTCGGGCCTGATTCGCAGGAAGATCCTTCGCGGCCTGGGACTCGACTCGGTCAAGCATGCCGCCTCGGGTTCGGCGCCCATTCCAGCTGCAGTGATCGAGTGGTACCAGAGGCTGGGGCTCAACCTGATCGAGGGCTACGGCATGACCGAGGACTTTGCCTACTCCTGCACCTCGCGCAATGACAAGAAGGCGCCGGGGTATGTCGGTGTGGCAATGCCCGGGGTCGAACTCAAGATCTCGGATGAAGGCGAGATCCTCATCAAATCGCCGGGACAGTTCGTCGGCTACTACAAACAGCCGGAGGTCACCGCAGAATCCTTCACCGAGGACGGCTTCTTCAAGACCGGCGATCTGGGCGAGATCCGCGCCGACGGGCTGGTCAAGATCACCGGCCGCAAGAAGGAACTCTTCAAGACCGGCAAGGGCAAGTACGTCACCCCGGCACCGATCGAGAACAAGATCAACACCTGCCCGGTGGTCGAGCTCTCGCTCGTCTCGGGCGTCGGTCGGGAAGCCCCGTGCGCGATCGTTCTCCTGTCTGAGACGATCCGGCCGAAGGTCAACGACCCCGCCGTGCGCGCCGAGATCGAGCAGACGCTCGCGAAGCATCTGGCCGAAGTGAACGCCACGCTGCCCGACTACGAGAAGCTCAAGATGATCGTGATTGCGCGCGAACCGTGGACGATGGAGAACGGCCTGCTCACGCCCACCATGAAGATCAAGCGCGCGAAGATCGAGCAGTCGCTCGACGCTCAGGTCGACGGCTGGTACGCAAGCGGCAAACGTGTCGTCTGGGCATGATCTCCGCGGACGACTGCCGCTACTTCGCCCGCTACAACCGCTGGCAGAACGAGCGTCTGTATGTCGCCGCAGCGGCGTTGCCCGACGGGACGCGCAAGCGGAGCATGGGGGCGTTCTTCAAGTCGATTCACGGCACCCTGAATCACTTGCTCGTTGGCGACCGACTCTGGCTTGCGCGTTTCGACGGCGAGCCGTCGGGCGTCACCGCGCTCGATCAGGAGCTCTACAGCGACTTTGACGAACTTCGGCGGCAGCGTGGCTGCACCGATGATCGCATCGATCGGCGGGTGGCGGCACTCATGGCCGAGCGCATCGAAGGCTGGCTCCACTTCCGTCGCCTCTCCGGCGGGGGCGGTGAGACGACGCTGCCGACCGCGCTCTGCCTGATGCAGATGTTCAACCACCAGACGCTCCACCGCGGCCAGGTGACCACACCGCTCATGCAGTGTGGCATCAAACCGGGCGTGACCGATCTATCGATGCTGCCCGCGGAGTTCACCTCACCCCTGTTCGGGCGCTGAACCGCGGCGGCCGCCTCTGAGCCGCGCGATCAGCGCAAACACGGTCAGCACGACGACGCCCGCAATCGCGCCGACCACGAGATCCGCAAACAGGCCGACGGCCCCCGCCGCAGCGCTCGGGAGCCCGCCTGTCATGGCTTCCGTCGCGTGGTGCAAGGCCGGCCAGGCGTGGGTCAGGATGCCCCCGCCCACGGTGAACATGGCGAGGGTGCCAACGACCATGAGCGGCAGGATCGCCCAAGGCGCAAAGGCCGCGAGCACGAGTGCTGCCGGCACGAGGATCAGCTTGTTGACGAAGGAGCCCTTCGCGACGGCCCAGACCACGGGCAGTTCGCGTGCGGCGCGCATGCCGGTCAGCTGCTCGGCGTTGACCGCGAGATCGTCGCCCACGATGCCGGCCGTCTCCTTCGCCGCCGTGCGCGTCATGAGCGCCACGTCGTCCAAGACGGTGGCGATGTCATCGAGCAGCGCAAGAAGCGAGGCCGCGGCCATGATCGGGTCACCTTCTGGGAGTCGAGATGTGCGGCTCGCTCATGTACTCGGCGCTCTGCATCTCGGTCAGGCGTGACGCGGTCCGCGCGAACTCCGCGAGCACGCGGCGCGTGTCGCCGTCGCGCGTCGTCTCCTCGATACGGGCAATCTCCTCGAGC
>CALDYQ010000019.1 GCA_937944385.1 uncultured Burkholderiales bacterium | reverse complement strand
GGGGCTGCAACCGAGGTGACGCCTGGTGTGTTTTGGCTTCGAATGCCGCTGCCGTTCGCACTGGATCACATCAATCTGTGGCTTGTCGCCGAGGAAGATGGCTGGGCCGCGGTGGATACCGGGCTGGGCACAGCGGCAACGCGCACACTCTGGGAGGCGCATTTTTCGGGGACGATGCGCGGGCGCCCGCTTCGGCGGATCGTGGTGACGCATTACCACCCGGATCACATCGGCAACGCGCAGTGGCTGGCCGAGCGCTTTGCCGGTCCGGACGGTCCGCTCGTGCCGGAGATGAGCCTCGCCGAGTTGCTGACCGCGCATGGCGTGGCCGAGGGCAGCGGGCCGTTCTCTCGCGCACTACTGGCGCAGTTCTTCCGTGCGCATGGCCTCGGCGAGGAACAGATCGACGTGACCGCGAACCGGGGCAACACCTACTCGGGCGGTGTGCCCACCCGCCCGCCCGCCTGTCGTCGGCTGCGGCCTGGGCAGTCGCTTAGGCTCGGTGGCGACACGTGGCAGCTGATCGGCGGTTACGGACATTCGCCGGAGCACCTGTCGCTTCACTGTCCGGCGCGCAAGGTGCTCATCTCGGGTGACATGCTGCTGCCCCGGATCTCAACCAACGTGAATGTCTGGCCCGTGACGGCCGAAGCCGACCCGGTGACCGAGTATGTCGAATCGCTCGCCGAGTTCAAGCCGCTCGCGCCCGACACGCTCGTCCTGCCGTCGCACGGGCTGCCTTTTTACGGGCTGCATGCGCGGGTCGACGCGCTCGAACATCATCACGATGCGCGAATGGCCGACCTCTACGCCGCGCTCGTGGAGGGGCCGAAAACTGCAGCAGAACTGATCCCGACCCTCTTCCGGCGGACGCTGGACAACCATCAGTTGTTCTTCGCCATCGCCGAGGCGGTCGCCCACGTGAACCACGGCTGGCGCTTGGGGAAACTCTCCCGATCGATCGATGACGAGGGAATCGTCCGCTTTGCGCTGGTCTGACCCCCGAGCTCCAGTCATGCCTCCAATGACGCACCTAACACAGCACCCCAGTCGCGTTGCGCTGCACAACGAAATACATGCCAGGCCGCCCGATGCGCTCGCCAGTCGCGTCGCGGTGTTTCACGTGGTCATGCTCACCAACGAGGCAGAACGTGAGTCGAGCCGAGCCCATCTCAACGCGTTGCTCGACGAGCTGCATGCCCCGCGACCGGCGCCTGATGCGACCCATTTGCGAGTCGATCTGCCTCGCTTCCGCTTGCGCTGGGAACTGCACACCGAGTTCGTCACCTGGAGCTTCTCCCGCGTGCTCGACGAGCATTTCGCCGTTCTGGAGCCCGTGGCCTCGGCACGCGATGTCGTGCCCGCGGACTGGCTCTCCGGGCTGCCCGGACAGGCCATCTGCCAGATCGAACTGCTCGCCATCCCCTTGGCGGTGATGCGCGAGCGCATACCGGAGCGGGCGCTCTTCGATGAAGCCACGCTCGTCGGCGCCAAGGTGCTCGGCGAGCAGGCGGAAGTGCTCACCGATTTCCAGATTCACGCCGATGGCATCTCGCGCTTCCTCGTGGGCATGGCGCCGTCGATGCCCCCTCGTCAGCGCGGGCGACTGGTGCAAAGCCTGCTCGAGGTGGAGACCTACCGCATGGCGGGTCTGCTCGGCCTACCGGTGGCGCGTCAGGCCGCGCCGGTACTGGCCCAGGCAGAGCGGGAACTCGCCGCGCTGGCCGAGGCGATCCGCACGACCGAGCGCGAGGGCGAGGCTGCGCTCCTCGACCGGCTCACGCGACTCGCCGCCTCGGTGGAGAGCCTTTACGCAAACACGCACTCTCGCTTTTCGGCAACGGCGGCCTACTTCGAGCTGGTCGACAAGCGACTCGCTTTCTTGGCCGAAACCAAGCTCGGCGCCTTGCCCACCCTCGGGGCCTTCGTCGAGCGACGCCTTTCTCCCGCCCGGTCCACCTGCGCCTGGACGGCGCACCGGCAGGACATGTTGTCACAGCGGATTTCCCGTATGAGCAACCTGTTGCGGACGCGAGTGGAGGTAGAGCAGCAGAGGTCCGCGCAGGCGCTTCTTTCCGCCATGAACGCGCGGCAGGACATGCAGCTCAAGCTGCAAACGACGGTCGAGGGTCTCTCGGTGGCCGCGATCACCTACTACTTCGTCGGACTCATCGCCTACGCGGCCGAGGGCCTGGCGATCTTCGGCTGGCCGCTCTCTGCCAAGACGACGGCTGCCGTGGCCATCCCGTTCGTGGCGCTGGCGGTGTGGTGGTCGATCCGGCGCTTGCATCACCGGCTGCTCGCACGCGACACCGCACCGGATGCGCACTGAGGGCCACTGAAGGGCACTGCGCACCCAAGTGCCTCCGGGCGCTCAGGCGCGCAGACTACTTTTCCGTGTCGGTGAGCCCCTTCACGAAGCTCTTCTGCATCAGGATGATCACGAGCACCGGCGGCAGGAGCGCGAGCATCGTGGTGGACATGACGATGTGCCAGTCCGTGGGCTCGGCCCCCGTGCCGATCATCTTCTTGATTGCCACAACGATCACGTCGAGGCTGTTCGAGGTGGTGATCAGAAGCGGCCAGAGGTACTGATTCCAGCCGTAGATGAACAGGATCACGAAGAGCGCGGCGATGTTCGTGCGCGAGAGCGGCACCACGACATCCTTGAAGAAGCGCATCGGCCCTGCGCCGTCGATCTTCGCCGCCTCGACCAGTTCATCGGGAATGGTCAGAAAGAACTGCCGGAAGAGCAACGTGGCGGTGGCCGAGGCAATCAGTGGCAGGGTGAGGCCGGTGTAGCTGTTCAGGAGGTTCAGGTCGGTCACCACTTTGTAGGTGGGCAGGATGCGCACCTCCACCGGCAGCATGAGCGTGATGAAGATCATCCAGAAGCAGAACATCCTCCCCGGGAACTTGAAGAACACCACGGCGAACGCCGACAGCAAGCTCACGACGATCTTGCCGAAGGTGACCACGAGCGCCACCACGAGCGAATTGAAGAGCAAGGTCATCGCTGGCGGTGAGAGATAGGTGCCGCGTGAGCCCTGGGTGAGCGCCTGCGAGTAGTTGCGCCAGAGCTCGGGCCCCGGCCACATCTGCATGGGTGTCTGGGCAATCTCGCGCGGCGTGAGCGTGGAGGCGACAAAGGTCACCCAGAGCGGGAACGCCGTGATGAACACCCCGATGAGCAGGATCAGGTGAGGCAGCCAGTTGCTGCGGGTGTCGACCTGGCCGCCCATGTCAGTAATGCACCTTTCGCTCGACGTAGCGGAACTGGATGGCCGTGAGCACGATGACGATCGCCATCAGGATGACGCTCTGAGCCGAAGAGGAGCCCAGGTTCAGCGCATGCACGCCGTCGTAGTAGACCTTGTAGACCAGCACCTCGGTCGCCTTGGCCGGGCCGCCACTCGTCACCGCATCGATGATGCCGAAGGTGTCGAAGAAGGCGTAGACGATGTTGACGACCAGCAGGAAGAACGTGGTCGGAGACAGAAGCGGGAAGGTGATGGTCCAGAACTTCTTCCACTCGCTCGCCCCGTCGATCGACGCCGCCTCGAGCAGCGCCCTCGGGATCGATTGCAGGCCGGCGAGGAAGAAGAGGAAGTTGTAGCTGATCTGTTTCCAGGCCGCGGCCAGGATCACGAGCGCCATGGCGTCGGTGCCATCGAGCTTGGGGTTCCAGTCCACGCCGAGCTTTTTCAACCAGTAAGCCACGATGCCCACCGACGGGCTGAACATGAAAAGCCAGAGCACACCGGCCACGGCCGGCGCAATGGCGTAGGGCAGCACGAGAATGGTGCGGTAGAACCCCGCGCCGCGGATGACCCGCTCGGCCATGACAGCGAACACGAGCGCGGGCACGAGCGCAAGCACAGCGACCATGGCCGAGAAAAACAGGGTGCGCCAGAAGCTCGCGACGTAGTCCGGATCGGCGAGCACTTCGCGGAAATTTTCCAGGCCCACGAAGGTCACCGACTGGCCAAACGGGTCCTGAGAAAGGACGCTCATCTGGATGGCCTGCCCGGCCGGCCAGAAGAAAAACACAAGCGTCACTGCGAGCTGCGGTGCCAGCAGCAGGTACGGCAGCAGCTTGTCATTGAAGACGACGCGGCGTTGCATGAGGGGGAATGTACCAAGCCAAAACAAAAAAGGGGGCTCGCGCCCCCCTTGTCCCTGCGCACGGGCGCAGGTGCTCAGTTCGTCGCGACAGCCGTCTTCTCGAAGGCGCGGAGCGCGGCATTGCCACGCCTCTGCGCATTCTCGAGCGCCTCCTTGGCGGTCTGGCGACCTTGCAGCGCCTTCTCGACTTCCTCGTGGTAGAAGTCCCGGATCTCGGTCCATCGGCCGTAGCGGTAGCCGCCTGTGTGCTCGCCCTGCTTGCCGTTGACGAGCGTCGAGATCGCCACCGCGGCGCGCGGGTTCTGCGCGTAGTAGCCCTCGTCGGTGAGGTACTTGAAGGCCGCGTTGGTCGCTGGCAGGAAGCCCGTGGTCTTCGCCCAGTCGATCATGACCGGCGTCGAGCGCAGATAGTCGAGGAATTTCGCCACACCAAGAAGTTCGGCCTGCGTGCGGTTGGGGGCGTTGAACACCCAGAGCGAAGCGCCACCGACGGTGGTGGCATAGGGTGCGCCCTTGACGTCGGGCCAATAGGGCAGCGGTGCCACGCCCCAGTCGAACTTGGCGTCGCGCGTGTAGGCCCCCATCGCGCCCGAGCTCTGCGTGATCATCGCGCACTCGCCATTTTGAAAGGAGGCCGAGGCGTCATTGCTCCGACCCTTGTAGTCGAAGCTCTTGTCCTTTTGCATGTCGATCAGCATCTGCACCTGCTTGACGAAGGCCGGGTTGGAGGCGAAGGTGAGCTCGGAGTCGAGGCCGCCCCGCCCGTTTGACTGCGTACCGAGCGGCAGATTGTGCCGGGCACCGAACTGCTCCAACTGGATCCAGGCCAGCCACGTGGTGGTGAAGCCGCAGTTGGCCGCATTCCGGGCGCGGATGGTCTGCGCGGCCTTCTGCAGCTCCGGCCAGGTCGCCGGCGGCTTGTTCGGGTCGAGTCCGGCCTTCTTGAATGCGTCCTTGTTGTAGAACAGAACGGCGGTCGAGACGTTGAACGGCATCGACAGCAGGCTGCCGTCCTTCAGACCGTAGTAGCCACGCGCCGGGGCGATGAAGTCGCCTGGGTTGAAGGCGAGGCCCGCGCGCTTGAAGACCTCGGACACCGGAACGATCGCGTTCTTCGCGCCCATCATGTCGCCGGAGCCGGCGTCGAACATCTGCATGATGTGCGGCGGGTTGCCGGCGCGGAAGGCGGCAATCGCTGCGGCGCGCTGCTCCGGGTACTGGCCCTTGAACGAGACGGTGACCTTGTACTCGTTCTGCATGCGGTTGAACTCTTCGCCGTACTTGACGAGCGTCTCGCCGCCCAGTCCGGTCAGGCCCATCCACATCTGGATCTCGATCGGCCGGTTCTGCGCCGAGGCGCCACCGGTGGCAAGCGCGACGGCAGCGGCCAGGGCGCCGGCCGCCACGGCGCGGCGCGTCAATTGGGTCGGCATGGTCATGTGTACTCCTGTCCTCATGGATTGGTTTCAGTCGGTCGGCACCGGCCGCATGAGCCAGTTTTGCGGCCAAGGCACGGTACGCGACCAAGGCAGCGTCGGAGCGTAGCGCTGAAATGTGACACTCGAGGTGCAAACCATCGGGGATACGTTCTCCCCCGCCCCCGGGATTTCCCGGGGTCGACCCTGCGGCACGTAACCGCCCTGCCGAGCGCGGAATGAGGCGGATGGGTTGCTATGCTGCCGCCTATGGCCACGCTCGAGTTCCGACAAGTCAGGAAGTCCTACGGCAACGTGGATGTGATCCATGGGGTCGATCTCTCGATCCACGACGGCGAGTTCGTGGTGATCGTCGGTCCGTCCGGCTGCGGCAAGTCGACCTTGCTGCGCATGGTCGCCGGACTCGAAGGCGTCACCTCGGGCGAGATCGCGATCGACGGCATGGTTGTGAACGGCCTCGAGCCCAAGGACCGCGACATCGCAATGGTCTTCCAGAACTACGCCCTCTATCCGCACATGAACGTGCGGGAGAACATGAGCTACGGTCTGCGCATCCGCGGCATGGCGAAACCCGAGATCGAGACCCGGATCGCCAAGGCGGCCGAGATCCTGGAACTCGCGCACCTGCTCGAGCGCAAGCCGCGGCAACTCTCCGGCGGGCAGCGTCAGCGGGTGGCGATGGGGCGCGCGATCGTCCGAAACCCGAAGGTCTTTCTGTTCGACGAACCGCTGTCGAACCTGGACGCCAAGCTCCGCGTGGACATGCGGCTCGAGATCCAGAAGCTGCACAAGGAGTTGAAGGTCACGAGTCTCTACGTCACGCATGACCAGATCGAGGCGATGACGCTGTCCGACCGGATGCTCGTGATGAATGCAGGCATCATCGAACAGGTGGGCACGCCGAAGGAGGTCTACGAGCGACCCGCGTCGCTCTTCGTGGCCAACTTCATCGGCACCCCGGCGATGAACCAGATCTGGGGCACACGCGCCGGGCAGTCCTTGAAGCTCATCGAGCATGGCGACATGTTCCATGTCGGCGAATTCCCGAACGTCGTTGCCAACGGCAACAAGGTGGCGCTCGGCATCCGGCCGGAGCATCTGGTGATCGTGCCCGAGGCCCAGGCCCGTCTCTCGGTGGTCGTCCAGATGGTGGAGTGGGTCGGCGCCGATGCCTACGCCTACGGCCAGTTCGGCACTTACCGCATCATCTGCCGCGTGGACAATGCCTCGCCTGTGCGCGTGGGCGATCGCATCCCGCTTTCCTTCGATCCCGCGCGCGTGCACTGGTTCGACGCCGACAGCGGCCGCCGCATCGTGGCATGAGCCTGCCTGCCTGGGGCTACCCACGGACGATGGCGCACCGCGGCGCTGGCGCGCTCGCGCCCGAGAACACGCTCGCTGCCCTGCGCCAGGGTCACGCGCTCGGCTACCGCGCCGCGGAGGTCGATGTCAAGCTGTCGGCCGATGGCGTGGCTTTCCTGCTCCACGACGACACACTCGAGCGCACGACGACCGGCCGCGGTCGGGCCAATGCGCTCGACTGGCGGGCACTCTCCCAACTCGATGCCGGTGCCTGGCACGGCGCTGCATTCGCGGGCGAACCGCTGCCCGCCTACGCTGCCGTGCTCGCCTGGTGCGCCGCCAATGGCGTGGCCTTGAACGCCGAGATCAAACCGGTCAAGGGCTTCGAGCGGGCCACCGGCGCCGCGGTCGCGCTCGACAGTCGAACCCACTGGGCGGCACAAGGGCTGCAGCCTCTCTTGTCCTCCTTCTCGACCGAGGCACTCGCTGGAGCGCGCGATGCGGTGCCCGAGCTGCCGCGCGCACATCTCTTCCCGCACCCGCTGCCCGACGACTGGCTGTCGCGTTGCCAGTCGGTCGGGGCGATCGCGCTCGATTGCCACTGGCACTCCGTCACGCCGGAGCGGGTGCGCATCGCCCATGCCGCCGGCCTTCACGTCCTCTGCTACACCTGCAACGAGCCCGAGCGCGTTCATGAACTGCTGTCTTGGGGTGTGGGCACGGTGATCACGGACGCTGTCGACCGGGTGCCTTTTCTTCCTTCGGAGCTGTCTTGATATGACCCTTGCCCTCGTGACCATCGTCATCGCTGCCATCCTGCCCATCGTCTGCGCGGGGCTCGCCAAGCGGAAGGGGTTCGGCGTGCACCCGAGAGAAGGCGGCTACGACAACCGGAGCCCTCGGGAGTGGCTGGCCCGGCAGACGGGCCCCGCGGCCTGGGCCAACGCCGCCCAGGCGAACAGCTGGGAGGCGCTGCCCTTCTACGCCGCCGCCGTGATCGTCAATCACATGCTTGGCGGGGCGGGGCTCGCAACCGACGTACTCGCCGGCGCGTTCATTCTGCTCCGCATCGTCTACATCGCGATGTACATCAGCGGTCGGCAGGCGGCCCGCTCGCTGGTCTGGCTGGCGGCCTACGCGGTGAATCTCGCGATCTTCTTCCTGCCCCTCAGCAAATGAAGGAGAACTTCGCCCCGTTCAGTCGCTCGGGCAGGAGGTAGAGATTCCAGACGACCGTCGCGAGGAGCAGGAGGGCGAGCACCCTGCGCACCGCGGGCGACTGCAGGCGCGTGAGTCCCGAGCGCGAGATGAGGCCGATACCGAGCAGCACCGGCAGCGTGGCCGACCCAAAGGCCGCCATGACAAGCGCGCCCCCGAGCGGGTCACTCGCGAGCACGGCGATCGACAGTGCGCTGTAGACGAGCGGGCAGGGCAGCAAGCCCCAGATCAGGCCGCGCACGTAGTCGCCGAGCCAGCCCCCGGTTGGCGCGAATCGCTGCCCCATCTGCTCGGCCCGCATGAAGAGGGTGCGTCCGCCGCGCTCGAGCGGTGCGTACACACCGCGAACGCCCAACAGATACAGCGCACCCCAGAGCACGAAGACGTTGGGCAGGATGAACCACGCCGTCTGCAGCGCTTGATTGCGGAGCAGCTGCGTGAGGCTCGTCGACAGCGCTGCAATCAGCGCACCGAGCAGTGCGTAAGTGGTGATGCGCCCGGCGTGGGCCCAGGGCGCAAAGCTTGGCTTCGCGCCCCGAACGGCGATGGCGATCGTGGTCGGCCCGCACATGGTTGCGCAATGGCCTGCGCCCATCAACGCAATGCTCATTGCGGCCAGGAGGAGGGACAGACTCACGCTCATCTCGGGTGCTCTCCTCAAGCAATTCGCGAGTAAGTGATCGGCGCCTCTCGCGGCATGTTCCGATAGGCATCGAACACCATGGCCACGGCGCGCAGGAGCAGTCGCCCTTGCGGCGTGACCCGAAAGCCGTCGTCGTCGTAACTCACCACGCCGATGGCTGCGAAGGCGGCCAGGCTTTCGATCTCGCTCGCGAGCGCGACGCGCGGATCGCAACCTTGCCGCGCTTCGATCTGGGCCCAGTCGACCTTGCCGTGGCACATGATGCGCTCGATCACATCGGCGCGCAGACGGTCCTCGGCGCTCCGGATGCGCCCGCGCACCAGCGGAAGTTCCCCGGCCTCGAGCCGCTCGGCATACACGTCCATCTGCGGGGCGTTCTGCCATAGAACGCCGCCGACGTCGCTGATGGCAGACGGGCCGATGCCGACCAGGTCCAGCCCGCCGTGCGTGCTGTAGCCCTGGAAGTTCCGCCTGAGCGATCCATCGGCCGCGGCCCGCGCGAGACTGTCGCCCGGTTTGGCGAAGTGATCGAGACCGATTGCGACGTAGCCCGCGTCGGCGAGCCGCTCCGAGGCGTAGAGAAACATCTCGGTGCGCAATTCGATCGACGGCAGCGATTCGGCGGGGATGCGCCGCTGCGCCTTGAACCGCTCGGGAATGTGGGCGTAGTTGAAGATCGCGATCCGATCCGGCTCGAGCGAGAGTGCGCGCTCGAGCGTGGTCGCGAGCGTGGCCCGACTCTGCAGCGGCAGGCCGTAAACGAAATCGAACGAGATCGCGGTGATGCCCGCTTCACGCGCCCACCGGCAGGCGTTGGCAGTCTGCGCGAAGGATTGGTGGCGGTGAATCAGCCTCTGCACGTCGCGATCGAAATCCTGAACGCCGAAACTCACCCGGTTGTAACCCAGCTCCGCAAGCGCACGGACATCGTCTTCGCTCAGGAAGCGCGGATCGAGTTCAATCGACTGCTCGCGATCCAAAGGTCGAACGAAGTATCGGTCGACGAGCCCGATCAGGCGGCGCTGTTCGTCGATGGTCAGGAAATTGGGCGTGCCCCCACCGAGCGCCATTTGCGGCAGACGTGCCCCACCGATGCGCTCGCCCAGAAGATCGATTTCCCGCTCGAGCAGCGTGAGGAACCGCGACGCCGCATCCGGCTGCTTGGTCACGATCTTGTTGCACGCGCAGTAGTAGCAAAGCGAACGGCAGAACGGAATGTGCACATAGAGCGAGAATGCGCCACCCGCGACCCCGTTCAAGGCCTCGAAGACGCGATCACGTGCTATCGCTCCGTGCAGACGATCGGCCGTGGGGTATGAGGTGTAGCGCGGACCATTCAGATCGAAGCGACTCAGGATTTCCGGAGTGAACACGTGAGGCCCCCCTTGGCGGACGGGGAAAGTGTGCGCCTCAGTCGGCGAGTAGGATTTGTGCTGAGTCAAGCGACGAGCGGTTCGGGGCGCGCGGTCATCAGGGCCGGGGGTGACGGGCAGTCAGTTGCGCGGACTGCGGGGTGACGGCGGCTCGCCTGAGGGAGACTCGTGCAACCACAGGCTGAGCCAGCTCGAGGCCGCGATGAGCAGCCAGAAACCGAAAAACCCAACCGTGTAGGCCATCAATGGAGAGAGGTGCAGGCGACCCTCGAGCCAGTGCACCTGGGCCGGATCGATCAGCGTGAACAGTACGGCGTCGGCGAGCGCCGCACCCAGAAATGCGGGCCACAGCACTGCGCCCCAGCGAGCGGAGCGGGGTTTGTCCGTAGGCAGGGGAGGCATGGCCATCGACTCACAGCCGCGCTTCGACGCGCCAACGTACGCCCGCGGCGTCGGTCATGAGCAGGTTGCGATGGCCATCGAGCGGCGTCGACAGCTCGATCGCGTACTCGCCCGCGGCAACCGGATACGCCAGCCCACGGAGGTCCCGATCCGGATCGACTGGATGCGCAAGTACCCAGGCGATGGGCTCGCGCATCTCGGGTCGCTCGAAGCGAACGCGGATCACCGAGGATTCAACGCGGATCGCCGGCTTAGCCAGCCCGAGACTACGTGCGGCCTCGAGCTGCGCGAGCTTGCCGTTGATGAGTCGACCCTGCTTGTAGTAGTCGTTGGCGACCAGTCCATCGGGGTGGCGTACCACGAAAATCGCCGTGATCGCAGAGGCGACGATCACCGAGGCAGGGCCCGCGATCAGCAGTCCGGGCCAGATCCATTTGCTGACTGGACGCACGGGAGTGGTGGAAACTGCTTCTGACATGTACGGCTCCTTCCTCTATCTCGGGACCATGAAGGTCGACTTTTCCCGTACCGCAAGCGGGGCACCCCCGGCTTCGGACTCGATGATCAGTTGCAATGGATGTGTGCCCGGCGACAAGGCGCCGACGGGCACGCGCACAGCGACCGTGCCACTCGCGTTCGACGCCGCGTCCACCGCAATCAGGCCACCGCGGTCGAGACGCGCGCCATCGATACCTTCGACGCTCACCCGCAGGCGATGCGCGGCTTCTGACGCGTTCATCACGTTCAGGCGATAGACATTTTCGATCCACTGACCTTCGACTTCGCGTGCGAGCACGCGGGCGTCACGGATCACGTCCACCTTGAGCGGATTGCGCAGCACGAGCGAGCTCAGCAACCCGCCCACGAGAAGAACGAGCACGACGCCATAGATCATGATGCGCGGTCGAAGGATGTGCGCCCGGACCTCACGCCAGCCCCACTGCTTTTCGATCGCGTTCTCGGTCGCATAACGGACGAGGCCCCGCGGGTAGTTGAGCTTGTCCATGACCGAGTCACAGACGTCGATGCAAGCTGCACAACCGATGCACTCGTACTGCAGCCCGTTGCGGATGTCGATACCGGTGGGGCAGACTTGCACACACAGCGAGCAGTCGACGCACGCCCCGAGGCCCGCCGATGCCGGGTCGACACCCTTCTTCCGGCTGCCGCGCGGCTCACCGCGCGCCGCATCGTAGGTCACGATCATCGTGTCGCGATCGAACATCACGCTCTGGAAGCGCGCGTAGGGACACATGTACTTGCAGACCTGCTCACGCATGAAGCCTGCATTGCCCCAGGTGGCAAAACCGTAGAAGAGGATCCAGAATGTCTCCCAGGGTCCGGTGGACAGCGTGGTCACCTTGACCGCGAGATCACGGATCGGCGTGAAATAGCCAACGAATGTGAACCCTGTCCAGAGCGCCATCAGGATCCACACCGCATGCTTGCCGCCCTTGCGCCAGAGCTTCTCGCGCGTCCATGGCCCGCGATCGAGCTTCATGCGTGCCGCTCGGTCGCCCTCGAACCAGCGCTCGACCCACATGAAGATTTCGGTGTAGACGGTCTGCGGGCAGGCGTAGCCGCAGAACACACGGCCTGCAATCGCCGTGACGAAGAACAGCGAGTAGGCCGAAATGATCAGGATGAAAGCGAGATACAGCACATCCTGCGGCCAGAAGATCCAGCCAAAGATGTAGAACTTCCGCTCGACCAGATCGAACAGCACCGCCTGTCGGCCGTTCCACTGAAGCCACGCGAGGCCGTAGAACACGAGCTGTGTGACCAGCAGCGTGAAGACGCGAAGCCGTGCGAAGCGGCCGCTCACCGACTTTGGGTAGATCTTCGGGGCGGCCTTGTAAAGCTCGATGACTTTGCTCTCGGCGGCACTGCTGCCCATGATGCATCTACCCTGGTTCTACTTCGAGTGATCACTGCCCCGGAAAGCGTGTCCCGGGCGTGCGCGGAGGCGCGGTTTACTGCGTAGATGCAGTGCGCTCGGCCTCGCGTGATTGCGCGTAGACGTAGGCGGCGAGGAGTTTGACGCGCGGTTCGCCAAGGAAGTCCTTGAACGCGGGCATCACACCTGCACGTCCCTTCACGAGTGTCTCGGTGATTGCCGCCGCAGAACCCCCATAGAGCCAGGTCGAATCGGTGAGATTCGGCGCGCCCAGGGCCTGCATCCCCTTGCCCTCCGGCCCGTGACAGGCGGCACAGACCGTCTTGAAGGTCGCCTCACCGCGCGCGGCAGAAGCGACATCGACCTGCCGGCCACTCAGCTGGATGACGTAATTGACCACATCGGCGATCTGGTCCTTGTTCAACTGCTCATTGAACGCAGGCATTGCCGCGTTGCGGCCGCCCAGGATGGTCTCGAGGATGCCTTCCGGTGTGCCGGTCCACTGCCAGTCGGCATCGACCAGATTGGGGAAGCCTTTCGCGCCGCGCATGTCGGAACCGTGGCACTGGATGCAATAGGCTTGAAAGAGGCTTGCCCCAATCTTGGTTGCGCCCTCGTCGGCAGCAAGTGCGGCCACGTCCTGCTTGGCGTAGTTTTCAAACATCGGGGCCACCCGCTTCTCCGTCGCCTCGACCTCAGCCTTGTGCAGCCCACTGCTCGACCAGCCCAGGATGCCCGTGCTCACGCCGATGCCCGGATAGAGAATCAGGTAGGCACTGGCGAAAAAGACGGTGATATAGAAAAGATTGCGCCACCAGCGAGGCAGCGGGTTGTCGTACTCGCGCAAGCCGTCCCATACGTTCGTGCCATGCAGCTTGACTTCCTCGCCTGGGAGCTTTCGGGTGTTGTTGCTGATCAACACCCACAAGCAGTAGGCCAGTGAGGCGACCGTAACGATGGCGATGTACCACGCCCAGCCGGCGGGTAGATAGGATTCAGCAGCAGTCATGG
This sequence comes from uncultured Burkholderiales bacterium, assembly GCA_937944385.1. GTDB lineage: Bacteria > Pseudomonadota > Gammaproteobacteria > Burkholderiales > Casimicrobiaceae > Casimicrobium. The sequence continues at coordinate 20,507 of CALDYQ010000019.1, read as the reverse complement.
CATGACCTCATCTTTGGGGCGGGGAATGTTCGTGTTTCGATCGTCATCACGAAGGACATCCTCCATGATGTGCGCGCTCTTTTCCTTGTAACTCGGCCGCCACGCCCACCATACGATCAGCAAAAAGGTGAGGAAGGAGAGCACCGTAAACAGGACGCGAAGTTCTTCGACCATGGTTCTCGTGGTTCCTCAGTTGGTGGCCTTGATCTGCGTGCCCAGGCCCTGGAGGTAGGCGATCAGCGCTTCCATCTCGGTCTTGTCCTTGATGGCCTCGGGGGCCTGCGCGATTTCCTCGTCGGTGTAGGGGTGACCGAGCAGTTTGAGCGTCTTCATGCGCTCGGAGACATCGGTCATCTTGATCGGGCGATCAAGGAAGGCGTACGGCGGCATGTTCGACTCGGGCACCAGGTCGCGCGGGTTGATCAGGTGCAGGCGGTGCCACTCGTCGCTGTAGCGGCCGCCGACGCGTGCGAGGTCTGGGCCGGTGCGCTTCGACCCCCACTGAAACGGCCGGTCGTAGACGAACTCGCCCGCTACTGAATACGGGCCGTAGCGCTCGGTTTCCGAACGGAACGGCCGGATCATCTGCGAGTGGCAGTTGTAGCAACCCTCGCGGATGTAGATGTCGCGACCGACGAGCCGCAGCGGCTCATAGGGCTTCAAGCCCTGGACCGGCTCGATCAGGTTCTTCTGGAAGAAGAGCGGGACGATCTCAACGAGCCCCCCGACGCTCACGACGAGGATCACGAGGAGGATCAAGAGACCGGTGCGCTTCTCGATCGTTTCGTGATTGAAGAAGCCCTTGCTTTCGGCTGCCATGTACGTTCTCCTTGGTTCAGGCTGCAGCGACCACGGGCTGCGGAATCGGGGCGGCCACCGTGCGGGACTTGCGCACGGTCATCCAGACGTTGTAGGCCATCAGGAACATCCCGGAGAGGTAGAGCGCGCCACCCAGGAATCGAATGAACCAAAACGGGTAGCTCGCCTTGACCGATTCGATGAAGCTGTAGGTGAGCGTGCCGTCGGCGTTGACCGCGCGCCACATGAGGCCCTGCATCACGCCGGAAATCCACATCGCGGCGATGTAGAGCACGATTGCGAGCGTGGCCATCCAGAAATGAATCTCCATGAGACGCGTCGAGTACATGCGCTCCTTGCCGACGAGCCGTGGGATCATGTAATAGATCGCACCGATCGAGATGAAGGCAACCCAGCCGAGCGCACCGGAATGCACATGGCCGATCGTCCAGTCGGTGTAGTGCGAGAGCGAATTGACCGTCTTGATCGCCATCATCGGCCCTTCGAAGGTGGACATCCCGTAGAAGGAAAGCGAGGTGACCATGAACTTGAGGATCGGGTCATCGCGCAGCTTGTGCCAGGCACCCGAGAGCGTCATGATCCCGTTGATCATTCCGCCCCAGGACGGCGCGAGCAGGATCAGCGAGAACACCATGCCGAGCGACTGCGTCCAGTCGGGCAGCGCGGTGTAGTGGAGGTGGTGCGGGCCCGCCCACATGTAAGTGAAGATCAGCGCCCAGAAGTGCACCACCGACAGGCGGTAGGAATAGACCGGGCGCTCAGCCTGCTTAGGGATGAAGTAGTACATCATCCCCAGGAAGCCCGCGGTCAGGAAAAAGCCCACCGCGTTGTGGCCATACCACCACTGAACCATCGCATCCTGCACGCCAGCGTAGGCCGAATAGCTCTTGGTCAGGCTGACGGGCACAGCCGCGCTGTTGACGATGTGCAGGATGGCGACGGTGAGGATGAAGGCACCGAAGAACCAGTTGGCGACATAGATGTGCGAGGTACGCCGCTTGGCAATGGTGCCAAAAAAGACGACCGCATACGCCACCCAGACGACCGCGATCAGGAGGTCGATCGGCCACTCGAGCTCGGCGTACTCCTTGCTGGTCGTGATGCCGAGCGGCAAGGTGATGGTTGCCAGCACGATCACGAGCTGCCAGCCCCAAAACGTGAACTCAGCCAGCTTCGGCATGAACAGCGGCACGTGGCAGGTGCGCTGCACGACGTAATACGAGGCGGCGAAGAGCGCGCAGCCGCCGAAGGCAAAGATCACCGTGTTGGTGTGCAACGGGCGAAGGCGGCCAAAGTTCAGATACTCGTGAACGTTCAGCTCGGGCCACACCAGCTGCGCGGCAATGATGACGCCGTAGAGCATCCCGACGATGCCCCAGACGACGGTCATGATCGCGAAACGGTAGACGACCCCGTAGTCGTATGTTTCGTTTGGAATGGTTGCTGTTGCTGACATGCAGTGGTCCTCTCGTGCTTCCTTGATCGCCATGGGCCACCGTCGCCCGGTCGCGCGCGGTGGGCTTGCGGTGCATCTCAGGGAACACGATAGGAATTTCCCGCCCGGAACGCTTTGACCTCGGTCAAGGCGACCGCGGACGGGGTGTGTCGAGCCAGCGGTCAGCGGGGCGTATCGTCAGGTGCAGTGCGCCCGCTTGCGCGCGCGGGCGGTTCGGGGTCGTCGTCGAGGATGCGCTGCCCCTCGCGTTCCAGATCCTCGAACTGACCGCTCGAGGCCGACCACCAGAAGACAGCGGCGATCACGACCACCAGGACGAGGGACAGAGGGATGAGGATGTAGAGCGCTTCCACGTGATCAGGTTCTTGGATTCGAGGAGGCCGTTCCGGGCGGGGCGACCCGCACGCGGAGGGCGTTCAGGGTCACGAGCGCCGAACTGGCCGCCATCCCGGTCGCTGCGACGATCGGGTTGATCCAGCCGAGCATGGCAGCGGGGATCATGACCGCGTTGTACAGCCCCGCCCAGAGCAGATTCTCGAGCACGATTCGTTCGGATCGTCGAGCAAGGGCCATGAGCCGCGGCAACGGCTCGAGCGTGGGCCCGCCGAGCAGGATGTCGGCGCTGCCCCGGGCATGGTCGGTGGCCGCCCCGACCGCGATCGAGACGTCGGCGCGGGCGAGCGCGATTGCGTCGTTACTGCCGTCGCCGACCATCGCGATGCGCGCCCCTTGGGCCTGCATGCGCGCGATCGCCCGCGCCTTGGCCTCGGCGCTCAGCCCCCCGGTCGCACTCGCAAACGAGAAGGCCTGCCGCAGACACTCCACCCGATCGGCGTGGTCACCCGAGAGCAGATGTGCGGACACCCAGCGAGCGAGCGCGTCGAGCGTCTCGGCGGCCGCGGGCAACGGGCGGTCCTCGTAGCTCACCACCGCGATCGGGCGTCCCTCGCGGGACAAGACGAGATCCGAACCGTTTCCGACCGGAGTGGGCTCGCCCGCGAGCGCGAAGCGCGGCCGCCCGAAGCGCCAGGTCGCGCCGGCAACCTCCGCCTCGACGCCTTCGCCGGGCAGCCACTCGGCGGCTTCGACCCGAAGGAGCGCCTCCTCCTCGGGCGGCGGCGCGTTCTCGGCCAACGCTCTGAAGGTCTCGGCGAGCGGGTGATTGGCAGCCCGCTCGATGCGTGCGATCAGATGGATCAGCGCGGCCTCACTGAACGCGGGGTCCAGCACGCGCAGCACCGGACGTGCCGGCTCGGTCAGCGTGCCCGTCTTGTCGAACACGAAATCCGTCACCCGGGCGAGGCGGGTGAGGGCATCCGCTCGGCGCAGGAGCGCGCCCTCCCGGAGTGCCGCCGCGAATGCCCGCGCTCGGGCCAATGGTGCTGCGAGCGCGAGCGCGCAGGGGCAGGTCACCACGAGCAGCGCCACGGTGCGCTCGATCGCCACCGCCATCTCGTCGGTCGAGGCAAGGATGATGAAGGTGGTCGCCGCAAGCGCGATCACCGCACTCATCAAGAGGCGTGCCACTCGGTCGGTCAGTGCCGCGGCATCCGGTCGAGCCGCTTCGTTCGATTGACTCCAGAGCACGTGCTCGGCGCTCTCTTCATACCGCCGCAGCACCCGAAGCACGGCCGGGCGGCCAATCAGCACCGCGCCGGCGGGAATCTCTTCGTGCTCACGCCGCTCGACCGGCTCGGCCTCGCCGGTGCGCAGCGATTCGTCGAAGAACGCCGAGGCGTCCTCGAGCGCTACATCCACCGGCACGGCCTGTCCCGGCAGGATCCGGATCAGCTCCCCAGGAGCAAGGGCGCTCGCGAGCACCCGCTCCGTGGGCGCGTCCGGCGCCGGCACGGTGGGCGCATCTGCGACAGGCGCCATGGCCGATGCGACGGGCGTGATCCGTTCGACCCACGGTTCCGGAATGGCCGCGCGGGCCGCCTCGAGCGCAGCCTGCGTCCCCTGCCGCTGCTCCCAGTCGAACCAGCGCGCCGTGAGCAGGAGCGCCACGGTCATCGAGATCGAATCGAGATAGTGGGCCGAGAGTCCCGACAGCGACTGCGCTGCCGAGCCGACGGTCGCGAGCACGAGCCCGAGGCTCACCGCACTGTCCATCCCCGGTCGGCGGATGCGCAGCTCTCGCAGCGCGCCTCGGTAGAACGGCAGCGCGCACCAGGTGAGCACCGGCAGAGTGAGCGCCCAGGCCGCACCGTCGAGCAGGCGCACGAACTCCGGCTCGACTTCGCTGCCGCCCAGATAGCGCGGCAGGGTCAGCATCATGACCTGCATGGCCAGGAACAGGGCGAGACCGGCACGCAGGATGTGCTGGCGCCGGTGTCTGCGAATGCGTTCCGTCGGCGTGACGCGGCCCGCCTGCCAGCAGGCATAGCCGGCCTGCTGGAGCCGCGCCAGCACGTGAGCTGCATCGGTCCGCGCCGGATCGAACTCGACGCGTCCGCGCTGGGTGGCAAAGTGAAAGCGTGCGCTCCGCACCCCATCGATGCCCGCCGCCGTGCGCTCCAGCACGAGCGCGCAGGTGGCACAGACCATGTCGGCCACCTCCACCGAGATGGCTTGAACCGCGGGGGTCGAAGTAGCGCTGTCGCTCATGGGGGAGGATGCTACGCGGCGCGGACTCGGGTCGCGGCCGACCCCGGTCGAGCAAGTGCTCGTCCCGCGCTCGATTGACCTGCGTCATCACCGCAGCAGCTGCGTATGTTGGACACTCCCTGCCCAATCGCGCCGTTGTACTCCCGACGACGCTCCCCCTCCGGAGGCCTCACTATGCTCACAGCCACGCCCACCCTCCTCGACCACGAGCAGACGATGACGCTCAGGAAACTGCTCGAAGAGCGCCAGCGGTGCCTGACCGCCGTCATCGACGCGCATCTGCACATCGAAGGCACGCTCGGTGTGCCCGCCGCCGTGATGGATTCCGATGATTCCACCCGGGCGGCGGAAACCGACTTCGCGCTCTCGGAGATCGAGCGCGAGACCGCGGAGCAGCTCGCCGTGGAGCGGGCCCTGGAGCGCATCGAGGCGGGCAGCTACGGCATCTGCATGAGCTGCGGCGAACCCATCGGCTTCGAGCGCCTGCTCGCCCATCCGACCGCCATGCGCTGCCTCGCCTGCCAGTCGCGCTCGGAGTCCGGACGCACCTGATCACTGCGGGCGACACCGCACGCGCGAGCACGCGGGAGCACCCGCTTAAGGGCGGCGTTGGTTACATTGCGCATCACTCCCATGCGTCAGCCTTGTCTGTGAGCGCGACAACTCTGCAAGTGCTCGTCGTGGACGACGACCCCGACATCCGGGACCTCGTGGTCGGCTATCTCGAAGCCAATGGCTGTGCAGCGTCCGCCTGCGCGAGCGGAGAAGCGGCCATCCGTGCGCTCCGCGCCACGCCGATCGACATCGTGCTGCTCGACCTCAATCTTGGTGCAGAGAACGGGCTCGACGTGGCGCGCACACTCAGGACGTGGTGGCAGGGCGGGCTCATCATCGTCACCGGCCGCGGCGACCTGGTCGACCGCGTGGTCGGTCTGGAAGTCGGGGCCGATGACTACGTCGCCAAGCCGTTCGAACTGCGCGAGCTGCTCGCCCGCATCCGAAGCCTCGCCCGACGTGTCCGCCGGCCGGACGCCACGGCCGCCGGGCCCGAAGGGCGCACCGCGGCGACCGGCTCAGGCATGCGACAGCACACCTTTGCGGGCTTCCGCCTGGACGAGGAGAGCCGAACGCTCACCGCCGAAGACGGGCGCGACATCCCGCTCACCACGGGCGAGTTCGATCTGCTCAGCGTGCTGGCGCGGCATGCCGGCCGCGTGCTTTCGCGCGACGAACTGCTCTCGCTCACCCACGGCCGCGAAGCCGGTCCCTTCGACCGCACGATCGACGTGATGATCGGCCGCCTGCGCCGCAAGCTGGGCGACACCGCCGGCCGTGCGCACGTCATCAAGACGGTGCGCGGCGGCGGCTATATGCTCGTCGCGGCGAGCGAATCGACCGGGGCCCGCCGATGACACGCGCCGCCAGCACGACTGACAGCGCCGCAGACACGGCGGCGAAGTTCTTCGAAGGCATCTTCGCCGCCGCGCCGGATGGCATTCTCATCGTCGCCCCGGACGGACGGATCCGCCTGTCCAACCCGGCGGCCGACCGGCTGTTCGAGGCTGGCCTGGCGGGTCTTGCAGGGCGCACGATCGAAGAGCTGATCCCACCGAGCCTGAGGCCCGAGCACCGCGCGCTGCGCGAGCGCTACCGCGAGCGGCCGACGCCCCGGCCGATGGGCCTGGGTCTGCAATTGCGGGCCACGACCCTGCATGGGCGTGAGTTTCCGGTCGAGGTGTCGCTCGCGCCGAGCGAGGGCGAGAACCGCGACATCATCTGCATCGTGCGGGATGTGACCGAGCGTGCGGTCGCCCGGCGCACCGAGCGGGAACTGCGCCGCGCCCAGGCCCTGGCCCAGATCAGTCTGCAGTGCCTGCGCCAGGGCACCGCCGCCGAGCGCAGCCGCGACGTGCTGAGGGCGCTTCGGAGCGCACTCGTGGCGGATCTGGCGGTGCGCTTCGTGCGCGCAGAAGCCGACTCGCTTCTTTGCAGCGATGCCGACGGCGAGCCGGCAGCCGGCCTCGCGGGCGAGCGGGTGCCGCTCGACGCCGCGCAGGTTGCTGCCCAGGTGCTCACGACCGGGGTGCCGCTCCTGGTCGGGGACACGTCCTTGTCGACGACGCCGGTGTGCCAGCTGATGCGCGCGCAAGGGTTGGCCTGCCTGGCCGCCGCACCCGTCGTGGCAGAACACGGCGTGGAAGGCGTGCTCGTGGTCGCCAATCGGCAGCCGCACTCCCTCTCATCCGATGACCTGGCTTTCGTGGAGGCGGCAGCGAACATCCTCGCCTCGGCGCTCATCCGCGCCCGGACCGAGGCGCAGCTCCTGCAATCGCAGCGGCTCGAGTCGATCGGCCAGTTGACCGGCGGCATCGCGCATGACTTCAACAATCTGCTGACGGTGATCTCGGGCAATCTGCAGATCCTCCAAGACCAACTCGGTAACGACGACTTCGCCCGCCGAGCGATCGCGGCCGGCCAGCGGGCCGCCCGCCGAGGCGCCGAGCTCACCGGCAAGCTGCTCGCCTTCTCCCGCCGGCAGACGCTGCAACCGCGGGCGGTCGACGTGGCGGAACTCCTGCGAGGCTTCGTGCAACTGCTCGACCGCACGCTGGGCGGCGCAATCGAGATCGTGGTCGAGACGCCCGACGGAGCCGACGGCCCACCGGTCGCCCTCGTCGACGCCGGCCAACTGGAGACCGCGCTCCTCAACCTTGCAGTGAATGCGCGTGACGCGATGCCCCGCGGGGGACGGCTCATGCTCTCGGTGGATTGCGCGCCTCCGCCGCCCGAGGCGAAATGGCTGCTCCTGGGCGCGGGCGCTTCCGATGGCACCTGCGTGCGGGTCCGGGTTCGCGACAACGGCGAGGGCATGAGTGCCGAGACACTCGACCGCGCGTTCGAACCGTTCTTCACGACCAAGGCGCCCGGCAAGGGAAGCGGACTCGGGCTTTCGATGGTCTACGGCTTCGTCCGGCAGTCGGCGGGACACATCGCGCTCGAGAGCGCGCCGGGGCAGGGCACGCTGGTCACCCTGTATCTGCCGCGTATCGCTAGCCGACCGCAGCCGGCCCCGGCTGTCCGCCCGGCCGAGGCGACCACGGAGCGTGCGCTCACCGTGCTCGTGATCGAGGACGACCCGGACGTGCGCGCCGTGACTGCGCACCAGCTGCGTGCGCTCGGCTGCCAGCCGCTCGTGGCCGCAAACCGACGGCAGGCGCTGGCACGGCTGCGGCAGATGCCGGACATCGATGTGGTGATCTCGGACGTGGTGCTCGCGCGGGGCGAGACTGGGCCCGCGGTCATGCGGGCGCTGCGCAGGAAGCGGCCCGACCTGCCGGTGATCTTTACCTCGGGCTATGCGCGCGATGCGTTGCCGCTCAGGCTGGACGATGCCGACGCGGACGGATTCCTGCGCAAGCCCTGGACTGTGGGGGAGCTCGTGCAGGCGCTCACGCAGGCCACCCGACGTCGGGCCGGCTCAGGCGCCTGAGGAAGCGCTGCTTCATCGTCGCGAGCAAGCCCGGGTGCCCGCATCACTCGGGAGGGACGGAGGACGCGATTGAAGGACCGTGTCAGTTCAACGGCGCAGCCGAGGTGGCCAGCGCAAGCCGCGCGAGCGCGTTCAGGTCGAGCAGTTCGATCTCTCGCCGGTCGGACCGGATCAGCCCGCTCCGCTGGAAGCGCGAGAAGACGCGACTCACGGTCTCGAGCGTGAGCCCGAGGAAGCAGCCGATCTCGGCACGGGTCATCCGGAGCATGAAGCGCCGCGGCGAAAAGCCGCGCGCAGCGAAGCGGCGCGAGAGGTCCAGCAGGAACGCGGCTACGCGCTCCTCGGCATTCATCTGCCCGAGGGCGGCCATCCAGCCGTACTCTTCGCGCAGCGCCATGCCCAGCCGCTGGAAGAGCAGCTTCCGGACCTCGGCATTCTCGAGTGCGAGCGCCTCCAGCGCGTCGTAGGGGATCTCGATCACCGAGCACAGATCCATGGCCACGACCGTGGTGCTATGCGTGCGGGCGTGGATGGACTCGAGCCCGATCAGGTCCCCCGGCATCTGGAAACCAAGAATCTGTTCGCGACCGTCCTCCTGGATCAGGAGGCGCTTGGTCGCACCCGAACGGAGCAGGAAGACCGAGCGGAAAAGCTCGCCAGCGCGGTGGACCGTGGTCCCCGCAGTCAGAAGCCGCGCGCGACCCACGGCGGCGATCTGCTCGATCGCTCCGGCGTGCGATGGCGCATCACTCGATGCGCGAAGGACGTTCTCGACGACGTGATCCGTGGTGTGCAGCATGATGGTTCTCCCTTGCGCGGATCCCGCTCTGGCGGCAATCCGGTTCAGCGTTGACGCAGGGCAGAACTATGTCGCGCTCATCGCGCGCGGCGTTGAACGGGCAGTGACGCTCGGTAACGGATTGTAACGCCGCGCGGATACGTCGCGTCTCGGGTGAGGAGCCGGCAGGCGGAGGCGAGGGGCGAAGGGCGACGGGCGGAGAGAAGCCAACGCAAGCCCAACCCGATCCGGTGATCGGGCAGCGCGGCGAATCGATCCGCGTTCGCTCACCGGACGACGAGCACGGGCACCTCGCTCGTCTCCAGCACGCGCACGGTGACGCTGCCCATGAGTAGGCGGCCGAGTGAGCCCCGGCCGTGGGTCGCGATCACGATCAGGTCGCAGCCACGGTCGCGCGCGGTCTGGCTGATCAGCACGTCCGGCTGGTTGGTCACACCGGCGGCCGTCGTTGCGGTGACGCCTTCGGCCTCGGCCAGCGCCACGACATCCCCCAGGATCTTCTTGGTAGCCTCATGCGCGGCCCGTTCGAGGGCCTCGCGGACTTCCCGATCGAGGTGCACCACATCGATGAAGGCCGGGGCCGATGGCTGCTCGGCGTGGAGCACGACGATCTCCGCGCCCTGCTCGCGTGCGAGCTGGACCGCGAGCCGTGCCGCGCGGGTCGAGAGCTCCGAGCCGTCGACCGGAACGAGAATGCGTTTGAACATGACCACCTCCGTGGTGATGTGGGGAGCGCATTGTGAGCCCGGATGGGGGCGCTCGTCTTGATCTTGCGCACGTCCAAGCCCCGCCCCCCAGCCCGCGACTGGCGGTTGCAAATTGACGTGTACGTCAACTTTGCGCGCCCAATCTTGCGAAAATGCACACCCCACGGAACGCCCGGAGTGCTGCCCATGAATGTCGTCCCGTATCGATCGCGCCACCGCGTCCGCTTCGTCACTGCCGCGAGCCTCTTCGACGGTCATGATGCCGCGATCAACATCATGCGCCGCCTCCTGCAGGCGACCGGCTGCGAGGTCATCCACCTGGGCCACAACCGGAGTGTGCGCGAGGTGGTCGAAGCCGCGCTCCAGGAAGACGTCCACGGCATCGCGATCTCGAGCTACCAGGGCGGCCACGTCGAATACTTCAAGTACATGATCGACCTCCTGCGCGAGGCCGATGCCGGGCATATCAAGGTCTTCGGCGGCGGCGGCGGCGTCATCGTGCCCGCCGAGATCGCCGAACTGCACGCCTACGGCGTCAGCCGCATCTTCTCGCCCGAGGACGGCGCCCAGATGGGATTGCAGGGCATGATCAACCACATGGTCGAGGCCTGCGACTACGACCTCGCTGCCGAGCGGGCGAGCTTCGATGCCCTCGCCGCGGGCGACCGGCGGGCTCTCGCCCGCTGGATCACCATGCTCGAATCCGGCGCGGTGTCCGCGGCCGATCTCGCGCGGCTCACCGAGGCGGCGAAGGCGCCCACGACCCCGGTGCTCGGCATCACCGGCACCGGTGGGGCGGGCAAATCCTCGCTCACCGACGAGCTCGTGCGGCGCTTTCGCATCGACCAGGGCGACCGCCTCGCGATCGCGATCCTCTCGGTCGACCCCTCGCGCCGCAAGACGGGCGGCGCGCTGCTCGGCGACCGCATCCGCATGAATGCGATCGATCATCCGAACATCATGATGCGCTCGCTCGCCACACGGGACGCCGGCGGCTCGGAGATCTCGGCCGCCCTCGCCCCGGCGATCGCCGCCTGCAAGTGCGCCGGCTTCGACCTGATCCTCGTCGAAACCTCGGGCATCGGCCAGGGTGACGCTGCGATCGTGCCGCTCGTGGATCACTCGCTCTATGTGATGACGCCCGAGTTCGGCGCCGCGAGCCAGCTGGAGAAGATCGACATGCTCGACTTCGCCGACTTCGTGGCGATCAACAAGTTCGATCGCAAGGGCGCGCTCGATGCCCTGCGCGACGTGCGCAAGCAGGTGCAGAGAAACCGCGCGCTCTGGCAGACGCCGCCCGAGCAGCTTCCCGTCTTTGGCACGATGGCGAGCCGCTTTGCCGACGACGGGGTCACTGCGCTCTATCAGGCCATCTTCGACACGCTCGCGCCACGCCTCGCCAAGGCCCAGCACCCGGGCGCGCTGCCCAGGGTCACGGTTCGCGCCTCCTCTGCCACGCAGCCGATCGTACCGGCCGCCCGCACGCGCTATCTGGCCGAGATCGCCGACACCGTACGCGGCTACCGCCGCTGGGCCGAGCGACAGGCGCAGGTCGCCCGCGAACGGCAGCACCTGCAAAGCGCCCGCGCGCTGCTCAAGGCAGCGGGGGGCTCGGACGCCGCGGATACGGCGCTCGCGGCCCTCGAGTCCGAGCGCACCCAGGCGCTCGATCCGCGCTCGGCCAAGCTCCTCGCCATGTGGCCGGACACGGTGCGCGCCTATGCCGGTGACGAGTATGTGGTGAAGATCCGCGACCGCGAGATCCGCACACGGCTCACGCACACCACGCTCTCGGGCACCAAGATCCGCAAGGTCGTGCTGCCCCGCTACTCGGACGAAGGCGACCTCCTGCGCTGGCTCCTGCTCGAGAACGTGCCTGGGAGCTTTCCGTTCACCGCGGGCGTGTTCGCCTTCAAGCGGGAGAACGAGGACCCCACCCGCATGTTCGCCGGCGAGGGCGACGCCTTCCGCACCAACCGCCGCTTCAAGAAGGTGAGCGAGGGGATGCCCGCCAAGCGGCTCTCGACCGCTTTCGACTCGGTCACGCTCTATGGGCATGACCCGGCCGAGCGGCCCGACATCTACGGCAAGGTGGGCAATTCCGGCGTGTCGATCGCCACACTCGAGGACATGAAGGTGCTCTACTCGGGCTTCGACCTGTGCGCGCCCGAGACCTCGGTGTCGATGACCATCAACGGACCGGCGCCCACGATCCTTGCGATGTTCATGAACACCGCGATCGACCAGCAGATCGAGAAGTTCCGCGCGGAAAACGGCCGCGAGCCCACCGATGACGAGATCGCGAAGATTCGGGCCTGGACGCTCGAGAACGTGCGCGGCACGGTGCAGGCCGACATCCTCAAGGAAGACCAGGGCCAGAACACCTGCATCTTCTCCACCGAGTTCTCACTCAAGGTGATGGGCGACATCCAGGAATATTTCGTCCAGCACCGGGTGCGCAATTTCTACTCGGTCTCGATCTCGGGCTATCACATCGCCGAGGCCGGCGCGAACCCGATCAGCCAGCTCGCCTTCACGCTCGCCAATGGCTTCACCTTCGTCGAGGCCTATCTCGCGCGCGGGATGCACATCGATGATTTCGCGCCCAATCTCTCGTTCTTCTTCTCGAACGGGATGGACCCGGAATACACCGTGCTCGGACGTGTGGCGCGCCGCATCTGGGCGGTGGCGATGCGCGAGAAATACGGCGCGAACGAACGCAGCCAAAAACTCAAATACCACATCCAGACCAGTGGCCGGAGCCTGCATGCGCAGGAGATCGCCTTCAACGACATCCGCACCACGCTGCAGGCGCTGATCGCCATCTATGACAACTGCAACAGCCTGCACACCAACGCCTATGACGAGGCGATCACCACGCCGACCGAGGAATCGGTCCGCCGCGCGATGGCGATCCAGCTCATCATCAACCGCGAATGGGGGCTCGCAAAGAACGAGAACCCGAATCAAGGCGCCTTCGTGATCGAGGAGCTGACGGATCTGGTCGAAGAGGCCGTGCTCCGCGAGTTTGAATCGATCAGCGAGCGTGGCGGCGTGTTGGGCGCGATGGAGACCGGCTACCAGCGCGGCCGCATCCAGGACGAGAGCATGCACTACGAGATGCTCAAGCACAGCGGCGAGCTTCCCATCATCGGGGTGAACACCTTCCGCAATCCGCACGGCGATCCGATCCCCGAGTCGCTGGAGCTGGCCCGCTCCACCGAAGAGGAAAAGCAGTCACAACTGCGGCGCCTGCGCGACTTCCACGCCCGCCATGCGCACGAAGCGCCGGCGATGCTGCAGCGCTTGAAAGACGCCGTCATCGAAAACCGCAACGTCTTCGAGGTGCTGATGGATGCGGTGCGCTGCTGCTCGCTGGGGCAGATCACGCAGGCACTGTTCGAGGTGGGCGGCCAGTACCGGCGCAATATGTGAACCTTACTCCACCGGCCAGGCCACGCCCTGGTCGGTCAGGATGGCGTCGAGCGGCACATCGTGCGGCTCGGGCTGCAGCCACGGCACAAAGGCGCTGGCATAGGCCAGGCCAACGGTCGTTGGCCGGGGCTGCAGCTGCGCCAGCGTGCGGTCGTAAAAACCGCCGCCGTAGCCAAGCCGCACGCCTGCGGGTCCGTAGCCGACGCAGGGCACGAACAGCAGCGTAGGCTGTACCACCTCGGTATCCTTCGGCTTGGGGATGCCGTAGGCGTCCTCCTCCATCGGGCAGCCGGGGTACCAGACGTGAAAGCGCAGCGTGGCCGCCACCTTGTCGATCACCGGCAGCGCGATGCGCCGCTGCTGACGCGCGGCGCGCGCGTCTTCGACGTTGGCGGCTTCCTGCCAGCGGTGCAGCGCAGGCAGTGGATCGAACTCGCCCTTGATGGGCCAGTAGGCCCCGACCACGGTATCGGCCCGCTCCACCAACCACACCCGCATGACGCGCTGCAGGGCCTCGTTGCGCGCCAGCCGGTCGGACATCCGCTGGCGCTCGGCCACCAGCCGCTGGCGCCAGTGGCGCTTGCGGGCAGCGGGATCGGTCTCCTCGCCCTGGCGTTTGGGGTCGATGTTCTCCATAATCGCCCTTATGGGTCTGATATGTGTGCGCCGCAGGGCGCTGGATTGGTGCCATAGCGTCGCGCGGAGCGCGACCAGGTTTGCTGCCATCTTACCGCTGCGCCGCTGGATGACACGGGTTTGCGTGGCAGCAACGTTGCTGGGTGCCCCGCCGCTGTGGGCCGCCAGCGACACAACAGCACGCGCGACGGCGGCGCAGCAGGCGTTGGCCGAGATGCAGGCCGCCTTCCAAAGAGGCGATGCGGGCCGCTTGGCCAGCCTGCTGCCCCAGGTGCAGGGACATCCGCTGGAGCCGCTGGCCGCCTACTGGACGCTGCGGGCACGGCTGGAGGTGGCCAGCGCGGACGAAATCCGCCTGTTTTTGGTCCGCTGGCGCGGCACCTACTGGGAGGACCGGCTGCGCAACGACTGGCTGCGGCTGCTGGGCGCGCGCCGGGACTGGCCGACGTTGCTGCAGGAGGTCGCCGCCTTCCGCATGAACGACGACGCCGAGGTGCACTGCTACACCGCGCTGGCACGGGTAGAGACCGGCTTGGCCGCGCCGCGCGATGTCGCGGCCGAGGTGCGTGACACCTGGCTGGCACAACGAACGGCAGCGCCTGGCTGTGCCGCCGCTGCGGGACGGCTGATCCAGGCCGGTGCGCTGGTGCCGGATGTGGCCTGGCAGCGCGCGCGCCTGGGCGTGGAGGCGGGGCGGCTGGCCATCGCCACCCAGGCGGTCGGTTTGCTCAATCCGCAATGGGTGCCGCTGGTGGAGCAAGCCTACCAGGCCCCACAGCGCTATCTGGACGGCAAAGTCACCGCCTTGCGCCACCGGACCCAGGAGATCGTCACCTTGGCGCTGATCCGGCTGGCCACGCAAGACCCGTCGGCCGCCGCGCAGGAGGCCGCACACCTGCGCTGGCGCACCCAGCTCACTGCCGAGGAACAGGCCTGGGTCTGGGGTGCCATCGGCAAACGGGCCGCCCAGCGGTTGTCGGACGATGCGCTGCAGCATTTCGCTCGAGCGGACGACGCCCTGCTGCCCGACGACTGGCGAGCGTGGAAGGCGCGCGCAGCCCTGCGCGCCGGCGACTGGGCTGCCGTGCGCCGAACCATCGAGCACATGGGCGACAAGCAGCGCCAGGACCCAACCTGGACCTACTGGCTGGCGCGTGCGCTGCACGCCAGCGGCCGGCCCGAAGACGCTGCCGCCGCCCGCCAGGCGTACGCCCGCATCGCCGGCGGCGACGGTTTTTACGAGATGCTGGCCGCCGAGGCGCTGGGCCAGCCATTCACCCTCCCACCAGCCCCGCCGCCGCCCACCCCGGCCGAGCGCGCGGCCATCCGGGCCAACGCTGGCCTGCAGCGGGCACTGCTGGCCATCGAGCTGGGCCTGCGCAGCGAGGGCGTGCGCGAATGGCACTATGAAGTCGCGCTGCACACCCCGGGCGGGCTGAGTGAGCGAGAGCTGCTGGCCGCCGCGCAATGGGCTTGTGAACGGGCCGTGTGGGACCGTTGCATCAACACCAGCAGCCGCACCCGCGAGGCCATCGACATGGCGCAACGCTTTCCCACACCGCTGCGCGAGTTGGTCGTGCGCCGCGCGAGCGAAATCGGGCTCGACCCCGCCTATGTTTATGGCCTGATCCGGCAGGAAAGCCGCTTCGTCAGCGATGCGCGCTCCCACGTCGGGGCGTCGGGGCTGATGCAGGTGATGCCCGCAACGGCGCGCTGGACCGCGCGCAAAATCGGCCTCAGCGGGTTTGAACCCAGCCAGATCACCGATCCCGAGGTCAATGTGCAGATCGGCACCGCCTACCTCAAACTGGCGCTGGACGACTTCGAAGGCTCGATGGCGATGGCTGCCGCGGCCTACAATGCGGGCCCGGGACGCCCACGCCAATGGCGCCGAGGGCCGGAACTGGAGGCGGCGGTCTGGATCGAAAACATTCCGTTTGACGAGACGCGCGACTATGTCAAACGGGTACTGTCGAATACCACGGTTTACGCCGCCATCCTGACCGGCCAGCCGCAGCGCCTGAGCAGCCGACTGGGGCGCATCGGCCCCCGTCTGGCAACGGCCCGGGCACCGGATACGGACCTTCCATGACGGCGGCG
The DNA here is from genome assembly GCA_937944385.1 of uncultured Burkholderiales bacterium. GTDB lineage: Bacteria > Pseudomonadota > Gammaproteobacteria > Burkholderiales > Casimicrobiaceae > Casimicrobium. Next base: position 4,458 of record CALDYQ010000019.1, on the reverse strand, counting down.
GCCGCATCCGAGACGGCAATCTGCGTAGCGAGGACACGATGAAACATGTGCTGGTACTGGGCGGAACCGGCTTTGTCGGCCGCCACGTTTGCGAACATCTCACCCGCCTGGGCGTGCGCGTGACCGTGCCGACCCGCCACCCCGAACACGCCAAAGTGGTGCAAATGCTGCCCATGGTGGATGTCCGCACGGCCGACGTGGGCCGCGACCGCGTGCTCGAGGGGCTGTTGCCGGGCCACGACGCCGTCGTCAACCTGATTGCGGTGCTGCAGGGCAGCCGACGCCGCTTCGAGCAGGTGCATGTGGCTTTTCCGCAGCGGCTGGCCCAGGCGATGTTGGCCACCGGCGTGCACCGCCTCGTGCACGTCAGCGCGCTGGGTGCCGATCCCAAGGGACCGTCCCTCTACCAGCAAACCAAGGGCGAGGGAGAAGCCGTTTTGCAGCAGACTGCCGCATCGGGCCTGGCCTTGACTGTGTTGCGTCCGAGCGTCATCTTCGGTGCCGAGGACCGCTTTTTGAACCTGTTCGCGCAACTGCAGCGCAGCCTGCCGGTGGTGCCGCTGGCCGGGGCGCACGCGCGCTTTCAGCCGGTGTGGGTGGGCGACGTGGCGCAGGCCATCGTCACCTGCTTGCAGCGCGACGACACCATCGGCCGCACCTTCGAGGCGGTCGGCCCAGAGGTCTGGACACTGGCCGACTTGGTCCGGCTGGCCGGACGGCTCAGCGGCCACCCGCGGCCGGTGATCGCCTTGCCGCGTGCATTGGCGTATCTCCAGGCACTGATGATGGAGCTGATGCCGGGCGAGCCGCTGCTGAGCACCGACAACCTGCGTTCGATGGAAGTGGACAATGTCGCCAGCGGCACCCTGCCGACCCTGACCGACCTGGGCCTGACCCCCAGCCCGGTGGAGCCGATCGCGGCCCGCTACTTGGACTTGGATGGCCCTGCGGACCCCCTCATCGGCATTCGCCGCACCGCGCACCTGCGCCGTTAGCAAGTGGCCGCCGCACGAGTGTCGATTGGCGGCCAGTCTTCACCCAGTGCCCAGCACGCCGGTTTTTTGGCACACTCGTGGTCTTCATCGAATACGCGAAGGGCGTCGACATGAGTGACTCCACCCCAAGCGGCGAGTGCCGCTCGGCCGAAACGAACCCGGCCGCTGCGCAGCCGTCGCGCTACCGTGACGAGCATCAGCGGGATGTGGTCAACCGCTTGAAGCGCATCGAGGGCCAGGTGCGCGCCTTGATCGAGATGGTGGAATCCGGCCGGCCGTGCGAAGACGTCGCCCAGCAGATGTCGGCAGCACGCAAAGCCATGGACAAGGCGTTTTTTCGCATGATGGCCTGCTCCGTGATGGAGTCGGTGGCCGTCTCCGACGAAGAGACGATGCGCGAGGTCGAACGCTCCACGCGCATTCTGGAAAAGTACGCCTGATCGCGCCCACGGTGCAGATCTACCTGGTTGGCGGCGCGGTGCGCGACGGCTTGCTTGGAGCCTTTCACCTGGCGCACCAGCGGCCCGACGGCACTGCCCATGCCGACCGCGACTGGGTGGTGGTCGGTGCCACGCCCGAGGCGATGGTGGCGCAGGGCTTTCTGCCCGTGGGGCGGGACTTTCCTGTCTTTTTGCACCCGCACACGCACGAGGAGTATGCGCTGGCGCGCACCGAGCGCAAAACCGCGCGCGGCTATCACGGCTTCGACTTTTTCGCCGACCCCAGCGTGACGCTGGAGCAGGACCTGGCCCGGCGCGATTTGACCATCAACGCCATGGCACTGCCCGTCGCAGCGCTGGATGCGCAGGGTCGCTTCGACCCCGCCGATGCGCGCCTGATCGACCCTTACGGCGGCCGGCGCGATTTGCGCGAGAAGGTGCTGCGCCATGTCACACCCGCCTTCGCCGAGGACCCGGTGCGTATCCTGCGCATGGCGCGTTTTGCGGCGCGTTGGCCCGATTTCACCGTGGCACCCGAGACGCTGGCGCTGATGCGCGCGATGGTGGAACACGGCGAGGTGGACCACCTGGTGCCCGAGCGGGTGTGGCAGGAACTCTCGCGCGGGCTGATGGAGCTGCGCCCCTCGCGCATGCTGCAGGTGCTGCGCGAGTGTGGCGCGCTGCGCGTGCTGCTGCCGGAGGTGGACCGCCTGTGGGGCGTGCCACAGCGGGCCGACTACCACCCCGAGGTGGACACCGGCCTGCACCTGGAGATGGTGCTGGACATGAGCGCCCGCCTGGGGGCCCCGCTGACCACCCGCTATGCCTGCTTGTGTCATGACCTGGGCAAGGGCACCACGCCATCGGCGGTGCTGCCCCGTCACCTTGGCCACGAGGAGCGCAGCGTCAAGCTGCTGCGTGTGGTGAGCGAGCGCTGGCGCGTGCCGCGCGAGTGCCGCGAACTGGCCGAGGTGGTGGCGCGCGAGCATGGCCACATCCACCGCTGCGAGCACTTGGGGGCCGCCGCCACACTGCGTCTGCTGCAGCGCTGCGATGCGCTGCGCCGCCCAGAGCGCTTCGAACAGGTGCTTTTGGCTTGCGAATGTGACGCCCGCGGCCGCCTGCACCACGAGGCAAACCCCTACCCCCAGGCCGACCGCTTGCGGACCGCCCTGCGCGCAGCGCTGGCGGTGGACACGGCCTCTGTGGCACAACAGACACAGAGCCGCCATCCGCACGCCCGCGATCTGGGCCCGCGCATTGGCGCGGCCATCGAGCAGGCGCGCCAGCACGCCATCGCCGCCGCACTCACGGCTTGAGTGTTGTCTGCGCGGTTCGCCAGACTCACGGTCTGCCGGCCAGCGCAGCCTGCACCCACCGTACGATATCGGCCTGCCCCATGGCACCGGCCTGGCGAGCCACCTCGCGCCCGCCGACGAACAGCGCCAGCGTTGGGATGCTGCGGATACCGTAGCGCGCTGCCAAGCCCTGCTCTTCCTCCGTGTTGACTTTGGCCAGCCGCACACGCGGCTCCAGTTGCCGCGCGGCGGCTTCGAAGGCGGGTGCCATCATGCGGCACGGACCACACCACGGCGCCCAGAAATCCACCAGTACCGGGATTTGGCTGCGCCCCACGTGGCGCTCGAAGGCATCGGCATCCAACGCGACGGGGTGCCCCTCGAAGAGTGGGCGGTGACACCGGCCGCAATCTGGTGCCTGGTCGAGCTGATCGGCCCGGACCCGGTTGGTGGTGTGGCAATGGGGACAGACGATGTGCAGGGGTTCGGTGGACATGCAGCGCTCCAAGCAAAACGGGTATGCGCAGAAAATGGGGCGCCTTGCAGCAGTTTCAATACCTACTCCATAGGGTATTTCGCGCGCCGCGCATGGCGTCAGATCCAGCGCGCGATGGCCGACGCCAGCAGACTCAGCACGATGGTGCTGGTCAACGGAATGAACCATTCGCGCCCGAACAGGCGGAAATGCAAATCGCCTGGCAAGCGACCCAAGCCCAGGCGGCGCAGCAGCGGCGTCATCCAACTGATCAGCACCAGCGCCAAAAAGATGACGATCATCCAGCGGATCATGGCGCGCCTGGGTTACAGGGTGTGGGTGCGGTCGCCGTGCGCAAAGCCCATCGGCACCCAGCCCCGGCTGCTGACGGGTGGTGCCAAGCCGATGACCTTGAAGAGCTCGCCCATCTCGTGCTCATGCACCAGCTTCAGGGCCGCGACACGCTCGGGCAGGGGCGCATCGTCCAGGCCGTCGAGCAGCCCGGCATTGAGCAAAAAACGCCCTTGACTGGTGTAGCCCAGCACCTCCAGCCCCGTGTGCTGCGCCGCCAGGGCGATACCGGTGAAATTGACGTGCGCGGTGATGTCCTTGGCACCCACCTCAGTCAGCGGATCGGCGTCCGCGCGGTGCGCCCGGTGGCACATCAAGGTCCCCATGATGCGCTGGGGATGGTAGTACTCATGTTCGGGGAAGCCATAGTCGATGAAGAAGGCCGCGCCACGCCGCAACCGCTCGCCCACCGTGCGCACGAAGGCCTCGGCCTGCGGGTGGATTTCGGTCAGGTAGTCGTGCTCACCGTCGATCACGCACGGCGGGCGCAAGTCGGTGGCACGGTCCTGCCAAACGAAGCGACCCGCCGCCTCGTCCCACGCCACGCCGCGCTCGTGCCACACGCCATCGGCGCGGTGCAGCAGCTTGACCGGCATGGCGTCCAACACTTCGTTGCCCAGCACCACGCCCTCGATGACCTGGGGCAAGCGATCGTGCCAGTGCACACGCCCAGCCCAGCGCGCGAGCCGTTCGGCCTGCCGCTGACGCAAGGGTGCCGACAGCTCCACGATGTGGTAGCGAGGTGGAGGCAGACCGAGGGTGTGGAGCGTGTCGATCAGTTGTGCTGCGAGCGCCCCCGTGCCCGCGCCGAATTCCCAGATGTCTTGTACAGCCGTGGCTTGCAACGCTTGGGCCACCTGTCGCGCCAGCGTCGACCCAAACCGTGCCGAGAGCACGGG
>CALDYQ010000018.1 GCA_937944385.1 uncultured Burkholderiales bacterium | reverse complement strand
CTGCGCAGGTCTTCTATGAACGTGGAGTACGGCACCTGATCGGCGCGCCTGCCGGACTTGTCGAACTGCTGGACCACCGTGAGCACGATGAGTCCAATCACCAACCAGATTGCGATGTTCTTGAACGTGTTGTTCACTTTGGCGTACTCCACCCCCGGGGGGCTCAGCTAATCGACGACGGGAAACTCCATCAGCAATTGCATTCCGGGACTATCTTGATTTTAAGGCGCGCCCCTCGCCTTCAAGCCAGGCGCAAGCCACCCCAAACGGTGCAGGCCGACATTGACGGGTCGCGTCCAACCGAGGTGCGCTCGCATATTCACTTCGAACCGCCGCTGCAGAAGGCCGTCATACAACGGTCGCGCCGCATTCAGGCTGCCGCAGCAACGTCCTTTAGACCTGCGGCGAGCAAATAAATTTCCGCACTCCGGTTCCGCGACGCGTCGGGCTTTCGACTCACAACGGTACGGAACTTGCGTTTGAGATCCTGAAAGAACTCCTGGTAGCCCGGCCCCTGGTAAGCCTTGGTCAGGAAGCGACCTTCCGGTGCCAGGTGCGCAAGGGCGAAGTCCGCCGCGAGCTCGCAGAGGTAAATGGCCCGCGGCGAGTCGATGGCGGGCACGCCGGTCATGTTGGGCAGCATGTCCGACAGCACGAGGTCAACCTTGCGCCCGGCCAGGCGTGCCTCCAGCTCGGCGAGCGGCTGCGGCTCGGAGAAGTCGCCCTGGATGAAGTCGACCTTGGCCAGCCCCTGCATCGGCAAGAGATCGATCGCAATGATCTGCGCATTACCGCCCGTCCGCCGCAGGGCAACTTGGCACCAGCTTCCGGGGGCCGCGCCCAGATCTACGATGACCTGCCCGGGCGCAAAGAGACGATCCTTGGCGTCGATTTCGAGCAGTTTGTAGGCAGCGCGCGAGCGGTAACCTTCCTTCTGCGCCCGCTGGACGTAGACGTCGTTGACGTGCTCGGTGAGCCAGCCCTTTTTCGATTTGTGGCGCTTGCCGCCTGGATTCAGCATCCTGCGATTATCCCGAGGTGGGACAATTGCGCCGTTGAACTTGCCTACGCGCGCCATGACGCCGAACTCCAACCTCTCTGGCAGTGCCCGCCGTGCACTGCGTGCTGCCGCCCACCACCTCGACCCGGTCGTCACGATCGGGCAGGCCGGGCTTACGCCGGCGGTGCTGCATGAGATCGACGTGGCGCTCGCCGCGCACGCCCTGATCAAGGTCCGCGTGAGTTCCGACGACCGCGCAGAGCGGGAGGCGCACCTCGCGCATGTCTGCAAGCAACTGCGCTGCGAGCCGGTACAGCATCTGGGCAAGCTGCTCGTCCTCTGGCGAAACCGGGAAGGGGATGAGGCCGAGGCGGCAACCCCGATCGAGGACGCGCCGCGCAAGCCGGGGCGTGGTCCGCGCAAGGCTCTGCCTGCAAAAGGCCCCGCGGCGCGGACCGGATCGCAATCACGCCGACGCGAGCCGGGCAGCGGATACCCGTGGCGCGAGTCCGACTCGATCGAGCCCGCCCGCCGCGAGGGCTGGGCACCGAGGGACCGGCGCGGTGCCGCCCGCGCGGGAGGTCGGGGCGCCGATGGAAGGGGTGAGGACACTGCCCGCGTATTCAGAGGCGATGAAGGCAGACGCGCCGGACGCGCCCCGAGTGGCCGCGACCCCGGAGGCGCTGCCTTCGGGTCGAATGCACAGCGCGGGCGGTGGACCAATCGCCGGGTTGACGATGCGGACAGCGGCTTTGCTCCGCGGGTGCCTCGCGCGCCACGCGGCACGACGGGAAGCGCCGGCTCCAAGACCGGCGAGCGCAGCCGATGGGGTGAGCGTCGTCCGCGGGAGGATGCGCTGACCGAGGGAAAGACCGAGAGCCGTCGGCGGGCGGCCCCGGCCGCCGGTGGCCAGCGTGACGAGTTCACCGGCAAGCCGCGGGGTTTTGTACCGCGGGGCGGGGTACCCGCAGCCCGTCGTCGCGCGGGAACGGCGCGCACGTCATCGGCCACATCACCCAAGCCGCGCGCGCGACGTCGCTTGGGCTAGCGCCTGCGCTGAACCGTCACTCAAGGCGGCGCGACCTTCTCCACCTCCTCCACGGAGGTGAGCCCGAGTGCGATCTTGTGTGCCCCTGACGTCCTCAAGGGCTTCATGCCGTCGCGAAACGCCTGCTCGCGGATCTGCTCGAGATCGCCGCCGCGAAGGACGATCTTGCGCAGTTCCGGTGTCATGAGCATCACCTCGTAGAGGCCGATGCGGCCCTGGAAGCCGGTCATGCGGCACTCGAGGCAACCCACGGGTCGATAGACCTGCGCGGGTTTCTGCGCGCGATACGGACGCGTGAGCGTGCCCCAGGTCTCCTCGTCGAGGTCATCGCTCGCCTGCTTGCACTTTGGGCACAGCGTGCGCACCAGCCGCTGCGCCATCACGCCAATCAGCGTGGAATTGACAAGGTAGGGCGGCACGCCGAGATCGATCAGCCGCGTGATCGCGCCCGGTGCATCGTTCGTGTGCAGCGTCGAGAGCACGAGGTGCCCGGTCAGTGCCGCCTGAATGGCCATCTCGGCCGTGGGCAGGTCCCGGATCTCGCCCACCATGATGATGTCCGGGTCCTGCCGAAGCAGTGTGCGCACGCCGCTTTCGAAATCGACTCCGATCTGCGGCTGCACCTGCATCTGGTTGAACGCAGGCTCGACCATCTCGATCGGGTCCTCGACCGTGCAGACGTTCACCTCCGGCGTAGCCAGTTGCTTGAGCGTAGAGTAAAGCGTGGTCGTCTTGCCCGAACCCGTCGGCCCTGTGACGAGCACGATGCCATTGGGGCGGTTGATCATGTCGTTCCAGCGCGCGAGATCATCCTCGGTGAAGCCGAGCTCGCGAAAGTCACGCATCAACACATCGGGGTCGAAGATGCGCATCACGATCTTCTCGCCAAAGGCCGTGGGCATGGTGGCCACGCGCAGCTCGACCTCCTGCCCCTCGGCCGACTGAGTCTTGATGCGGCCATCCTGCGGGCGACGCTTCTCGACGATCTCCATGCGCGCCAAAAGCTTGATGCGCGAAACCATCGCGGTCATCACCGGGATCGGGATCTGGTAGACCTGATGCAGCACGCCGTCGATGCGGAAGCGCACGATGCCCTGGTCGCGCCGGGGCTCGATGTGGATGTCGCTCGCCCGCTGCTCGAAGGCGTACTGCCAGAGCCAGTCGACGATGCGCACGATATGCCGATCATTGGCGTCCGGCGTGCCACCCTGCGTGCCGCCTTGGGCGCCGAACTGCACCAACTGCTCGAACGATGAGACCGCTGCCTTGTCGTCGACCGCCGTCTCGCTCGCCCGTTTCACCGACTGGGCCAACGAGAAGAACTCTGCCACGTAGCGCTTGACGTCGAGCGGATTGGCAAAGACGAGCTCGATCCGGCGCCGGAGCAGTTGGGAGATCTCCGGTACCCAGGAGCGCACGAATGGCTCGGAGGTGGCGACCACCACCCGGTCGCCGGTCACCTCGATCGGCAGGATGCGATAGCGCTGGGCGTAGCTCGAGCTCATCACCGAACTCACCGCCGAGAAATCCACCTTGAGCGGGTCGATGTGCACATACGGCACATCGAGCCGCCGGGCCAGCCACTCGGTGAGCGCCTCGAGCGTGAGCATGCGATGCGGCGGCAGGGCGCCGCGCCATTTCTGCTCGGCGATCAGGACCAGCGGATGGTCGTAGCTACGGAACTTGGACGTCGAGCGCAGCTCGTCGATCTGGCGCAATTCGACCAGGCCGGACTTGGCCAGCTCATCGAGCACGAGATCGAGCGTGAGCGGACGATCGCCGGTGGGCGACTTGGGCGGGACGGAGGTCTGCACGACGGCCATGGACCGATTTTGCACGAGGCCTGCACCGGGATGCCCGGCCGCAGACCGTAGGGGCGAGAGCTCGAACGAGCGTAATGCGCCCCACCACCTTGAGTCGCACGCTGGCGCCTTCCCGTTTCGAGCACACGATCGGTGCGGCCTGTAGGAACGGACGGCGTTGTCTGCGCCACCCCCGACACGGTGAGAGGCCGCTCGAAATCAATGCCGTCAGTGACTTCATGCAGAGCGATCCCGCGCCCGGCAGCTTCGTCTGGGTTGCACTCGCGGAGCCCAACGGTACCCTGCGTGCGAGGATGCAGAGGGGTTCGGCCGCGACGAGAGATCATGCGAGACAGCAGCAACCGTACCGCCGCGACGCGCTCGACCACGCCGAGAGAATCAACTGCGCGTTCGACGTCTCTGAACCCCTTTCAGGCCAATTAGCCTTGAGCTCGACCACGCCGAGAGGATCAACTACGCGTTCGACGCCCTGTGGGATTTGCAGAACGAGGCCGCGAAGACGAGTCTTGCGCGGGTCTTCTCCCCGAGGTTTGGACTTACCCGGGCAACCCGCTCGCCGCCAGCAACCCCGAATCGGAACGCAAGACGAAGATGCGCTCGGCCTCCGTCCAGCTGCCGTCGTGAGCAAACATGCCGCGGGCCAGCATCTTCGGCATGCGCGGATCGAGCGGCCAGTCGCTCTCGGCGCGTGGGCCACGATACGGACCGAGCCACTCCCGCCCGGCGAGCGCACGCCAATCACCTGCGGGGAGACGCCTTCGGTCGGTCTGCCAGAGCCCGCGCAGATGGGTGGGCGACAACTCGGCTGGATACGTGCATGACGCATTCGAGTGAAACACGTAGCCGCGCGAGATCGCGTGGTTCTCGATGACCAGGCTATCAGCCGGGCGCATGTCGTCGCAGGCGGTTGCGAGCCACGCGGCAATCGCCTCCCGCCCTGCGTCCGTCGTGCCGAGCAGCCGCTGTCGGGTGGTCATCTTGGCCCACTTCTCGTCCATGCGGTCGAAGGCGCGCGGCCCGAGCACGCCCGCCATGCCGAGCGCGGGGTTCAAGTTCAGGTAGAACTTGACCGTGACCTCCAAGGTCTCGATGACGCCATCGTGCCGGAGCGCCACGACATCGAACTCGCCCAAAGTGCGCCCGCCGCGGCGGACATGCAGCCCGCGCGTGGCCGCCCGTACCTCGGGGCGCAGGCCTTGCCAGGACAGCACCAGCTTCTCGAATGTGTGCCCGAGCGGCACGGCCTCGCGCGGGTCCCCAAGCGCTTCGGCAAGACGGGCCGGCGCGCGATCGAGCGCCAAGAGCCGCTCTGCGTGGGTCGCGAGTTGAGCCGCGGCCCACGCATCATCTCGAAGCGCGCCATCCCACCGAGGGTGTGCGGGTTCGAAGAGGGTCGGCGAGCCGATCGTCCAGGCGAGCGCCCGCACATCCCGGTGGGTGAGGCGTGCGAGCAGGTCGTCGAGCAGGTTCAGGGCAAGACCCGTCGGATGAACGTACCGATGTCGGCGACTTCCTCGGCGCAGACCGCATGGGGCATGCCGTACTCGTGCCACTCCACCCGATAGCCGTGGGTCTCGAGGCGCGCCTTGGACAGTCGCCCGAGTGCGAGCGGCACCACCGGGTCGAGTGTGCCGTGGGCCATGAAGATCGGAATCTCGCGATTGGCAGTGGCAGCCTCGGCGCCCAACGAGTCGGCGCAGGCGAGGTAGGTCGACAACGCCATCACGCCGGCAAGTCGCGCCCGGTGTCGCAGCGCGGTCTGCAGCGCGATCACGCCGCCCTGCGAAAAGCCCGCAAGCAGGATGCGCTCGCTTGCGATCCCGCGGGCCACCTGGTCCTCGATGAGCGATTCGATTTCGCGCTGACTCGCCCGCACGCCCTGCTCGTCGACACGTCGCTCGAGGTCGGGGGAGACGATGTCGTACCAGGCGCGCATGAGGTAGCCGCCGTTGATCGTGACGGGCTGCATCGGCGCGTTTGGAAAGACGAAACGGATCGCATGGTCTTCGGGCAACCTCAACTCGGGCACGATCGGCACGAAATCATTGGCGTCGGCACCGAGGCCGTGCATCCACAGAATGGCCGAGGTGGCGGGGCGCGGCGGTTCGAGCGTGATGGCGTCGAGCACGGGGGATTCGAGGGGGGGCGGGTGAGCACCGTGGATTCTAGGGACCTGTGCCACCCGGCTGCGTCGGCTCGGATGCCCCAAGCAGGCGGTGACGCCAATCCGCCGGGATGTCAACACTCCGGCCGGTTGCCGGTTCCGCGTAGACGTAGACGAACTCGGCATCGGCCAGCCGCTCGCCCGCGCGATCGATGCCGAAGCGGATGGTCATGCTCGATCGGCCGATGCGCTCGCAGCGCACGGAGATGTCGAGCCAGTCATCGAAGCGCGCCGAGGCGTGGTACTCGACCTGCATCTTGCGCACGAACAGCTCCCGCCCGGCGCGCTGCTGCGCAATCGGGTCGGGCAGGCCGAGCGCGCGGATGAACTCGGTGAACGCGATGTCGCAATACTCGGCGTAGTTGCCGAAGAACACCACCTGCTGCAGGTCGACCTCGGCCCAGCGCACGCGCAGCCGATGGGCGAACGCCGGAGTCGCGCTGCGGTCAGGGGCTGATTCGCTTGGGGTCATCCTTGTCATGTCGAAGCCCACGGAAGGTTGAGTGCACGTCCGCAAGCCGGTCGCTGCGGTCGAACACGATTCTCCAGCCTGCATGGCCTCGGCCGCCGGTGTGGGCTCACTCCGGAGCGTCCCTACGAGACAAACGCCGGAAAAACAGACAGAATCGCGGCTGTTTAATAGGTCAACAAAATTGACCTATTGATCTGTACTGATTGGCGTGACTTCGCCAAATCAGCGACGTGCAATCCATCGCGTGCCTAGGAGATCCCGAGGACACCCGACAACGACGAACGAGGAGCCGCACCGTGTCACAAGCCCCCCTGCCTACCTCCGAACTTCCTGAAGCAATCCGCAAGGCGATCGCCGAGGTCACGCTCGACGATCGCTGGACGCTGCCCGCCGGGCGCGTCTACATGAACGGGGCCCATGCCCTGCTCCGCCTCTTGATGCTGCAGCGGCAGAAAGATGTGCTCGCCGGGCTCAATACCGCCGGCTTCCTCTCGGGCTACCGAGGCTCCCCGCTAGGTGCGATCGACCAAAACGCCTGGAAGATTCGAAAGCATCTGGAAGCGCACCATATCAAGTTCGTTCCGGGAGTGAACGAGGAACTTGCGGCTACCGCGGTCTGGGGCACGCAGCAGAACGCGCTCTATCCAGGCAGCCGATACGACGGCGTGTTTGCCATGTGGTACGGCAAAGGCCCGGGCGTCGATCGTTGCGGGGACGTGTTCAAGCACGCCAACCACGCGGGCACCAGCAAGCACGGCGGCGTGCTCCTGATCGCTGGTGACGATCACGGCGCCAAGTCCTCGACGCTGCCGCACCAGTCGGACCACGAGTTCATCTCCGCCGTGATCCCGGTGCTCTACCCCGCAGGCGTTCAGGAATACCTCGATCTCGGCATCCACGGCTACGCGATGAGTCGCTACAGCGGATGCTACGTGGGCATGAAAGCGGTCACCGATACGGTGGAGTCGACCGCGGCGGTCATCGTCGATCCGGAGCGCATCCAGCCGATCGTCCCCACGGACTTCCCGCTGCCCGAGGGGGGCGTCAACATCCGCTGGCCGCACACGCCGCTCGAGCAGGAGCGGCTCATGCACGACTACAAGATCTACATGGCGATCCATTACGCCCGGGTCAACCAGCTGAACCGGATCGTGATCGATTCACCGCGGCCGCGCCTGGGCATCATCGCCGCCGGCAAGGCTTATCTCGACACCCGGCAGGCCCTCGAAGACCTCGGAATCGATGACGACCTCGCGCGCGCGATCGGACTTCGGCTCTATAAGGTCGGCATGGTCTGGCCGCTCGAGCCCGAGGGCGTGCGGCACTTTGCCGAAGGGCTGGAAGAGATCCTCGTGGTCGAAGAGAAGCGTCAGGTCCTCGAGTACCAGTTGAAGGAGCAGCTCTACAACTGGCGCGAGGACGTGCGTCCGCGCATCGTCGGCAAGTTCGACACCAAGGGCGAATGGGTGCGCCCGCATGGCGACTGGCTGCTGCCGGCGCCCTACGAACTCACGCCGGCCATGATCGCGCGCGTGATCGCCGATCGGATCGCCAAGTTCTACGTGAGCGACCGCATCAAGCAGCGTGTGGAGTGGATCAACAACAAGGAACGTGAACTCCAGACGCACAGGATCCCGATCCAGCGGCAACCCTACTTCTGCTCAGGGTGTCCACACAACACCTCGACCCGCGTGCCCGAGGGCTCACGCGCCGTCGCAGGCATCGGTTGCCATTACATGGCAGTATGGATGGACCGCGCCGAGACCTTCACCCAGATGGGCGGCGAAGGCGTGCCCTGGATCGGGCAGGCGCCGTTCACCGAGACAAAGCACATCTTCGCCAATCTCGGCGATGGCACGTACTATCACTCGGGCATCCTCGCCGTGCGGGCCTCGATCGCCGCGAAGGTCAACATCACCTACAAGATCCTCTACAACGATGCGGTCGCGATGACCGGGGGCCAGCCCCACGACGGACCGCTCTCGCCGCTCGCGATCGCCAACCAGATGCGTGCCGAAGGCGTGCAGACGATGTGCGTGGTCACCGACGAGCCGGAGAAATATCACGGCGTGCCCCTGCCGCCCAACGTCCCAGTGCATCATCGCTCGAAGCTCGACGAAATTCAGCGTGCATATCGCGAGACGCCCGGGGTCACCGTGATCATCTACGACCAGACCTGCGCTGCCGAGAAGCGCCGGCGGCGCAAGGTCGGTAAGTTCCCCGACCCGGCCAAGCGTGTCATGATCAACGAGGCCGTGTGCGAAGGCTGCGGCGACTGCGGCGTCAAGTCAAACTGCGTCTCGGTCATGCCCCTCGAGACCGAGCTCGGCCGCAAGCGGACCATCGACCAGTCGAACTGCAACAAGGACTTCTCGTGTATCAATGGCTTCTGCCCGAGCTTCGTCACGGTCGAAGGGGGCGCACTGCGCAAGCCGAAGAAGGCCGGTGACGTCGACTTCCCAGCCATTCCAGCCCCGACCGTGCCCACGGTCGATCGCCCGTACAACATTTTGGTCACGGGCATCGGCGGCACCGGTGTGCTCACCGTGGGCCAGGTGCTCGGCATGGCCGCGTTCCTCGAAGGCAAGGGGCTCACCATCCTCGACATGTCGGGCCTTGCACAGAAGAACGGCAGCGTGATGAGCCATGTGCGCATCGCGCCGTCGCAAGATCAGCTGCACGCCACGCGCGTTGCAGCGGGCGAGGCTGACCTCGTGCTGGCCTGCGACGTGCTCACCACCACTGCCGAGGACTCGCTCGCAAAGATGGCCGTCGGCGTCACACGCGCCGTGGTCAACAGCGCAGTCGTCATGCCGGCCGGCTTCACGCAGAACCCGAATCTGCAGTTTCCGCTCGGCAGCATGGAGCGCGAGATCATCGAGGCCTGCGGCAAGGATGCGGTCGATCTGCTCGACGCGACCCGCCTGGCCACCCGCCTGATGGGGGACTCGATCGCCACGAACCTCTTCCTGCTCGGCTACGCCTGGCAAAAAGGATTGATTCCGCTCAGGGAAGCGACGATCTCGCGCGCGATCGAGCTCAACGGCGCCGCGATCGAGATGAACAAGAACGCGTTCCTGTGGGGACGCCGGGCCGCGCATGACCTGAAGGCGGTGACCGCCGTCGCCGAGCCCAAACCGGTGTCCGCTGCGAGCGACAACCCGGGCTTCTCGACCCGCCTGTCGAGCTCGCTCGAGGAAATCATCGCGCGGCGTGCCGCCTACCTCATCGACTATCAAGACGCCGCCTACGCAAAGATCTATACCGATTTCGTCGAACTCGTACGCAAAAGCGAGCAGGCCAGGGTGCCCGGAAAAACCGGGCTCACCGAGGCTGTGGCGCGCTACTACTTCAAGCTGCTCGCCGTGAAGGACGAGTACGAAGTCGCCCGTCTTCACTCGAACGGCGAGTTCGAGGCCCGGATCGCGCGCGAGTTCGAGGGCGACTACAAGCTCGTCTTCCATCTCGCCCCACCCCTCTTCGCGAAGAAGGACCCGGTGACCGGCCAACTCCTCAAGCGCCCCTACGGACCGTGGATGATGCGTGCCTTCCGCTTCCTCGCTGCACGCAAGGGACTGCGTGGCACGGCACTCGACATCTTCCGCTTCAACCCGGAGCGCAAGCTCGAACAGCAGTTGAAGCACGACTACCGCGCGTTGATCGAGGCGCTGCTCGCCAAGCTCGGTCCGCACAATCATGCGCTCGCCGTCGAACTCGCCTCCATCCCGGAGGAAATCCGCGGCTACGGGCATGTCAAGGAGCGGCACGTGAAGGCGGCGAAGGAAAAGGAGGCGCGGCTGAAAGCGGCCTTCGATGCCGCGAAGCCGGTGATCGGCATCGCCCAGGCGACGGTCGCGGATCGGGTCGCAGCGGAATAGTCCGCCGCGGCGTCGAACGGGGCAACGAATATTCCGCGGCCCTTGTGCCGCGGCACAGGGGCAGAGCAAGGCACACGCGGCAATGACACAATGCGCCGCGCTTTGTCCTGCCTACCCGCTTCCCTTCGATGAGTTCTCCCCACGCGATGACCCCGGCCGAGCGCCGCGCGAGCCTCTGGCTCGCGAGCATCTACGGCCTGCGTATGTTCGGCCTGTTCCTGATCCTGCCGGTGTTCGCGATCTACGGTCGCGCGCTCGCAGGCGGCCAGGAGGCCTACCTGATCGGGCTCGCCATCTCGGTCTATGGTCTCACCCAGGCCATGTTCCAGATTCCCCTCGGTGCGGCTTCCGACCGCTTCGGCCGGAAGCCGGTGATCGTGCTCGGGCTGCTCGTCTTTGCCGCCGGCAGCGCGATCGCCGCATTGGGCGCGACAGCGGCGACGATCACGGGCGTCATCGTCGGCCGCGCGCTCCAGGGCGCAGGCGCCGTGAGCGCCGCCGTCTCGGCCTTCGTGGCCGATTCGACTCGCGACGAAGTGCGCACCAAGGCGATGGCCATCGTCGGCGCCACGATCGGGCTGTCCTTCGCCGTCTCGCTCGTGATCGCGCCGCCGCTCGCAGCCGCCGTCGGGCTCGCCGGACTGTTCTGGATCACGGCGCTGCTCGCGCTGGTCGGCTGCGCGGTCGTCATCTGGGGCGTGCCCGCTGCAGTGCTCCGGGAGGAGACGCCGGAGCCCGTACGGCATGGCGACGTGCTGTTCAACCCACAACTCCTGCGCCTCAACATCGGCGTGTTCGTGTTGCACCTCTGCCAGACGGCGCTGTTCGTCGTCGTCCCGACGCTGCTGGTCGAGCGCGGGGGCCTCGCCGCGGCATCACACTGGATGGCGTATCTGCCGGTGATCCTGTTGTCGTTTGCGCTCATGGTGCCGCCCATGATCGCGGCCGAGCGACGCGGAAAGCTGCGGGAGGTCTTCCTCGCCGCCATCGGACTCCTGGTGCTCACGCTCGTTGCGGCGCCGCAACTGTCGTCCCTCGCCTTCAAGGGCATCATCGCCTTCCTGCTCGCCTTCTTCGTTGCCTTCAATCTGCTCGAAGCGATGCAACCCTCGCTCGTGTCGCGCATCGCCCCGGTGCATCTGAAGGGCTTCGCCTTGGGCGTGTACAACACCACGATGTCCCTCGGGCTCTTCGCCGGTGGCATCGTCGGCGGTACACTGGCCAAGCGTTACGGCAACGAAGCGGTGTTCTACGTCTGCGCGGCCCTGGCCGCGCTTTGGTTCGTGGCGGCCTGGTCAATGAAACCGCCACTGGCAAGAAAGATGGAGTGAATCATGGCCTCAGTCAATCGCGTCACCCTGATCGGCAACCTGGGCCGGGACCCGGAAATTCGCTACCTGCCGAGCGGCGAGGCAGTCGCGAGTTTTTCGATCGCCACCACTGAGCAGTGGAAGGACAAAAACGGCAACAAACAGGAGCGCACGGATTGGCATCGGATCGAATTCATCGGTCGCACGGCCGAGATCTGCGGCGAGTACCTCAAGAAGGGCATGCCGGTCTACATCGAAGGTCGGATCCAATACGACAAGTGGACCGACAAGGAAGGCGTCGAGAAGACGCTGACCAAGATCCGCGGCGACCGCATGCAAATGCTGGGCGGCCGCGGTGGCGGCGGCCCGTCGTCGGACGCGGATGACGGCGCATCCGATCGCGGCGGCACGACACCCCGCTCGATGGGGCAGCCCATGGCTGCCGGCGCGTCGGCCGCCGGCCCGAAGAAGAGGCCCGACGACTTCGACGATGACATCCCGTTTTGACTGGGCAGTCGGGCCATTCAGACATCCTCGATGACGATCTCGGTTGCGATCTCGGCCGTCCGGCCGAGCATCGCCGTGGCCGAGCAGTACTTCTCCTTCGAGAGTTTGACTGCGCGCTCGACCGCCTTGGGATCGATGGTGGGACCGGCAACGCGGTAGGTCAGTTTGATCGCGGTGAAGACCTTCGGATCGGTCTCTGCCCGGGCCGCCTCGGCCTCGACCGAGAATCCCGTGACCTTCTGGCGCGCCTTTGCCAGCATCAGGATCACGTCGAATGCCGTGCACGTCGCCGCCCCCGCGAGCACCAGTTCCATCGGTCGAGCACCCGTGTTCCGCCCTCCGTATTCTGGCGCCCCATCGACCACCATTGCATGCCCCGATCCCGTCTCAGCGACGAACTGCACACCGCTTACCCACCGAACACTCGTCCTCATCGGAGATCTCCGTTTTGTGCAAGTGCAAAATTTGAATCTACGCAAAAATCAATATTCATTTTCAATCCTGCCGGCCATCAGAAACACACGCTTGTTTTACGTAAGTCTCTGAAAAACAAACACTTTGATTTCTCTTGAGCAGCATGAACGGCGTTGCCTGCTGCGCTTACGAGTAGAGCGGATTCCCTATTGAATACGCGGCGCCCCACGCATCTGACTGTTGACTTGTGCGCCGCAACATGATCAAATTTCGTCGTCGGTCGGGTCTCCTCCTTCCCGGGCGATGAATGTCCTCCTTCCTCCTCCTTGGGTGTGACATTCTCTTCTGGCGGGTGTGGGCCATGCTCCACCCGCCCTTTCTTTTTTCAGAGCCCATCTGAGCGGTGCTTGGCGGACTGCGCCGTCTGATCGCGCTCTCGGTTGTTGCCTGCCATCCGAACCCACCGCGTCCGCGCTATACTTTTGAGCTTCGTCTGGACGGCGCGCGGCCCTCGGCCCCAATCCGCCCCCCGGCCTTCCGGCGAACTGTCTCACAAAGCCTCGACCGACAGCCCGTCCAACCGCACCCTGCGGCCGCGGGCACCGGCCCTGGCAAAACACCAATCGAGCTCAGCATGAAAACCTACTCCGCCAAACCGTCCGACATCAAGCAGGACTGGTTCGTGGTCGATGGCACCGACAAAGTGCTCGGTCGCCTCGCAAGCCAGATCGCCACGCGCCTGCGCGGCAAGCACAAGCCCACGTTCACGCCCCACATGGACACCGGTGACTTCATCATCGTGACCAACGTGGAGAAGGTCCGCGTCACCGGCAACAAGGCGCATCAGAAGACCTATTTCCGTCACTCGGGCTACCCGGGCGGCATCTACGAGACGAACTTCGAGAAGCTCCAGGCCAAGCACCCGGATCGCGTGCTCAAGCAGGCTGTCAAGGGCATGCTGCCCAAGGGACCGCTCGGCTACGCGATGCTCAAGAAGCTCAAGTGCTACACCGGTGCAGAACATCCGCACGCAGCACAGCAGCCCAAGGCTCTCGACCTCTAACCCGCCCGGAAGAACGCAATCATGATTGGCAATTACAACTACGGTACGGGTCGGCGCAAGAGCGCGGTTGCCCGTGTGTTCATCAAGCCGGGCAAAGGCGCGTTCGTCGTCAACGGCAAGCCGGTGGACGAGTACTTCTCGCGCGAGACGGGTCGCATGGTGGTGCGTCAGCCGCTCGCGCTGACCAACAACCTCGACAGCCTCGACATCATGGTCAACGTGTTTGGCGGGGGCGAGACGGGTCAGGCCGGTGCCGTTCGCCATGGCATCACGCGTGCCCTGATCGAATTCGACGCCGCGCTCAAGCCCACGCTCAAGCAGGCCGGCCTCGTGACGCGTGATGCGCGCGAGGTGGAGCGCAAGAAGGTCGGTCTCCGGAAGGCGCGCCGTCGCAAGCAGTTCTCGAAGCGCTGACCGCGACGCTCCTCCCCGTCGGTCCGGCGTGCGAATGAACCGCGCGCTTGGCGAGCGATGCAAAGGCTGCTTCAATGCAGCCTTTGTCGTTTCGGATGACGTCTCGACGATCGCGTCCTGGGAGGAACCCGGCCCGATGGGCGCGGTCTTTTCAAAGAGCCTCCCGCGGGACACCCTTGCGCGGGGCCGAACCCTCCTCGATCAGCGAGCGCGCGAATGAACTTTTCCCCCATCAAGGCGGGCATCGTCGGCGGCACCGGATACACCGGTGTCGAACTGATCCGCATGCTCTCGACCCACCCATCGGTCAAGCTCACGCGGATCACGTCGCGCAAGGAAGCTGGCACGCGACTCGACCAGATGTTCCCCTCGTTGCGTGGGCGGTGCGATCTGATGTTCAGCGACACGGCCACCGCCGACTTGGCCGACTGCGACGTCGTGTTTTATGCCACCCCGCACGGCGTGGCGATGGCCGACGCCGAGCGACTGACCTCGGTGGGCGTGCGCATCATCGATCTGGCCGCGGACTTCCGCTACCGCGATCATACGATCTTCGAGCGGGTCTACAAGATGCCGCACGCCTGCCCCACGCTCAATCAGGAAGCCGCATACGGGCTGGTCGAGCTGAATCGCGACGAAATCGCACGGGCACGCATCGTCGGCAATCCGGGCTGCTACCCAACGACCATGCAGCTCGGTTTTGCCCCCCTCTTGCGGGCCGGCATCGTCGATCCTTTGCACCTGATCGCCAACTGTGCCTCGGGGCTCTCGGGCGCCGGCAAGAAGGCCGAGGTCGACTACCTGCTCTGCGAGGCGGGTGACAACTTCAAGGCCTACAACGTGAGTGGGCATCGGCACCAGTCGGAAACCGCAGCCCGACTCGCCGAAATCGCGGGCACGCCAGTGGGGCTGATCTTCGCGCCGCACCTCGCACCGATGATCCGCGGCATGCACTCGACGCTCTACGCGCGACTCAACGCGCGGGGCATGGTGATGAGCAACGACGCGCTCCAGGCGCTGTTCGAAGACGCCTACCGCGGGGAGCCCTTCATCGATGTGATGCCCTGGGGTAGCTATCCGGAGACCCGCTCCACGCGCGGCAGCAACGTCCTCCGCATCGCGCTGCATCGACCGCCTGGACCCGATGGCCAAGGGGACACGGTCATGGTCCTCGTGGCCCAGGACAACCTCGTCAAGGGTGCGGCGGGCGCGGCGATCCAGTCGATGAACGTGATGTTCGGACTGCCCGAGACCGCAGGTCTCACGCAACTGCCGCTCAGTCCCTAAGGGACGGCGACACTGCCCCTCGAGCGCAGCCAGGCACCGCATGCCCCTCATCCGCTCCGACCGCATTCTCTCCAGCCTCCGCCGCCGCTTCGGCATCTCGGCCCCGCGGCTGTCGGTGCGCACGCACTGGTCGTGGCGCATGCGTGCCACGGTCGCGGGCGTGACCCTCCTGGTCCTGGCGGGCCTGTTCTACAGTGGCTTCGATGCCGGGCGACTCGTCGCGGGCTTCAACGTCGGCCGGGTCGAGGAAGAGAGGAAGCAGATGATCGCGGAGCTGGCCCGTCTGCGCAGCGACAACGAGCGCCTGCTGCGCGAGAACGTCGAGTTGGGCAACAGCTCACAGATCGCGCTCGGGGCACGTGACGTGCTCGCGAAGCAGATCACGCAGCTCCAGCAGGAAAATACGCAGCTCAAGGAAGAAATCTCGTTCTTCGAGAAGCTGCTAGGCAGCGCCGCGGGGGGCGGCAAGGGGGGGCTTGCGGTGCAGCGGCTCCAGGCCGAGCGGGATTCGCCCACGACCTATCGCCTGCGCGCCTTGGTCGTTCAAGGCGCCAACGAACAGCCCTTCAAGGGGCGGTTGACCGTGCTCGCCACCGTGCAGGACGGCTCGCGCCGTATCACGCTCAACCTGCCAGACGAACAGCCGGAGCTCGCACCCGCCCTCGCACTCGACTTCAAGACCTACCAACGCGCCGACTTCGCCTTTCGCGTCCCAGCCGGGGCCGAGCTGAAAACCGTCCAAGTTCGCGTCCATGCCAGCAGCGGCAACACCGCACCGCGCGTTCAGCAGACGCTGCATCTCTGAGCGGCGCAGCGGTCGCCCTTCTCCCGGGTCGAAGCCGAGCTACAATCGGGTCTCCCCTTCGTCAGGAGCGCGCCGTCATGTTCGGGAAGAAGAAGCGGCACATGCCGCAAAAGCAGATCGACAGCCTGATCGGCTCGTCGACCACGATCAGCGGGGACGTCGACTTCGACGGTGGCCTTCGTGTCGATGGCAAGGTGCGTGGCCATATCCATGGCGGCGTCGACACCACCAGCACCTTGGTCATTGGCGAGTCCGGCAAGGTCGAGGGCGAGATCCGCGCCTCGCACGTCGTGGTTCACGGGCATGTCGACGGTCCGGTCGTCGCGACCGAGTACCTCGAACTGCTCGCGACGGCGCGCGTGCAAGGTGACGTGACCTACAAGACGCTCGAAATGCATGTGGGCGCCGTGGTCGATGGCTGTCTGCTCCACATGGAGCAGGAGCGCGCCGAGGTGGTGGACATCAAGCGGATCGGTAACACCTGACGCGCCGCGGGAACGCATACCCCGCCTTGCGTCGGGGTTGTTTCCTGGGCGGTGGCGCCCAATAATGTGAGCTGAACCAACGCCACCTGAGTCGATGTTTGGAGCCTCTCGATGAACGCCATGACCGAACTTCCCGCCCCACTCAACTTCACCGACGCGGCCGCCAACAAGGTGCGCGAGTTGATCCTCGAGGAAAACAACCCGAACCTCAAGCTGCGCGTCTTCGTGACGGGTGGCGGCTGCTCTGGCTTCCAGTATGGCTTCACCTTCGACGAGGAAGTCAACGAGGACGACACCACGATGGTCAAGAACGATGTGACCCTGCTCATCGATGCGATGAGCTACCAGTACCTCGTCGGGGCCGAGATCGACTACACGGATGGCCTCGAAGGTGCGCAGTTCGTGATCAAGAACCCGAACGCGACGTCGACCTGCGGCTGCGGCAATTCCTTCAGCGTGTAAGCCCCCTCGATCGGTTCGGGCGGCGGCACCCTTCTGGGTGCCGCTCTCGTTTTTGCACCCCGGTTCTGCACGCCGTTTCCGCGCCCTCGATTGCGCACGCTTTCTCCACTCGAGCGTCTTCGGTCGACGTGCTAAACTCTAGGGCTTTGTTTTTCAAGCGTTTTTCTGCTGCCACGCCGTTTCGCGCCCTGTTGCTCCCGCTGCTTTTGACGCAGGGGCCGTGACATGCAGGGGCCATGGCGCCCGGGCACAGACCGCATCACCGGAGTCTTTCTCTCATGGCTATCGAGCGCACTTTTTCCATCATCAAACCCGACGCCGTCGCCAAGAACGTGACCGGCCAAATCAACGCCCGCTTCGAGGCGGCGGGGCTCAAGATCGTGGCCCAGCGCATGGCCCACCTCTCCCGCGCCGAAGCCGAAGGTTTCTACGCCGTGCACAAGGACCGTCCGTTTTTCAAGGATCTGGTCGACTTCATGGTTTCCGGGCCGGTCGTGCTCCAGGTGCTGGAGGGTGAAGGTGCAATCGCGAAGAACCGCGAGCTGATGGGCGCCACCGATCCGAAGAAGGCCGCGCCCGGCACGATCCGCGCCGACTTCGCGCAGTCGATCGATGCGAACGCAGTGCATGGCTCCGACGCGCCGGAAACCGCGGCGCAGGAGATCGCGTACTTCTTTGCGCAGTCGCAGATCTTCAGCCGCTGAGGATTCGGCCAAGCAACCGGATCGGTTGATGCGTCATCGGGAGGTGCGGCAACCGTGCAAAACCTGCTCGAACTCAACCAGCGTGGCCTGACCGAATTCTTCGCCGCCCTCGGAGAAAAGCCCTCTGCCTGCCGCATGCGTGCGCGGCAGGCGCTCAAGTGGCTGCATCAGGCGCAGGTGTCCGACTGGAACGCCATGACCGACATCTCGCGCAGCACCCGCGAGACACTTGCCGCTCATGCGGTCATCCGCGATCTCGTCGCTGTACGCGACTGCGTCGCATCGGACGGCACGCGCAAGTGGCTGTTCGATGTCGGCACGAGCGCAGTCGAGGCCGTATTCATCCCCGAGGTTGACCGCGGCACGCTCTGCATCTCCTCCCAAGCGGGCTGCGCGCTCGACTGCGCCTTCTGCTCGACGGGCAAGCAGGGCTTCAATCGCAACCTGACCACCGGCGAGATCATTGCGCAGCTTCGCTACGCCAACCGCGCACTCAAGGCAGATCAGGGCATCACGGGCCGCACGGGCGACGGCGTCCAGCCGGTGACCAACGTGGTCATGATGGGCATGGGCGAGCCGCTCGCGAACTTCGCCCAGGTCGTGCCCGCGCTCGAGCTGATGCTCGACGATCACGCCTACGGCCTGTCGCGCCGCCGCGTGACGGTGTCGACCTCGGGACTCGTCCCCCAGATCGATGACCTCGCGCGCTACTGTCCGGTCGCGCTCGCGGTGAGCCTGCACGCGCCCACGGACACCCTGCGCGATGAACTCGTGCCGATCAACAAGCGCTACCCGCTGGCCGAGCTGCTCGCGGCCTGCAACCGCTACCTCGAATTCGCCCCGCGCGACTTCATCACCTTCGAATACGTGATGCTCGACGGTGTGAACGATCAACCCGAGCACGCGCAGGCGCTCGCCGCCATCGGACGGCAGGTGCCGTGCAAGTTCAACCTGATCCCGTTCAACCCGTTCCCGGGGTCGCACTTCCGTACGAGCCCGCGCGCGCGCGTGCTCGACTTCCAGCGGCGGCTCGCCGATGCGGGCTTCGTCACCACGATCCGGAAGACGCGTGGCAGCGACATCGATGCCGCCTGCGGTCAGCTTGCAGGGGCAATTCAGGATCGCACACGACGCACCCAAGGCCGTAGCATTCCTCTGCGAATTGCCACACCCGGCTCTGCCTCGGGAGGGAAGGTCACTGCATGAGCTTCGACATCATCCGTCACACGCACACTGCGGTCGCCTGCCTGCTGCTTGCGCTGTTTCTCGCGGGCTGCACGGCGTCGCCCCAGGTGGGTCGAGACACGTCGTCGGCTCCTCAGGAGACGACGCAAGCCGCCAACGAAGACCCGCTGCGATTCCGGGCACGGGTTCACGCCGAGTTGGGTGCCAACTACTTCCAGCGCGGGCAACTCGCGGTGGCGCTCGAGGAGTTGAACGAAGCGATCCGGCTCGATCCGCGTTACGGCCTTGCGCACAGCATCCTGGGGCTCGTCTATGCCGAGATGAACGATGTCGCCCGTGCGGAGGCGGCCTTCCAGCGCGCCGTGGCGGCCGCGCCCAACGAGGGCGACATCCGCAACAACTACGGGGCCTTCCTCTGCCGGCAGAACCGCACCGAAGCCGGCCTGCGCGAGCTTGAGGCCGCGCTCGCCCTGCCGCTCTATCAAACGCCGCAACTGGCCCTCGAGAACGCGGGCAACTGCGCCCTGACAGCGGGCCAGCTGCGTGTGGCGGAGGGCTACTACAACCGCCTGATCCAGTTGCAGCCGTTCAACTCGCGCGGCTACCAGGGCCTGGCAGCCATCGCCATGAAGACCTCGCGCTGGGACGACGTCCTCCGCCACGTGGAGCGCGGCATGCGGGCCGAACCGATCACCCCTGAGTTGCTCTTTCTCGGCGTCTGTGCCGAGCGCGCCCGC
Source organism: uncultured Burkholderiales bacterium (assembly GCA_937944385.1). Classification (GTDB taxonomy): domain Bacteria; phylum Pseudomonadota; class Gammaproteobacteria; order Burkholderiales; family Casimicrobiaceae; genus Casimicrobium. The sequence goes on along the minus strand of CALDYQ010000018.1, from coordinate 46,735 downwards.
GGCGCACGTGAGCAGGAAGCCGAGTACATACGCCAGTTGAAGACGCGCTTTCCCGACTCCCCGCTGATCGACACCATCAACCGCGGAGGCTGCGTGTGACCACAGAGGACGAGAGCCCCACGCCACCAACCGCCAAGCCGTCGCCAGGGCAGCGCCTGCGCGCCGCGCGTGAAGCGCTCGGTCTCGGTACCGCCGAGGTGGCCGCCAAGCTCAAGCTCTCGGTGCGTCAGGTCGAGGCGATCGAGGCAAATGACTGGTCCGCCCTCCCGGAGCGGCCGTTCGCGCGCGGGTTCTTCCGGAACTACGCGCGACTCGTATCCATCGATCCGGACTCCCTCGGTCTCGACACACCGGCCGACAAAAGCCCTGCAGTGGTGAGGCCATCGACGCTCGACGCCGGCACGCAGCTCGAAAGCCACGCTGCGACCAGCGAACCCCTGCGGACTTCGGGCCATCGGCGCGCGCCCTGGCTGATTCCAATCACGCTTGCCGTGATCCTCATCGCGGGCGTCATCTACCTGTATCAGTCGGATACGACCTCCTCGGTGCGACCGCAGACCGTCTGGCCCGCGCCCACGCCACCGGCTGCATCCTCGACAAGCGTGGCAGCGACCGCTGCATCCTCGGCGGCGACGGCCCAGACGGTGACCGCCGGTTCAACCGAAACCGCGGCCCCGCCCGCATCTGCGGCGGGTGCTGCCAGCACGCCCTCGGCGACAGGACCGTCCGACACCACCGCTCCCGCAGCCTCCGTGCCCAACCCAGCGACGCCGGCCGAGGGCCAAAACGTGCTCGGCAGCACCAAACCGCGCGAGGGCGAATCCGTCGTTCGCCTCACCTTGAGCGGCCGCTCCTGGACGGAGGTGCGCAGCAAGGGGGAAGTCGTCTTCTCCGAGACTGCTCAACCCGGCACGCGCGAGTTCACCGCCGCGCGGCCGCTGAGCTTCATCATTGGCAACGCGAGCGCGGTCAAACTCGAAATCGACGGCAAGCCGTACGACTTCACGCCCTCGACACGTAGCGACGTCGCCCGCTTCCAGATCCCCTGATGTCGATCCTCTACCTCTCCGGGCGCGCGTCGCGCCGCCGTTCACGGCAAATGCGCATCGGCCCCGTGCGCGTGGGCGGCGATGCGCCCGTGATGGTGCAGTCGATGACCAACACCGACACGGCCGATGTGGCGGCAACGGTCGAGCAGGTGTTCGCGCTCGCCCAGGCGGGCAGCGAGGTCGTGCGCATCACCGTGAATTCCCCGGAGGCGGCCGCCGCCGTGCCTGCGATCCGTGAAGGGCTCGACCGCAGGCACTGCAACGTGCCGCTCGTGGGCGACTTCCACTTCAACGGTCACAAGCTCTTGCGCGACTACCCGGAATGCGCGCAGGCACTCGCCAAGTACCGCATCAACCCCGGCAACGTCGGCCGCGGAGAGAAGCACGACGCGCAGTTCACGCAGATGATCGAAATCGCGATCCGCGAGGACAAGCCGGTGCGGATCGGTGTCAACTGGGGCAGCCTCGACCAGGAGGTTCTGGGCCGCCTGATGGACGAGAACGCACGGCTCGCCAACCCGCTGCCCGCCCAGGCCGTCATGCGGCGCGCGCTCGTCACCTCGGCGCTCGAATCCGCTGCCCTTGCCGAGCGCGTGGGCCTCCCTGGCGACCGAATCTGCCTCTCCTGCAAGGTCTCCGACGTACAGGATCTCGTCGCCGTCTACACCGATCTCGCCGCGCGTTGCGACTACCCGCTTCATCTCGGGCTCACCGAGGCCGGCATGGGCTCGAAGGGCATCGTCGCCTCGACGGCTGCGCTTGCGATCCTGCTCGAGCAGGGCATCGGTGACACGATCCGCGTCTCGCTGACGCCCGAGCCGGGCGGCGACCGCACGCAGGAAGTCACGGTCGCACAGGAGATCCTGCAGACGATGGGCATCCGCCAGTTCACGCCGCTCGTCACCGCCTGCCCCGGCTGCGGCCGCACGACGAGTACGTTCTTCCAGGAGCTCGCGGCGAAGACGCAAAGCTACCTGCGCGCGATGATGCCCGAGTGGCGTGAGCGCTACCCGGGCGTGGAATCGATGTCGGTGGCCGTCATGGGCTGCGTGGTCAACGGCCCGGGCGAATCCAAGCTCGCCAACATCGGCATCAGCCTGCCCGGCACCGGCGAACTGCCGGTCGCACCGGTCTACGAAGACGGCAAGAAGACGGTCACGTTGAAAGGCGAGCACATCGCCGAAGAATTCCAGGCCCTCATCGACGCCTACGTCGAACGCACCTACGGTGGGCGGGACGTGCCGCGCGCCGCGGCCGAAGTACGCGAAGCGGCGGTGATCCCGATCGTTGCGCGCTGAGCCTCACCCACGTCCGCTCGCGCGCAGAAGGCTCACCGACCGCGAACGACCAACCGGATCCGGTCCCGCTCCCGGCCCTCGGCATCCAGCAAAACGAGCGCGTGTTCGCCCGGCTCGGGACGCCAGAGCAATCTCTCGGCGCAACCGAGCGGGAATGTCCTGGCGGGCGGGGTGTCGAGGCGAAAGCAGTTGGCAAGCGCCGGCGCGCCTGCAACGAGCGGGACGCGCTGATGCGCCTCCGGAAGATCCGGGTCGAGCGCGATGATCGTGCCGTCGACTGGAGAGACGATGCGGGCACCGACCTCGGGCGCCTCGCGAGCTGCCACGACGCCGTGCGCGGGCACGGTGCCTGCAAGAAAACCTTCCCGCCGCGGGCGAGCACGCGGGGTCGCCTTCACTGGGCTTGGTCCCGTTGCCCCGACCGCGGCGAAGACCACCTCCGCGGGCGGCGTGGGCGGCGGCCCGGCGCCCAGACGTCTGGCCGCAGCTTCGATGACCTCGCCCCAGATCGGCCCGGCACCCGAAATACCCGTCACCCCGTGCATCGGCCGACCCTGCGCATTGCCGACCCAGACGCCTACGGTCACCCGGGCGTTCCAGCCGACGGCCCAGTTGTCGCGCATGTCCTTGCTCGTGCCGGTCTTGACCGCAGCCCAGTGGTTGACCGCGAGCGGATTGTCGAAGCCGAAGGTCAGATAGCGCGCGCCGCGGTCGGCGAGGATGTCGCCGACGATCCATGCCGCACCCGGCGAAAGCACCCGCTTGGTCTGGCTCGCGGCTTCCCCCGGAAACCAACGGACGGGCGACGCCAACCCGCCCCGGGCAAGCGCGCGATAGGCGTTCGTGAGCTCGAGGAGAGTGACGTCGGCACTCCCCAGCGCGAGCGAGTGCCCGTAGTGCTCGGGGTCGGCAGCGAGTGTGCTGAGCCCGGCCTCGCGCAACACGCGATGCACCGAGGCCACCCCCACGAGCGAGAGCGCGCGGATCGCCGGGATATTGAGGGAACTCGCAAGCGCCGTGCGCACGCTGACCGGACCGACGTAGTCCTCGGCGTAGTTCTGCGGTGCATAGGCCCCACCCCCCACATCCACTGCGAGTGGCGCATCATCGAGCAACGTGGCGGCCGTCACGAGCTTCCTCTCGATCGCGAGCCCGTAGATGAAGGGCTTCAAGGTCGAGCCCGCCTGCCGCGGCGCGCGCGCGGCATCGACCGCGCCCGCCTCGGAGAGCGCACCGGAGGAACCAACGTAGGCAAGCACCTCGCCGGTCGCGTTGTCGAGCACGACCACGGCCGCATCATGCGCGTTGCGATTGGCGAGCTGGGTGAGATGCCGCCGGATCGCGGCCAACGCCTCGCGCTGGAGTCGAGCGTCGAGGGTCGAGCGAATGGAGGAGTCGCCGGGCAGCCGCTGGGCGAGCAGGCGCGCCGCATGCGGCGCGATGCGCTCGGCCGCGCTGAGCGCCCGCGCCGATTCGGGCAGCGCCCAGCGGTCGACGAGAAACGGCAGCCGCGCGCATTCTTCAGCCCGTCCGAGCTGCGCGAGAAGTCCGCAGGCACGACGCTCGACGACCTGCCGCGGGGCCTGCGGCGCGCGGATCAATGCCGCAAGCAGCGCCGATTCCGCGGCATCCAGCCCGTGCGGGGCCTTGCCGAAAAGCCGTTCGCTCGCCGCGGCGATGCCCACGAGCTCGCCGCGGAACGGCACGCGGTTGAGATGGACCTCGAGGATCTGCGCCTTCGACCAGCCGGACTCGAGCACCCTGGCCGCCTGCATCTGCTGCCACTTGAGATCGAGACCGCGCCCGCCCCCGGGCCGGACGAGTGATGGGTCGAGCAGGGCCGCCACCTGCATCGTGATGCCGCTTGCGCCGCGGGCGGCGCGCGTGTCGCCCGCGATTCGGCGGCGGAGGTGTTCCGCGCCCGCGGCCGCTACCGCAAGCGCATCGACACCCCCATGCGCGAAGAAGCGCTGATCCTCGGATCGCACGACCGCCTCGATCAATGCCGGCGAGACCCGCTCGAGCGGTGTCCACGGCCCGCGCCGCACGGCCGGATCGGTGCGGAGCACATGGATCACCTCGCCGTGGCGGTCGAGCACGCGGCGTTCACTGGGCGCATAGGCTTGCCGCACCGCATCGAAACTCGGTGCAGCCATGGCGACACAGGCCAGCATACCGACGAGCAGCGCAACGCACCTGCGCGGTCGATGGACGCGACTCATGGCTCGATGACGAAGGTCTCATTGCCCAGCTGCCCGTTGATCTCGGGCGCATACATCGCCTCGGCATGCGTGGGCGGCAGCGCAAACCGTCCAGGGGTCGTGAGGCGAATCTGGTAGGTGAACCGGTGTACGCCCTTGGGCGCCCATTCGAAAGCCGCCCGCACGTTCGTGAAGGTGCGCTCGATCGCTCGCTGGCCGCGCCAGGTCACGGCTTCGCTCTCCTGCGTGCCGAGGCGCGCGAGGCCACCGAGAACGGTGGCACCGGCCGGAACCGGGTCATCGATCGCGAGCCAGCCGATGTCGGCACCTGCGGTTGCGGTCACGGTGACCGCAACCACATCGCCCACGCGCCAGCGGCCCGGTGTCTGCTGCTGCACCGGCCGGAGCGTCCGGGTCACGGCGATGCCGTTGTTCTGGGCGCCGACGAGCGGCACCGGCGCGCGCAGCACCGCGCGCGCCCAGGGCTCACCGCGGCCCGCGTGCTCGATCTGCAAGACGGACGGCCCGTCGGCTGCGGGCGTGAAGGTGACGGTGGCCTCGGTCATACCGGGGTTCCAGGCGATTTCGCGCGTCTGTCCGCGGTAGCTGATGCGTGTGCGTCCCTCCGCCGACGCCGTGGCCGCATGGCGTTCGAGCGCATAGGCCGCCCACAGATTGGCCTGGGTGCCCAAGAGATGACCCGCCCGCTGCAGCCGGTCGTTGAGCGTGCGCACGAGGGGGATGCGATACGCCGAGAGCTCGGGCAGTTCGAGGGCAAGCCTGAGCATCCGCGCGAGCGTGTAATCCGAGCCACGCATGAAGTACCAGCGATCGTCGTTGCGCGCGACGCTCGCGAGCCCTCCCTGTACGCGCACCGTATCGCGCAGCTCGGCAATCGCCTGCGCACGCAGCGCCGCGGCGTTCGGCAGGTCCTTCACGCGACCGAGCACGTCGACCCAGTCGGCGACCGAAGCAGCCGTCAGCCGCGCCAGGGGAGTCCGGCCTGGCACCCCAGCGGCAGGACGCGCGGTCGCGCTTGGGTCGACAGGCAAGAGGACGAGGCTGTCGATCAGCGCCCGCGTGACGCGCCCATGGCGCGACAGCGCTTCGAGCGCGATCAGCTTCTCCGAGGTGAGCGTAATCACATCCTGGGGCAACCATTCGCGCGCCGTTTTGATCCGGCCGGTCACGTAGCCTTCGAGCCCGGCGAGCATAGGCTCACGCAAATCTCCCGGCAGCGCCCAGCCGACCTCATGGGCCCCAGCGAGCAAGAAAGCGGTGAGCACGGCATGGCCTTCGCCGCTTGCGCCGGGGTAGTAGTGCGCCAGACCGCCCGAACTCAGGTAGCCAGGCAATTCCTCGACGATCCGCTGCCAGAGATCCTCGCGCTTCGTGCCCAGGGCCTTGACCATGCGCTGCTCGAGGCAGGCGAAGGGATAGCTCTCGAAGTAGCGGCGGATGCCCGAGGTATCGGTGCCGTAGGTGCGTGCAACCGTCACGGCGATCTCGGCCCCGGGTACGGCCGCGGCGCGCGCGCTCGCCTCTCCGGCCAGCGAGAGGTTCGCGCGACCCTGCTTCACTTCGGCCTCGGCTGCCGCAACGAGGCGCGACGGCACGGGTGTCGAGAGGGTCTGCCGGATTCGCAGGCTGTCGCCGCCGCGGTCCGCGGCCGAGGTGCCTTTCTCGCGGGCCTCCCATTGCCAGACGGTCTCGAGGCCGCTTGCCGGCGCGGTCGTCTCCCAGGTGACGAGCGCGCTCTGCCCAGGGGCGAGGCTCACCTCACGTCGGGGCAGGTGCCGCTCATCCTGCTTCGCTTCGACCTCGGCCACGATCGGTCGCTGCGTCGTGTTGCGCACACTCACCGAGGCGCGGTAGGCATCGTCATGCCGTACGGTGGCCGGAATGCCGGCAAAGAGCTGCAGGTCGCGCGTCGTGCGCACCGACGTCTCGCCAGTGCCGAAGCGATCGCCCGCCGGATCGGCCCGCTCGGCCACGGCAACGATGCGAAAGCGCGTGAACGAGTCATTGAGCGGCACCTCGACGGTCGCCTCACCCCGCGCATCGGTCACCACATCGGCCTTCCAGAGGACGAGTGTGTCAAAGAGCTCGCGCGTGCCGGCACCCCGCCCGCCCGAGCCGCCCGGCGGCAGCGCCTTCCTGCCATAGTGCCGCTTGCCGATCACCTGCATCTGCGCGGTAGCGGTGGTCACCCCGTAGTCACGCCGCTTCATCATCGCTTCGAGCAGCTTCCAGCTCGGGTTCGGCTGCAGCTCGAGCAGTGCCTCGTCGATCGCGAACACTGCGACTTCGCTGCCGTCGGCTGGCTGGCGGTTGTTCGCCCGCTCGACGCGGATCTTCACCGGCACGCGATCACGCGTTCGGTACTCTGGCTTCTCGGTGGTCACGGCCACGTCGAGCTGGTAGCGCTTCCACCCGATATCGACATTTGCGATGCCGAGCTTGAACGCCGGCCGCCCGAGGTCCACGGTGGCCGTGGGGGCGGGCTCGCCCACGCGCCCGCGCACGAGGAGCGCAGAGACGTAGACGTTTGGCGCCCACTCCTCGCGGATCGGTACCTCGACCACAGCCGCCTTGCCCGAGAGCTGCGTCACCGTGCTCCAGAGCACCTGCCCCTCGCGTTCGACGGTCACGAGCGCGGTGGCCTCGCGGAAGGGCATCCGCACCTGAAAGCGCGCGCGCTCGCCGGGCTCGTAGCGCTTCTTCTCGGGCAGGAGATCGATGCGGTCGGAGGCCGCGAAGCGAAACATCCAATCATCGCCATTCGCCGCCCAGAGCGAGGCGCTCGCTCGCGCAGTGCGTCCCTTGGCATCGGCGACCGCGGCGATCAACACCACCTCGCCGGACACGGCCACGCTCGCCGTGCAGCGCGCTCGCCCCGTGCGGTCGCTCCGGCCCTGGCAGAGCACACCGAGGTCCTTGAGGCTCTCGTTCGATTCGTAGCTGTAGAAACCACCGATGTTGCGCCGCCGGTAGTGATCCCAGCTGCGGTGGATGCCACGCACGACAAATGGCGTGTCCCCAACCAGTCGACCCTCGACGTCCGTGGTGAGGAGCTCCCATTCGAGCCGCTCGCGGGCCATCGCCCAGTCGGCGACCCGGATGCCGACCAGTCGCTCGGCCGGCCAGACCGTGCCACGGGCCTGTGCGGTGTAGATCTCGCCGTTCGGATCGCGGTACTCGATGTCGGCGATCAAGCTCGCCGGGGCAAGCACCTTGGGTGTGGGCAGGCCGATCCGCGCACTTCCCGCCCCATCGAGCGTAAGCGTCATCTCCTCACCTTCGGGCTCACGCGACTTGGGCACATCGATGGCCGCCACCTTCAGGATCTCGGGCTCGGCGTCGAGGGCAAAACTGTGCTCCGAATGCTGCTCGAAGCCGCGCCATGTGCGCGCATCGACCCGGCTGCGCACGGTGATCGCATCCCCCGAGGCCGGTCCTCCGGCGAGGAAGGAGAGCCGCACATCGACCGCCGCCGCATCCCCCGAGGCGATGTTCACGCGTGGCAGCGCGACCTCCGCCTTGTAGACCGGAAGCCGGAAGTCCGCGACCGTGAAGCGGCCAGTGACCACGTCTCCGATGTGCACCGTGTACTGCCCGCGCTTCGCGTTGGGCGGCAGGCGCAGCTCGCTCACCGCATTGCCGCGTGAGGACCAGGTGAGCGGGAGTGAGCTCCGCTCGTTCGTGCCTTCGTTGACGATGCTCGCGCTTTTCGGCAGCTTGGTGATGTCAGAGGCGCCCGTGCCGAAGCGCTTGAGCTGCCGCGCGAAATGCTTCATGTGCACCGTCTCTCCCGGACGAACCAGATTGCGTGCAAGAACCGTGTGCAGCACGCGCTTTCCGCTTGCGTCGTCCCAGCCCGCATCATCGAACGGCAGATTGAAACGCCACCACTCGATGCCGCGCGTCCAGTCGCTGCGCGTGAAGGCGGTGTCATCCCCGAGGGTCGCGAAGACGAAGAGCGGGCAGTCGCGCTGGGCCTTGGGCACGCGATAGCCCACGCGTGCGAGGCCCTCGGGCGAGGTGCGCGCGGAGGCGAGTTCGCCGCCCTTGCAGTCGCGCACGCGCACCTGCGCATCGGCCACGGGCTGGGCGGTGTCGAGCCGGGTGACCCAGACGAAGGCAGTGCCCTGGCCGGACTTCACATGCACCGCGAGATTGGTCACGAGCGCCAAGGCGCGCACGAACATCGGGCCCTTCTTCTCGAGCTGCGAGGCGCCGAGCGCGGCGGACTCCGCCTCGACCACGTGCAGGCCGGGCTCAGCGAGCGGCAGACCGACGACCTCGAACGCCTTCGGCCCGAGCGTCTTCGGGATGGGGAGTGTCTGCACGCCAGTCGCCCCGCGCAAAAGCGAACGCCCCCGCAGATCCTCGCCGTCGCCCGCCTTCACCTCCTCGCCGAAGTTCGTGTAGTCCGCTTCGTCATCATCCATCGAGCGGTCGCGCGCCATGAAGCCGAGCGCACGGGCATACCAGCGGATCATCTCGGCCTCGCCCGTCACGCGCAGGCGACGCACTTGCGCCGCCGTGCCGGTCGCGCTGCCCGGGGCGGGTTCGACATTGCGCAGCGTGATCGGCAAGGCCGGCTCGGCGTTGCGCTCTAAGATGCCGAAGCTGCGCGCGAATTTGACGAGCGGCGGATAGGGCGCGGTCTTGAAGCTCACCGGGCGGGCGGGTGGCAGCGGCGTGCCGGTACCCTCCTCCTTGAGTCCCGGTGGCACCACAAGCGTGTAGGTCGTCTCGGGTGTGAGTGGCCGCCAGCGCAGCTGGCCAAGGCCGAGCTCGTCGGGAAGGGGTCGCACGAGCCTGCCGTTCGCATCGCGCAGCGCAAAGCGCTTCAAGTCGGCCTCGGCCAGGGCGCGGTCGCGGATCGTCACGGTGACCGGTGCGAGCGGGTTGCAGTCGGCCGCCTTGTTTTCGCGTTCGCAGGCGAATTCCAGCCAATCGCCCGAGCGCACCTTGTAGCGGAGGTAATCCGCCGCGGCAAAGCTGGCCGGCGAGGCCGCATCCCAGCGGATGATCACATCCGCTCCCTGGGGAAACGTCTGCGTGCATCGGAACGCAATCCAGTTCTCGGGGTTGGAAATGCCAGCGGCGGCGAGAAGCTCCGCCTTGCGCTGCCCGCCGATCACACGCACCGTGTCGGCCGAGCGCACACCCTCGACGTCGCAGAACACGCGCTCGGTCACGAGCTTCGCCGTGACGGCCCCGTTTGCGCGCACGAGGAACACCTGCGCCTCATCGATGTCTCGGCTCTCCGAGACGGGACGCGATTCGGCGAGCGCTGGCAGGCGGTTCTGGGCAACTGAGAGCGCGGGTAGCGAAATGCCCAGGGCGGCAGGGAGAACGAGCAGCAAGCGATGCCATGCTGCGCGCGGGAGACGGTCAAGGTCGAACATCGTGGCTTGGGGGGATGTGTGGGTGGAGTTCGCCCTGACAGGGATCCCGAAGCGATCGATGGGGGAAACGTTACTGATAAATTGGGCCAGTGACCAGATCGCCCGTCGACCCGACGACCGACAACGCAGAACCCGAGGCGCAGACGGATCTGCCGCCCGGACTGCGCCCGCAGCTCGCCAGGCTCGGCATTCATCGCCTCGCGGACTGCCTGACCCACTTTCCGCTGCGCTATGTCGATGAGACACGCGAAAAGACGCTCGATGGGCTGATCCCCGGCGAATCGGTCGCGGTCACCGGGCGTGTTGCGGCGGCGGAGTTCCGTTTCAAGCCGCGGCGAATGTTCGAGGTCCGGCTCATGCCGACCGCGGCCACCGCTGGCGCGGGGCTCGCGCCGACGTTGTCGCTTCGCTTCTTCAACACATGGCCGGGTATTGCGAGCGCCTATGCGATCGGCCGCGAGGTGCGCGTCTTCGGTGAAGTGCGTGAGGGGCGCTCGGGCCTCGAGATGATCCACCCGAAGCTTCTGCCGCCCGCACCCCGCCTCCCCCGCGCGCAAAGCGCCGCGCAACCCACCGATGTGCAGGACGGCGACACAGCCACCACCGGTCCCGCGCGCACCGTAGGCGAGCTCACGCCGATCTACCCGAGCACAGCCGGGCTACCACAGCAGGCGCTGCGCACGCTCGTCGCGAAGGCACGCAAGGTGCCCGCGTGGCAGCGCGAGCTTCTGCCCGAGCAGGTGCGACGGGTCCTCGGCCTGCCCGATTGGGCGACGACCCTCGCCACGCTGCACTCCCCGCCAGCCGACATCGACGTCGCGGCACTCGAATCGCGCGCGCATTCGGCATGGCGACGGGTCAAGTTCGAGGAACTGCTCGCCCAACAGGTGGCCCTCGCCCGCGTTCGCCGCGAGCGCGCGCGCGAGCGAGCACCCGCCCTTCGCGCGAACGGGCGGCTCGTCGAGACGCTGACCACGGCGCTGCCATTTCGGCTGACTGCCCCGCAAGTGCGCGCGGTGGCCGAGATTCGCCGCGATCTCGAGCGCCCGACCCCCATGTCTCGGCTGCTCCAGGGCGACGTCGGCAGCGGGAAGACGATCGTAGCCGCACTCGCTGCGCTCACGGCGGTCGAGGCCGGCGCGCAGGTCGCCTTCATGGCGCCGACCGAGCTCCTCGCCGAGCAGCACTACCGCAAACTCGCCCATTGGCTTGCTGCGCTCTTGTCGGGGACGCACGCGCCGGTCAATCTCGTCTGGCTCTCGGGCAGCCAGACCGCAGCGCAGAAACGTGTCGCACGCGCGGCCTGCGCCGAGGGCCATGCGCAGATCGCAGTGGGCACGCATGCGCTCTTCCAGAAGGGCGTACGCTTTGCGCAGCTCGGCCTGATCGTGGTCGACGAGCAGCACCGCTTCGGCGTCGCCCAGCGGCTTTCCCTGCGCGAACGGGGCGAGGGCGAGCTCGTGCCACACACGCTCATGATGAGCGCCACACCGATCCCGCGCTCGCTCGCGATGAGCTACTACGCCGACCTCGACGTCTCCGTCATCGATGAGCTGCCCTCCGGGCGGCAGCCGATCCGCACGCGGCTCGTCTCGGCCGCGCGCCGCGATGAGCTGATCGGTCATGTCGGACGCGCACTGGCCGCGGGCGCGCAGGCTTACTGGGTCTGCCCACTCATCGAGGAGAGCGAGGCGCTCGAGGTCGCGCTCAAGGATGCGACCGCGCTCGCCGCCGAGCTGCACGAAGCGCTGCCCGAAGTCACGATCGCGCTCCTCCACGGTCGCCTCCCGCCCGCCGAAAAAGAGGCGATCATGCAGGCCTTCATTGCGGGGCGGGTGCAGCTTCTCGTCGCGACCACCGTGATCGAGGTCGGCGTCGATGTGCCCAACGCGAGCTGGATGGTGATCGAGCACGCCGAGCGCTTTGGGCTTGCGCAACTGCACCAGCTGCGTGGCCGCGTGGGGCGCGGCAGCGCGGCATCGACCTGCGTACTCGTATATCACGAACCGCTGTCGGAGACCGCCAAGGCACGCCTCAAGGTGGTCTACGAGTCGACCGACGGCTTCGAGATTGCGCGCGAAGATTTGCGCATCCGCGGGCCGGGTGAGCTCCTCGGTCCACGGCAATCGGGGCTGCCGTGCCTGCGCTATGCCGACCTCGAGACCGATCTCGATCTGCTCGAGGCCGCACGCAATCTACGCAGCGAAATCGAGTCCAACCCTGGCTTCGATGCCGAGGCGCTGCTCGCGCGCTGGGTGCGCGAGGGACTCGACTACGCCAAGGGCTGAGCCATGCATCGACCAGGGTCGCCGTGTCGATGCGTCGCAGGGACTCCGGAGCCGCTGTGCGCGAATAAAATCATGAGCATGCCCGCCTAGCCACGCCAAGCCGTCCCTCGAGCGCATCTCTTGCGCCGAGGTGGTTCCGCGTGGCTTTTTCGTTTTTTCCTCCAGCGATGCGCCCGGCGTCATCGCAGCCTTCCAGATGCTCAAGGACAGCCTCCGCCAGAAGCTCGAACAGCTCGACCGGCGCCTCGTGGAGGTGGAGACGCTCCTCTCCGATCCGGGCACCGTCGGCGACATGAACCGCTTTCGCGCGCTCGGCAAGGAGCGGAGCGAACTCGAGCCCGTGGCGGCGCTCTTCAAGACCTATCGCGAGCGCGAGGCGGATCTCTCTACCGCGCAGTCGCTGCTCTCCGACCCGGAGATGAGGGCGATGGCCGAGGAGGAGATGAGCGAAGCGAAGGCGGACCTCGACCGGCTGGAACGCGAGCTCACCCGGGCGCTCCTGCCGAAGGACCCGAATGACGAGCGCAACGTCTTTCTGGAGATCCGCGCCGGGACGGGCGGGGATGAGTCGGCCCTCTTCGCGGGCGACCTCTTCCGCATGTACAGCCGCTACGCCGAGCGGCAGCGCTGGCAGGTGGAGATCGTCTCGGCCAGCGAGAGCGATCTCGGCGGCTACAAGGAGGTGATCGCGCGCGTGGCCGGCGTAGGCGCCTATTCGAAGCTCAAGTTCGAGTCCGGCACCCATCGCGTGCAGCGCGTGCCCGAAACCGAGTCGCAGGGACGTATCCACACGAGCGCCTGCACGGTGGCCGTGCTGCCCGAGGCTGATCCTGTGCGCGACATCCAGATCAACCCATCCGAGCTGCGCATCGACACCTTCCGCGCCTCGGGCGCGGGCGGTCAGCACATCAACAAGACCGACTCGGCGGTTCGCATCACGCACCTGCCCACGGGACTCGTCGTCGAGTGCCAGGACGGCCGCAGCCAGCACGCGAACAAAGCGCGGGCGATGGAGGTGCTCGCCGCGCGCCTGCTCGAACGTGAACGGGAAGCCGCGCAAGCCAAGGAGGCGGGCTTGCGCCGCTCGCTCGTCGGCTCGGGGGACCGGAGCGAGCGCATCCGTACCTACAACTTTCCGCAGGGACGGATGACCGATCATCGGATCAACCTTACGCTCTACAAGCTGGATGCGATCATGGAGGGCGATCTCGATGAGGTGATCGAAGCCCTTTCGAGCGAACATCAAGCCGAGCAGATGGCCAGCATGGAGGCCGCCACCCAATGATTGCGTTCATCGACAAGCTCCGCGCCCAGTGGGCGCGAACCGGCTCGCTCGTCTGCGTAGGACTCGACCCGGAGTGCGACCGACTGCCCGCGGTGCTCAGCACCCCCGGTGCTGCAATCGCCGCCTTCTGCCGTGCGATCATCGATGCCACCCACGACCGCGTGTGCGCCTACAAGCCGCAGTTCGCACATTTCGCCGCGGTGGGGGCCGAGGAGCAACTCGCCACGGTCATCGACTACCTGCGCGAGACCTATCCGCACATCCCGGTCATCCTCGATGCCAAACGAGGCGATGTCGGCTCGACCGCGGCGTTCTATGCCCGCGAGGCCTTCGAGCGCTACGGCGCAGACGCGGTCACGGTGAATCCGTATCTCGGCGGCGACTCGATCGCACCCTTCACGGCCTACGCGGACCGCGGCACGATCCTGCTCTGCCGCACCTCGAATCCGGGTGGGGCAGACCTTCAGGAGCGATTGATCGAGGGCGAGCCGCTCTACCGCGTCATCGCCCGAGCCGCCGCCGGGACGTGGAACGCGAATGGCAACGTGGGCCTCGTGGTCGGCGCGACAGTCCCGAGCGTGATTGCCGACGTCCGCGGGCTCGTCGGGGACATGCCGCTCCTTGTGCCGGGCGTGGGCGTCCAAGGGGGCGATCTGGCCGCCACGGTCGCCCTCGGGCGCGACCGTCACGGGGCGGGGCTCATCGTGAACGCCTCGCGCTCCATCCTCTACGCTTCGAGCGGCCCGGACTTCGCCCTCGCCGCGCGCGGCGTGGTGGAGACGATGATCGCGCAGGGTGCCCGCGTCGAGCCGAGCTGAGCACAGTGAGGGGCGAAATCAGGGTCGCAGCGCTGCTCGCCGACCGCCGCCTGCCTACCCTCGAAATCCGCCTGCTCCTCGCCCATGCCCTGGGGCATCCACGCCCAGCACATGCCCACGCCTGGCTGCTCGCGCACGACTGGGACTTGGTGCCCGCCGAGGCCCGCGACCGCTTCGAACTCGCCGTGGCCCGCCGCCGCGCGGGTGAACCGATCGCCTATCTGATCGGGCATCGCGAGTTCTGGGGGCGGGACTTCCTGTGCACCCCCGCCGCCCTGATTCCACGGCCGGAGACGGAGCACGTGGTCGAAGCCGCGCTCGAGCGACTTCCGCTGGGTCGGCACGCCCGTGTGCTCGACGTGGGCACCGGCACGGGCGCGATCGCGATCACGCTTGCGCTCGAACGCCCGGGGCTCGAGGTCACGGCCGTCGACATCTCGGAGGATGCACTGGCACTCGCAGAGCGAAACGCGCATGCGCTCGGCGCAAATGGCGCTACGGGCGTGCGCTTTCTCAAGAGCGACTGGCTTGCAGCCCTGGCCGGTGAGCCTCTGTTCGACCTGATCGTGAGCAATCCGCCCTACATCGCCCAAGGGGACCCGCATCTCGTCGAAGGCGATCTGCGCTTCGAGCCGTGGGTCGCGCTCACCGACCGGGCCGACGGCCTGACCGCCTACCGGGTGCTGGCCCAGGCGGTTGCGGACCATCTCGCACCCGGCGGTCACCTCATCGTCGAGCACGGTCATGACCAGGGCCCAGCCGTGCAGGCGATCTTCGCCGCAGCCCGACTCGTCGAGCTCGAGGGCCGTCGTGATCTCGCTGGCTTGCCCCGGGTGACAATCTGCCGCAAGGCGGTGGACAATTGGCGTCCATGAATGGCACTCCAGATCAGGAAACGCTTGCCTTCGACTGGATCGTGATCGGTGGTGGCACCGCAGGCTGCCTGCTCGCCAATCGTCTGTCACGCGACCCGAACCGGCGGGTGCTCCTGATCGAAGCCGGGGGCCGTGACAGCCATCCGTGGATTCACATCCCCGTCGGATACCTCTACTGCATCGGCAATCCGCGCAGCGACTGGTGTTTCCAGACCGAGTCCGTGCCCGGCCTGAACGGTCGCCGCCTGCGCTACCCGCGCGGGCGCACGCTCGGCGGTTCCTCGAGCATCAACGGCATGATCTACATGCGCGGCCAGGCGCGGGATTACGACCGTTGGGCCGAGCTCACCGGCGACGATGCCTGGCGCTGGACGAACATGCTGTCCGAGTTTCGGGCCCATGAGCAGCACTGGCGGCTCGATGCCGCGGGCGACCGTGCGGACGATCCGGCGTTTGCCGCGCTGCATGGGCATTTCCGACTCGGCAGTACGGGCGAGTGGCGTGTGGAGCGGCAGCGCCTCCACTGGCCGATCCTCGAGGCCTTCCGCGCAGCCGCGATCGAGGCCGGCATTCCGCCGACCGAGGACTTCAATGGCGGCGACAACGAAGGCGTGGCCTACTTCGAGGTCAACCAGCGCGCGGGGGTGCGCTGGAATGCGAGCAAGGCGTTTCTACGTGGAGCGGTCGGGCGACCCAATCTCACCGTTTGGCTCGATGGTCTCGTCGAACGCCTGCAGATCACACCGTCCGACGGCTGCCAGCCGCCGCGCGTGAGCGGTGTCGTGCTCCGACGCAGTTCCGCGGGACGCCATGAGCGCGTCACGATCGCCGCGGCGCGGGAGGTGATCCTCGCCGCCGGTGCGATCGGCAGCGTGCAGATCCTCGAGCGCTCGGGGATCGGGGCCGCCGATCGGCTGATGCAACTCGGCATCACGCCCGTGGCGGATCGGCCCGGCGTCGGAGAGAACCTGCAGGACCACTTGCAGCTGCGTGCCGTCTGGCGCGTCCGCGGCACGCGCACGCTCAACACCCGGGCGGCCACCGCGCTCGGCAAGCTCGCAATCGGCCTCGAATACCTGCTCCATCGTCGCGGGCCGATGGCCATGGCCCCGAGCCAGCTCGGCGCCTTCACCCGAAGTAGCCCCGAGCAGCCGCATCCGAACATCGAATACCACGTGCAGCCGTTGTCGCTGCCGGCGTTTGGCGAGCCGCTCGAGCCGTTCGACGCCTTCACCGCGAGCGTCTGCAACCTGAATCCGACGAGCCGCGGCTCGGTGCATATCGTCTCGCCCGATCCCGAGGCTGCGCCGGCGATCCAGCCCAACTACCTCGCCACCGAGGAGGACCGGCGCGTGGCGGTGGACAGCCTTCGGCTCACGCGCCGCATCGTCACGCAGCCGGCGCTTGCGCCCTTCGCGCCGGAGGAGGTTCGGCCGGGTGCGCATCTCCGTGGCGACGATGAGCTCGTCCGCGCCGCAGGCGACATCGGGACGACCATCTTCCACCCGGTGGGAACGACGCGCATGGGGCGCGCGGACGATCCCGAGACCGTGGTCGATCCGCATCTGCACGTGATCGGTGTGGCGGGTCTGCGTGTGGTCGATGCGGGCGTCATGCCCACGATCACGAGCGGCAACACCGCGAGCCCGACCCTTGCCATTGCCGAAAAGGCGGCCCGATGGATCGCGAGCGCGGCATGAAGGTCTCCCCCAGCACGCCTGCAGCAAACGATCTGGTCGCTGGGCTCGAGGCGCTCGCCCACGCTGGCCATGCGGCGGAAGGACTCATTGCACTCCACGCGCTTTTGCCCAAGGCCCAGACAGAAGGGGACACCGCGCTCGAGGCCCGACTCTTGCTGCTGCGCGGCGCCTTCGAACGCATCTCAGGGCGATTCACCGAGGCGCGCGATTCGCTCCAACAAGCCGCCGGTCTGTTCACCAGTCAAGGCGATCTGGTCGGCTATGCCAATGTCGCGCATCAACTGTCGGCAGTCAGTCTCGACCTAGGCGCCTTCGATGAGGCGGTCGAATCTGCCTTGGATGGGCTCAGCGTTTTGGCGAGACAGGACACTCCGCTCGTGCGTTCCCGTTTGTTGCGTAGCCTGGGCACTGCGATCTGCTATGCCGAGGATTTCGACCAGGCGGAGAGTCTGCTGCGCGAGTCGGTCGAGCTCGCGCGGGTTTCGGGCCAGGAAAGCGCCCTTGCCCATCCGCTGTATCGTCTAGCCCAGGTGTCGATCGCCCGCGAAGAGAGGGCGCGCGCCACCTCAGTGTTCGACACGGATGCTGCCGACGCCACCTCGGTGGACGCGGCAGCCGCGTCACCGCCGTCCCCACTGGGCGCATCGCCGTGGCTCACGCGGGCGCGCGAGGAGATCGAGCAGGCCTATGCCATCGCACTCCGCGCGGGTCGGCGACGTATCGAAGGCCTCTGCCTGATCGAGCTGGCCCGAATCGAGACCCTCGATGGACGAGTGTCGGAGGCAGTGAATGCTGCCTGCCGTGCGATCACGATTTTTCGTGCGCTGCCTGCACCGCGCAGCGAAGGTCAAGCGCTCTGCGTGCTTGCGCGTGCGCACCTCGCTGCGGACGACTCGCCGGAGGCCATCCGCTGCGCGATGATGTCGCTACACCTTGCCCGGTCGCACGGCCTCCGGCCCGTCGAGCGGGACGCCTACCTCGCGCTCGCTGAGTGTTTGGAAGCGAGCGGGGATACGGCCGCCGCGCTCAAGTGGCTCAAACGTGCCCGGGCGCTCGAGCAGGCGCTGCGCACCGGAGAGGTGCTCCGCCGCTGTCAGCGGCTGCACTACGAACGGGTGCTCGAGGCAAGCCGCGTCGAGCGCGAACTGCTCGACGCCGAAAAGCGCTCGTTGACGCAGCTTGCAGTCACCGATCCGCTCACTGGGCTCGCCAACCGTCGGGGGATCGAGACGTTTTTTCTGCACCACGCAGCTACCCGCCGCAGGGTTGCCCTCCTCGCGCTCGACATCGACCATTTCAAGGCGATCAACGACCGCTACGGCCACACCGTTGGCGACCGTGTGCTCGAACGGTTCGCTCAACTCCTCAAACAGCACTGTCGTAGCAATACGGACTGTGCAGGCCGATGGGGCGGCGAAGAATTCGTGCTGCTCGCCGAAGAGGTCGCGCTCGAGGCGGCCATCGAGGTCGCCGAGCGCATCCGCCGCGCCATCGACACGGACTGGACCGCGCTCGCCCCCGCCCTGCGCGTGACGACGAGCATCGGCATCGCCTTCGCCACGGCTCCCACCGATCTCGAAACGCTCTTTGCGCGCGCCGACCGGGCGCTGTACGCCGCAAAGGCGCAGGGCCGCAACCGCGTCGTGCTTGCCCCGGATGACGCGACTCAGCCGGCTACAGTGCCCCCGGTACAGAACGACGCGACCACCTCGACGTAATCGGTAAACAGGCTGAGCGCGTGATCGCCGCCTTCGAGCACGATCTGCCGCGCGCCCGGGTAGTGCGCCACCATCTGCCGCCAGTCGAGCACCTCGTCGCCCTTCGCTGCGATCAGCAGATAACGCTCGGGGCGGGTGATGCGCTCGACTGATAGTTCGGCCAGCTCGTTGAGGTATTCCTCTCGCCAAACGAACGGCGCGTCACTGTGGAACATCGTCTGCTTGCCCACGTAGGCGGACAGATCGAGCATCGGCACGATGGCCGGATTGAGTAGTGCTGCGCGACAGCCGTAGCGCTCGGCGAGATGGGTCGCGTAATAACCGCCGAGCGAAGAGCCCACGAGCGCCCAGTCGCGCGCCGGGTCGTCGCGGTCTTCGATCAGTTCCGAAGCGAGCGTGATCGCTGCGGCGGGACGCGCGGGCAACTGCGGACAGACGAAGCGATGCGGCGTCTTTGCGAAGCGCTCACGCAGCAGTTTGGCCTTCATCGACTGCGGCGACGAGCGGAAGCCGTGGAGGTAGAGCACGTTCATGGGAAGCGATCCGGAGGACGATAATTGCGGGTTTTCCTGCGCCCGGAATTCAACCATGGCCCTGCAATGCGGCATCGTCGGCTTGCCCAATGTCGGCAAATCCACCCTCTTCAACGCCCTCACCAAGGCCGGCATCGCCGCCGAGAACTACCCCTTCTGCACGATCGAGCCCAACAGCGGTATCGTCGAAGTGCCCGACGCTCGGCTCGCGCAGCTGGCCGCGATCGTCAAGCCGCAGAAAGTCATTCCGGCAACCGTGGAGTTCGTCGACATCGCCGGTCTCGTCAAGGGTGCCTCTCAGGGCGAGGGCCTGGGCAACCAGTTCCTCGCCAACATCCGCAACTGTGATGCCACGGCCCATGTGGTGCGCTGCTTCGAGGACGACAACGTAGTGCATGTGGCAGGCCGCGTCTCACCGATCGACGACATCGAGATCATCAACACCGAGCTCGCGCTCGCCGACCTCGCGAGCGTGGAGAAGCAGATCGCGAAGAACTCGAAGCTCGCCAAGGCGGGTGGAGACAAGGAAGCTCAGCGCCTGATGGGTGTGCTCGAGAAATGTCACGCTGCGCTTGCCGAAGGCCGGCCAGTTCGCTCGATCGAGTTCTACGCCGAGGAACTTGCCATTCTGAGACCCCTCGCGCTCATCACCGCCAAGCCCACGATGTATGTGGCCAACGTGGCGGACGCGAACGACCTCGACGGCAACCCGCACTACCAGGCCCTGCTCGCCCATGCCGCGAAGGAGCAGGCGCCTGTGGTTCCCGTCTGCGCCGCGATGGAAGCAGAAATCGCCGACATGGACGACGCCGACAAGATGGAATTCCTGAAGGACCTCGGGCTATCCGAGCCGGGCTTGAATCGCGTGATCCGCGCCGGGTACGAACTGCTTGGCCTGCAGACCTACTTCACCGCGGGCGAGAAGGAAGTGCGCGCCTGGACCATCCGCCGGGGCTCGACCGCGCCGCAGGCCGCTGGCGTCATCCACAGCGACTTCGAGCGCGGGTTCATCCGCGCCAACACGATCGCCTTCGACGACTTCATCCGCCACAAGGGCGAAGCGGGTGCCAAGGAAGCGGGCAGGATGCGGGCCGAAGGCAAGGATTACGTCGTACAGGACGGCGACGTCATTCACTTCCTGTTCAACGTCTGACACCGGCCACTGGCAGCGGGGTCTCGAGCTGCTTACGCAACTCCCGCGCCGCTGCCACCATGTTGGCGAGCGCTGCGCGCACCTCGGACCAGCCCCGGGTCTTCAAACCGCAGTCGGGGTTGACCCAGAGCCGCGACCACGGAAGGCGCTGACCCGCTCGTTCGAGCAGCTTCACCATGCGTCCGACCTCGGGCACCACAGGCGAGTGCACGTCATAGACACCCGGACCGATTTCGTTTGGGTAATCGAAGCGCTCGAAGGCATCGAGCAAGTCCATCGCCGAGCGCGCGGTCTCGATCGTGATCACATCGGCATCGAGTGCAGCAATCCATTCGATGATGTCGTTGAACTCCGAATAACACATGTGGGTGTGAATCTGCGTCTCGTCCCGCACGCCGTTGGCCGCCATCCGAAAGCACGCCACCGCCCAGCGCAAATAGTCGGCCTGCGCCGCGGTTCGAAGCGGCAAGCCTTCGCGAAATGCGGGCTCGTCGATCTGAATGACGCCGATTCCCGCGGCTTCGAGGTCACAGACCTCGGCTCGAAGCGCAAGCGCCAGCTGGCGACAACTCACTTCCCGCGCCTGGTCATCACGCACGAATGACCAGTTCAGCATGGTCACCGGCCCAGTCAGCATGCCCTTGACTGGCCGCTGGGTGAGAGACTGGGCGTAGCGTGCCCACGCGATGGTCATCGGTTTGACGCGTTCGACGTCGCCGTAGAGGATGGGTGGCTTGACACACCGAGATCCATAGGATTGCACCCAACCGTTCTCGGTGCAGGCATAGCCAGAGAGCAGCCCGGCGAAGTACTCGACCATGTCGGCGCGCTCGGGCTCGCCATGCACCAGCACATCGAGGCCGATCGATTCCTGCTCGGCTACGCAACGCGCGATCTCCTCACGCATCGCCGCCTCGTACGCCTCGGTGCTGAGCGCGCCTTCGCGGTGCTCGCGACGGATTTTCCGAATGGTTTGTGTCTGCGGGAACGAGCCAATCGTCGTCGTCGGCAGCAGCGGAAGCCCCAGGCGTCGGCGCTGCTTGTCCGCTCGAATGGCGTGAGGACTCTGGCGCGAAGCTTTCCCCTCGTCCCAGGCCGCAAGCGCTCTGCGCACGTCCTCTCGCCGCACATCGGGCGAATTCAGCCATGCCTGACGGGCGGCGCGCGCTGATTCGAGCTCCTCGGCAACGCTCATTCTCCCCTCGCCCAGCGCCCGCCGAAGCGTGACCAGCTCGCCGAGTTTCTCTTGCGCGAAAGCAAGCATGTGACGAACGTGCGGCGCGAGCCGGGTTTCGGATGCGGCCTCATAGGGCACATGCAGAAGCGAACACGAAGGCGCAAGCCACAGTCGCTCGCCCAGCTCGGCCGCCACCGGCTCGAGCAGGTCGAGACAGCGATCGAGGTCTGCACGCCAAATGTTGCGGCCATCGATGATGCCCAACGACAGCACACGTTCTGGGTCGGCACGCTTGATCGACCGCGCAAGTGCGAGCGAATCGTTGCCGCCACGGGTGAGATCGAAATGCCAGCCGGCCACCGGCAGCTCGGTCACGAGGGTCTCTGCCTCGCCAAGGTCCCCGAAATAGGTCGCAACGAGCAACCGAGGGCCCACGTGGCCGAGCAGCCGGTAGGCACGCGCCACGGCTGCCAACCACGCGGGCGACAGATCGAGAACGAGCGCAGGTTCGTCCATCTGCACCCAGCTCGCGCCCCACTGGCCAAGTCGGCGCAGAAGCTCGGCATACACCTCGAGCAGCGCATCGAGCAGTTCGAGCGGATCTCCACCGTCGCGCATCTTGGCCAGGCGCAGCCAGGTGATCGGGCCGATGAGCACCGGCTTGGCTGCAACCGACTGGATGAACGCCTCTGACCATTGCTCGCGCAGGCGCTGGTCATCGAGCCGAAAGACCGTGCGACGGTCGAGTTCGGGCACAAGGTAGTGGTAGTTGGTGTCGAACCATTTGGTCATCTCGAGCGCTGCCACTGGCGGCGCCTCGCTCGCGGGCGTGCTGCGGCCACGCGCTGCACGGAAGTAATCATCAAAGCGATCCCCGCGCGAGGTAGCCGCAACCCGCGCCGGCCAGACACCCAACGTGACGGACATGTCGAGCATGGAGTCGTAGAGCGAAAAATCACCCACCGGAACCCAGTCGAGAGCGCTTTGGTCGCGCCAGTGCCGCGCGCGCAAATCGGCTGCACAGCGCAACAGCTCACTGCGCGTTATGGAGCCCGACCAGTAGCCTTCGAGCGCGAACTTGAGCTCACGTTTCGGGCCGATGCGGGGGTAGCCGAGGGAATGAATACGAATCATGAAACAGGCATCGTTGACTGAACACGAAGCGAATCATCCAGCGAACAATCCATGCAGTAAATTGATCATTTTTCACGCGAGCATCTATTTCATTCATGATAGAACGAATTCATCTCGAGATCGTTCGGGAAGTTGCGCGTCGCGGCACGCTCACTGCCGCGGCCGAAGTGCTTTGCTTGACCCAATCGGCGCTCAGTCACACCATGTCGCGGCTCGAGGACCGACTCCGGACGGCCATTTGGTCGCGCGAAGGTCGACGGCTCACACCCACCGCGGCAGGATGCCAACTGCTCGCCCTCGCTGAGCGCGTCCTGCCCCAGCTCGAACAGGCCGAGGAGCGCCTCGCCTCGATCGCCGAGGGCCATGCCGGGTTGCTGCGCATCGGCATCGAGTGTCATCCCTGCTACCAGTGGCTCAAGCCGCTGGTGCGTCCGTTCATTGCGGCCTGGCCTCGGGTCGAGCTCGACATCCGGCAGCGCTTTCAGTTTGGCGGCATTGCCGCGCTGTTGGCCGGCGAGATCGACGTGCTCATCACGCCCGACCCGATCGTTCACGCGCAACTCGAGTTCATCGATGTGTTCGACTACGAGCACATGCTCGTGGTCGCAAGCGCCCACCCCCTCGCATCCCGTCGGCGGGTGCTGCCAATCGATCTGGCGAGCGAAGAGTTACTCACCTACCCCGTGCCGCGGGAACGGCTCGATATCTTCACCCATTTCCTCCAGCCCGCAGGCGTTCTGCCGCGGCGGCACCGCACGGTCGAAGACACCGAAGTGCTCCTCGAGTGGGTCGCAAGCGGGCGCGCGGTCACGGCGCTGCCGCGCTGGCTCGTGAGCGGCACACGTCAACGGACCGAGCTCAGATGCCTGCGTCTTGGCGAACGCGGCATCATCAAGCAGATTCATCTCGGCTTGCGCCGAGCCGACCGCGGCCTTGCTTACCTCGAAGCCTTCGTCGCGCTCGCCTCATCGGTCGCGCGCACGCAGGATCGCTCGCGCCTTCAAGCGAAACCAAAGCAAACATGACCGGGCCCGGCCTTGGGGCGCTCGGCAGAGCACCAGATCGGGCACGGCACCGCGCGCTTAGTGACTGCACACCGCGCTGGGTCCATGGAGGTGGAGGCTCAGCGCTTGGCAATCACGAGCAGCCCTGCAACGATCAAGCTCGCCCCGGCGATCAAGCGCCACGTGATCGCCTCCCCGAGCACGAGCCAGGCGAGCAGCATCGCCACGACGACGCTGCCTTTGTCGATGAGCGCGACCGTGGCTACGTCTCCTGCCTTGAGCGCCTTGTAATAGAAGACCCAGGAGGCTGCGGTCGTCGCACCCGAGGCGCCGAGCCAAAGCAGGTTGTGTGAACTGAGCCGGCCGACCTCCTCACGCGGGACGGCGTAGAGCGCAAACAGAATCACGAAGCCGAAGACGAACACGGTCCGCACCGCCAGGCCGAGTTCGCCCGAGATGCCAGCAAGCCCGGCCTTGGCAATGACCGAGGTGAAGCCAGCGAAGAACATGGAAATGAAGGCGAAGACGATCCACTTTTCCATGCTCTTCTGCCTTTGCCGCCCTAGCGCCCACCGATACGCAGCACACGCTCGACCTCGGCCGCGGTGGCAAGCGCCTCTTCGAGCGTCTCGGCCGTGCAGGTGACATGCCCCATCTTGCGGCCGCGCCGCGGCTCGGCCTTGCCGTAGAGGTGCAGATGCGCGCCCGGCAGAGCGAGCAGGCGCGACCAGTCGGGCTCGATCGGTGTGGCCGCATCGAACCAGACGTCGCCAAGCAGGTTGACCATGACCGCCGGTCGGATGAGGGATGGGTCGCCGAGCGGCAACCCACCGAGCACCCGGAGTTGCTGTTCAAACTGCGAGGTCTGGCACGCCTCGATCGTGTAGTGCCCGCTGTTGTGGGGCCGCGGCGCGATCTCATTGAGAAACACCTGCCCGCCGACGACAAAGAGCTCAACCGCGAGCACGCCGACGTAATCGAGCGCAGCGATGAGCCGCTCCACTGCCGTTTTCGCCGCCTCGGCCACGGCCGGCGGGATGCGTGCCGGAACGATCGTTCGGGCGAGGATGCCGCCGGCGTGGATGTTCTCCTGCACGGGCCAGACGCGACAGTCACCGTCGGCTCCACGCGCGGCGAGCACGGAAATTTCGCAGTCGAAGACCATGCGGGCTTCGAGCACGCACGGACTACGGCCGAAAGCGACCCAGGCGGCGCGCACCTCCTCAACCGAAGCCACGTGAGCCTGCCCCTTGCCGTCGTAGCCCAGCGTGGCAGTCTTCAAAATCCCTGGGAAGAGCCCTGCATCGAGCGCGGCGAAATCGGCTTCGGTCTCGATCACTGCGAAGGCACCCACCGGCAGCCCGCGTGCAGCGAAAAAGCGCTTCTCCCGACGACGGTCCTGCGCGATCGCCACGGCCGAAGCGCCCGGACGCACAGGCAGCCGCGCAGCGAGACGCTCGAGCGATGCGGCGGGGACGTTCTCGAACTCGGTGGTCACCGCGGCCACGCGGGCGGCCAGCTGGTCGAGCGCGTGGCCGTCGTCGTAGGCCGCAATGATCGTGTCATCCGCCGCCTGTGCAGCCGGGCCCGCCCCATCCGGGTCGAGCACGCAGACGTGATAGCCGAGCCGCTGCGCTGCATGCACGAACATACGACCCAGCTGGCCGCCCCCTAGGCAGCCGAGCCAGCTCCCGGGGGCAAGCGGCGTCTGTGCGTTCACTGCAAGCGCTTACTGGGAGTCCGCGATCACCGGCGGCACGATCATCGCGCGCGCCATTGCGGTCTGCTCATCACGGAAGGAGTCAAGCAGCTGCATGCAGCCCTTGTTCGAGATGCCGAGCATCGCGACCGCGAAGAGCGCGGCATTGGCCGCACCCGCTTCACCGATCGCGAAGGTGGCCACCGGAATGCCCTTGGGCATCTGCACGATCGAGAGCAGGGAGTCCTCGCCGCGCAGGTACTTCGACGGAATCGGCACCCCGAGTACCGGCACGAGCGTCTTGGCTGCAAGCATCCCCGGCAAGTGAGCCGCCCCGCCGGCGCCCGCGATGATCGCCTTGAGCCCGCGGTCCTGTGCGGCTTCGGCGTAGGCGAACATGTCGTCCGGCGTCCGGTGCGCCGAGACGACCTTGGCTTCGAAAGGCACGTCGAAGCGCTTGAGGATCTCAGTGGCGTGCTTCATGACCTCCCAGTCGGAGGATGAGCCCATGACCACGCCGATGACTGCGCCACCACCGGTGCCACCTTGACCGCCGTAGTTATTCCCCCGGTGCTCCATGCCGCGATTCTACGAATCGGCACCGATGCGTATCTTGCGTCCGTCGAAGGCACTGAACTCGAATCCTGCGAGCCGACCGAAGCGGCGTTCGATGCTCGTCCGCAATTGCTCACGCAGCCACGCGATCGCCACCCGCTCGCCGAGCACGAGCCCCCACCACGAATCCGCCCAGAAATGCACACCAGCGAAGTTGCGGCCAAAGGCGATGTTCATCGCGAGCTTGTCGAGTTCGGTGCCCACCGTGGGCACCGGCTGATCGCGGTCGAGCGCTTCCCAGTCGCGGCCGTCGCGCGTGGGCTGAATCGGGAAGCGGATCGGCTGGTTCTCGTCGAAGAGCGCTTTCAAGACGGTCACACACGCGCCGGCGATCGCGGCATGGCCCGCGGGATAAGCCGGGTGTGTTGGGCAGCCCTCGGGGAAGACTTGCGAGAAGAGCGCATTGCCCTGCCGAGCAACCGTTCGCTTGACCGCCTCCGTCTCGAGCAGCCAGGGAGGTAGGCCGAGCTTTTCGCCGCGCCGCGTGCGCTCGACAAGCGCGCCGTACTCCTCGGGCCGAAGCGCGCGATGGCGCATCCATTTCTCGTGCCAGGTCGCGCGCAGCACGATGTCAGAAATCGTCCCAAGGCTGTTGATCGCATACGCTGGACCATAAGTGACGAAGCCTTCCATCGACGGGCTCGCCTTGTAGGGATGCGTCGGCGCGAGATTGTCCCGTCGCCCATGCTGGTTGTAGGAGAGGATCGCCGCGGCATTGACGAACGCCTGGGTGGCGAGATCCATCTGCGTGTAGCAGGCCACATCACGCCCGCTACGCAGGTAGAAGGTGTCCGAGTAAAGGTTCTTGATCCCCGGTGGCCACTCGCCCCGGATGACCTTGAGATAGTCTTCCCAGGTGACCATGAAATCCACGCCGCGAAACGGCACGCGGTAGGTCTGCCAGATGAGCTGTGCCCCATACGGCACAGGCATCCAGAGCAGCTGCGAGAGATACCGACCCCGCCACGCGCGCACGACCGGGCCGCGTAGCAGTCGCTCGGGCGATACTTCGGCAAAGCGCCGGGTTTTTCGTAACTCGGAGACGGCGGCAGCGACGAGCGTCGAGCGTTCGTAGTCGGCGAATGGAACATCCCGGATGAGCGCCGCCCAGTAGCACTCGAGCATCTCCTCGGCCAGTTCCTCGGAAGCGAGCGCCGGTGGCGGCGGCAAAGGCTCGACGGCAGCTGCAAGCGGGTCGCTGTGCAGCGGGGAATCCCAGAGGTATCCCGCCCAAGGATTGGCCAGCCGGATCACGCCGCGCGTCGGCAGGCGCTCCCAGTCCTCAGGGCGCATCGAGACCGTCGCCGCTTCGAGGGCATCGAGTGCCTCCGCAGGCGCGTCGCCACGGTCGTCGTGTGGCAGACATTTGGCAAACGAGGCTCGACCGCGCGCCCGCGGTGCCTTGGCGAGCCGCTCACTCGCGGCAGCAGTATTGGCCAGCGGTGTAGCCGTCGCCGCCCCGGACGGCAGCACGGCAATCACAGGCCAGCCGCCGACGAGCGTGCCCAGCGCGTCGCGCCGCGACACGCGCGCTGAATCATCAGGGGAAGGTTCAGGCATAGGTTCGAACTTCACTTCAAGAGGTATCGGAACGCAGGCGACACGGGCGGAAAACAGCAACGCCCTGGCGATTGTTTCAGGGAAAACGGAAGATCGCAGGTTGCTTCGCGACGCCACCGTTCCCATCACCTCAATTGCCGGTGGCCTGCTACTTTCCGCCTGGAACCTGGGCTGGCTGCCCGAGTGGGATGCGCTCATCGCAGCCGCCTTCGTCGTCGCCGGTGGCGCGGTCTTCGCGCTCGACGGGCTCACCCGCAAGAGCCTGGTCACCGCGCCGCTCCTCACGGCCTTCGGCGTGGCGGCGTACGGCTACGTCGAATTGGGCTGGCGCTCGCGTCTGATCGTTCCTCTGCTCATGATCTTCGCCGGGCTCATGATGCTCGTCGCCCGCTTCGCACCGCTGCCCGAGACGGGCGAACGCCCCGTCAGGGTGCCGCCGTCGTCCGAGCGATCGGACGCCGAGCACCCCTGAGGCTGCGCGGGGCACGGGAGGGAAGCACTCCTACAATCCGCGCCATGCCCAAACAAACCTACCTCGATTTCGAGCAGCCGCTCGCCGAGCTGCAGGCACGCATCGACGAGCTGGAAGCGCTGCACGAGGGTGTCGATCAGCTCGATGTCTCCGACGAAATCAAGAAGCTCCGGAAGAAGCTCACCGACCTCAACCGCTCGATCTACGCCAAGTTGACGCCATGGCAGATCGCCCAGGTGGCACGGCACCCGCAGCGCCCCTACACGCTCGATTACCTGCAGGGGCTGTTCACGGAGTTCCGCGAACTGCACGGTGACCGCTGTTTCGCCGATGACCCGGCCATCGTCGGCGGGCTCGCACGCTTCGAGGGCCGAAACTGCATGGTGATCGGCCACCAGAAGGGTCGCGACACCAAGGAGAAGGTCCTGCGCAACTGGGGCATGCCGCGCCCCGAGGGCTACCGTAAGGCACTCCGGCTCATGCGCCTCGCCGAGAAGTTCGGTCTGCCGATCTTCACCTTCATCGACACGCCGGGTGCCTACCCGGGCGTCGGCGCCGAGGAGCGGGGGCAGTCGGAAGCGATCGGCCGCAACCTCTTCGAGATGGCGCAGTTCAAGGTGCCGATCCTCGCCACGGTGATCGGCGAAGGCGGCTCGGGCGGCGCGCTCGCGCTCGCGGTCGGCGATGTGACGCTGATGCTCCAGTACGCGACCTACTCGGTCATTTCACCTGAAGGGTGCGCATCGATCCTGTGGAAGAGCGCCGAGCGCGCTCCGGAGGCCGCCGAGAGCCTCGGCATCACCGCGCAGAAACTCAAGGCGCTCGGGCTCATCGATGCCGTGGTCGCCGAGCCCTGCGGAGGTGCGCACCGCGATCCGGTCGCCGCGATGGGCAATCTGCGGGAGGCCCTGATGGGCGAGCTCGAACGCCTCACGGCGATGACCGCCACCGAGCGGCTCAAAAACCGCCGCGAGCGGCTGGCGCGGTATGGCGCCTTCGCCGAAGCCTGAGCGCGGGGACGGCTGCTCGGTCGCACTGACCGTCGCCGCGTGGATTCGCGGCCGCCCCCACGGTGAACACATCACGGTCGGCTGCTCGGGCGGCCTCGATTCGAGCGTCCTCCTGCACGCGCTCGCGAGAGCACGCGTGGGGATGCGCCCCGACCTGAGACTCGCCGCGCACCATGTCCATCATGGCCTGCTGCCCGAGGCGGATGCCTGGCTCGGACACGTCGAGCAGCTCTGTGCTGGGCTCGGCGTGCCCTGCTCGACCGAGCGGGTCAAGGTCGACGTCGACTCTGGCCGCGGCGTCGAGGCAGCGGCTCGACAGGCCCGTTACGCCTCATTCGGACGACTGGCGACCGACTGCATCGTGCTGGCTCATCACGCGAACGATCAGGCGGAGACCGTGCTCCTACAACTGCTCCGCGGCGGGGGGCCACGCGCACTCTCCGGTATGCCAGCGCGGCGCATGCTGGGCAGGATTGCGCTCGAACGCCCACTGCTCGCGCTCGACCGCAAGGCCATCAAACGCTATGCCGAGGCCCATGCGATCGACGGAGTGAATGACCCGAGCAATGCCGATACGCGCCTTGCACGAGCGTGCTTGCGCGAGCACATCTGGCCAGCGCTTCACGCTTGCTTTCCCGACGGCGTGGCGCAGATCGTGAGCGCCGCACGACAACAGGTAGAAGCGGCACGGCTGATCGAGGAACTCGCTCAACTCGATCTGGGCTGCTGCCTCGCCGAAGGGGCGCTCGTGCTCGACGCCTGGCAACGTCTCTCACCCTCCCGACGGCGAAACGCGCTCCGGCGCTGGCTCGTCGATGCCGGTGCAGCCAACCCGGGCTGGCATGCGGTCGAAGAAATGGCGCGACAGCTCGAGCACGTGGGCAGCGGGCTTCGGCTATCGCTCCCGTCGCTTGATGACGAAAGGCCGCTCGAGCTCTGCACGTTTCGCGGTCGGGCCTCGATCGCAACATCGCTTACGCCACCAAACGGCGGCGCCGACTGCGCAGAGAGCGTCCTGCCCTCCCACATCTCGGCGCCGGGGACGTGGCGCACAACGCACGGGGAACTTCGGGTCTTGCTCGTCGAGCGGGAGGCGCGAACTCCTCGGCCAATGCTTCTCACGCCGCCATCGACGCAAGGACGGGCAGGCTGGCGGCTGCGACTTCGTCACCCGGGCGACCGTATCCGGCTCAACGAACGAAGCGGCCATGTGGCGCTCAAGAACGTATTTCAGACCCACGCCATCCCGCCTTGGCAGCGTGCGCACTGGCCACTGATCTGCGACGACGAGCACGTGATCGCGGTCGCGGGTCTCGCGGTCGATGCCCGCTACGCCCGCGAGCCCGGGTGGTTGCTTGAGTGGAAACCCGTGTCGTCCCTGGATGCGGCCCTGGCGTTGAGTGATCGCACGGCTCCCGATCGCGCTGCCTCGCGGGTCAACCCCTGAGAGCGCTGACAGCAGCGATTCCTACAATCGCGGCTCACGTGGTCGATGGGCGGAATAGAGCGAGCCTCGCACCCATTGTCCTCGAGCAGCGCCCGCAGCCAGCGGGGGCAGCCTCTATGCGAACCATACCAACGAAGTACAGGAGATCGAGCATGTTCAGAAAGTCCTGGCGTCCCCTTGCCGCAGTCGCCTCGGCGCTGACCGTGGCCCTTGTGAGCGGCGCGGCGTCAGCCTATCCCGAGAAGCCGGT
The DNA here is from genome assembly GCA_937944385.1 of uncultured Burkholderiales bacterium. GTDB lineage: Bacteria > Pseudomonadota > Gammaproteobacteria > Burkholderiales > Casimicrobiaceae > Casimicrobium. Next base: position 16,032 of record CALDYQ010000018.1, on the reverse strand, counting down.
CACGATCGTCGTTCCCTTTGCAGCGGGTGGCCCGACCGATGTCGTCGCGCGCACCCTCGCGCAGGCGATGGCGCCGCACTTGAAAGGCACGGTTGTGGTCGAAAACACCGCTGGCGCAGGCGGCACCGTTGGCGCGAGACGCGTAGCCCAGGCGAGCGGTGACGGCTACACCCTGCTCTTCCACCACATTGGCATGGCCACGGCGCCCGCGCTCTATCGCAAGCTCGACTTCAAGCCCCAGGAGGATCTGATTCCGATCGGCGCCGTGGTCGACGTGCCGATGACGCTGATCAGCAAGCCTGCGATGGGGCCTGCCAACCTCAAAGACCTCCTGACCTACGTCCGTGCGAACAAGGAGAAAATCAACCTCGCCAACGCGGGCATCGGTTCGGCGTCGCACCTGTGCGGATTGCTGTTGCAGAGCGCCCTCAAGACCGAACTGACCACGGTGCCGTTCCAGGGCACCGGACCAGCGATGACGGCGCTCTTGGGCGGTCAGGTCGATCTCCTGTGCGACCAGACCACGAACACCACCGGGCAAATCAAGGGCGGGCGTGTCAAAGCCTACGCCGTGACGAGCAAGGGAAAACTGGCGAACTTCCCCGACCTGCCGCCGATGGCTTCGGAAATCCCCGGCTTCGAAGTCGGGATCTGGCACGTCCTGTACGCGCCGAAAGGCACGCCGGCCAACGTCGTCGCCGTGCTGGAGAAGGCGCTTCAGGCCGCGATCAAGGAGCCGGCGTTTGCCAGCAAGATGAAGGAACTGGGCGCGGAAATCATGCCCGCGGAGCGTCAGACCTCAGCAGGGGCAAAGGCCTTGCTCGCTGCAGAAACGAGCAAATGGAGCCCGATCATCCAGGCAGCGAAGGTCTACGCGGACTGATTCGACCGCAGCCGTCATTGGCGACAGAACGAGCAGGCGCCCACGGGCGCCTGCTTTGTTTCGGTGGTCGATGCCGCCGAAGGATCGTGAGCGGTTTCTGCTCTAGACTTCGAATGGCGGAACGCTCAGTCCGCGAGCGTATCGCGCCCGGCGGCCGTCGGCGTCAGTCTGCGCCGGTGCCGGTTTTTGCCGCGCCCGCTGCCTCAGAGGCTCCGGCCGCCTTTTCGGCGAGCTTGGCCAGGCAGCCAGCGCACGTGAATACGGTGCGACCGGCGACCTTGCGGGTCTTGCCCCCGCGGATGATGGCGGGCTGTTTGCACGTGCCGCACAGGCGGGTCCAGCTTCCCGCAACGGAACGCTTGCGCGGCGTCATGGTCTGTTGACGAAACTTGGCGATCTGGTTCGGATCCATCGTCACCCTGACTCAGCTCGCGGCGGCGGGCGTCGTCCCGAGGCCAATGTGAGTCTTCACCCACAGGCGACACGCGGCGACAGCCCTCATTACGCTGGCACGGTCAGATGCCGACGCGCTACGACACCGCGGCTGCCGCCGATGTGCGCGTAATGGAGTTGCGAGCACAGTGATACTGAACAACCCGTATTATCGCTCCAAACGGGTCTTTTCGGCAAGTTGCTTGCCCAAGCGCGACATGAATCATTACTCACCGCGCCATGGACACCTCCAAGGCGGCTACGTCTTCGTCGTGTTTCCGATCGTGCTGATCCTGCTCGCGATCGGCTATGGATTCCTCATGTGGAACTGGAGCTATTCCAGCGGCGAGCGTGTGGGCATCGTCCAGAAGCTGTCCAAGAAAGGCTGGATCTGCAAGACCTGGGAGGGCGAAATGAACATGATCGTGCTGCCCGGCGGTCTGCCGGAAAAGTTCCCGTTCACGGTCTGGGATGATGCGGTCGCCTCCGAGATCAACCGCCTGGCCGGTCGCCGCGTGGCGCTCCATTACGAGGAGAAGGTCGGTCTGCCCACGTCGTGCTTCGGTGACACGCGGTACTACGTCACGCGGGTCAAGGTGCTCGAAGAGCCTGCGAAGTGAAGCGCGCCTGCGCCGCGGTGTAATCCTCGCGGGTGTCGATGCCCGGCGGCAACGGGGCGTCGATCACATCGCAGACGATGCGGTAGCCGTTCCAGAGCGCCCGCAGTTGCTCGAGCGATTCGTGGCGCTCGATCGCCGGGCGTGCCAGTCCGGGAAACGCCCGCAGGAAGTGCGCCCGGTAGGCATACAGACCGATGTGGCGGTGGATCGGCAGATCGGCCGGAAGCGTGGCGATGCCATCGCGCCACGCATCCCGCGCCCAAGGGATCGGCGCGCGGCTGAAGTAGATCGCCTCGCCCTGCCCCGAGAGTACGACCTTGACCACATTCGGGTTCGCGATCTCGGCCACGGCATGAATCGGGTGGCACAGGGTCGCGAGCGCCGCCTGCGGGTGAGCGACCAAAAGCCGCGCCACCCGATCGATCATCTCGGGGGGAAGAAAGGGCTCGTCGCCCTGCACATTGACCACCACCCGGTCGGCAGGGAGATCCAGCCGGGCCGCGACCTCGGCCAGACGATCCGTGCCGGTCTCGTGCGTGGCGGCGGTGCGCACGACATCGATCCCATGACCAACGCAGGCCGCCTCGATGCGGGGGTCGTCGGTTGCCACGATGACCCGCGCGGCAGCGGAGCGCCGCGCCTGCTCGGCTACGCGCACGACCACAGGCTGCCCCCCGAGGTCGAGCAGAGGCTTTCCCGGAAGCCGACTCGAGCCATAGCGCGCCGGGATCACGACATCGAAGGCGATCGCTTGCTCGACGTGAAGCACGCCTTCTGCCCGGTGAGTCGACAGGTCGCTCACGGCTTGGCTGCGAGCCGCTCGATCTCTTCGTCCGTGAGCGGTCGCGCCTCTTCTTCGAGCATCACCGGAATGCCATCGCGGATCGGGTAGGCGAGACGCGCCGAGCGCGAAAGCAGCTCGTTGCGCTCGCGGTCATACACGAGCGGACCCTTGGTCACCGGGCAGACGAGGATTTCGAGGAGTTTGGCTTCGATGGTCATGACTCGACGGCGGGCGACCGGGTGGCCGCACCGCGCAACGCATGCAGGCGGCCGGTGAGTGTAGCCACGAAAGCCGTGGGCAACTCGAGCCGCAACGGTACGACCCAGACGCGCGCGTCCGCGAATCGGGCAAGTTTGACCGCATCCTTCTCGGTCACGAGGATCGGTGCGTCGTCGAGGCGCGCTAGATCGTCCGCTCGGTAGACGTGGTGATCGGGCAAGGCGACGAGTGTGCCCGCCACGCCGTGGCGCTCGAGCGCCCGGGCGAACAACTCCGGGTGCGCGATGCCGGCCATGATCGTGATGCGGCGCCCCTGAAAAGCGTCCCACCCGGCGGTCTGCCCGGTCAGCAGGTGCCTGGGGTACACCAGCGCCCGCCGGACAAGCCACGGCTCGGGCGACCCCGGCGGCCCTGCCCGCCGAACGCCCGGCGCATCGTCACCGACGAACACGCGGAAGTCGCACGTCGCCGCCCGCTCGAGGGGCTCACGCAGGGGCCCCACGGGCAGCAGCTGACCGTTGCCGTACCCCCGCTCGGCGCTCACGAGTTCGATCTCGATGTCCCGCGCGAGCCGTGCATGCTGGAGCGCATCATCGGCGATGATCACATCGACGGCGGGATCGTGCGCGCACAGGTGGCGCGCGGCGCGCAGTCGGTCGCGACAGACCACGACAGGCACGCCGCGCGCTGCATGAATGAGCGGCTCGTCGCCCACGTGCTCGGCCGGCGAGGCTCGCGTGACCACGATCGGTGTGGCGGGCGCTACCGGATGGCCGCGACTCACGACCCCCGGACGGAAACCGGCCTCTGAGAGCGCGTCGATCAGCGCCCCTGTGAACGGCGTCTTACCCGTGCCCCCGACGACCAGGTTGCCCACGACGATGACCGGCACCGGTGCACGACCACGAGCCAGGACACCGCGCCGATACAGCGTACGACGTAGCCGGATGACGACGCCGTGAAGCCATGACAGGGGGGCGAGAAACCACGCGGCACCGGGCTTCGGTTGCCACCACTGCCGCTCGAGCCAGCGACGGATCATGCGAGCGGTTGGGTTTCGCGCTTCGTGCTCGGGGCGAAGGCGTTCAGCGCGACGGGGCCTGGGTCGCAAACGTGATGTTCGGGAAGTTCGCCGTGCGCGCCGCTTCCATCACGTAGATGACGTCCTGGTGCTTCGCGGCCGCATCGGCGTTGATGATGATCACCGGATCGGTCGCGCCCTGCGCAGCGTCCTTGAGCGCCTGGGCCAGCGCGGGCACGCCACTGAACTGGAACACCGTCTTGTTGAGCGCGAAGCGCCCACTTGCATCGATGCCGACGGTGATCTCCTTCGGGCGCTGTGCCTGCTTTTCGGCCTCCGCCTCGGGCAGCGTGATCTTGAGCTCCGTGAGCTTGTTGTAGGTCGTCGACGCCATCAGGAAGATCAGGATCACGAGCAGCACGTCGATCAACGGAATCAGGTTGATCTCCGGCTCCTCGCGGAAGCGTCCCCGTCGGAAATTCATGGCCAGGCGCTCCGCTACTTCGCGCGATCACCGTGCAGCACGTCCACGAGTCGGGTCGCCTGCTGCTCCATTTCGATCAGGAGCGCGTCGACCTTGCCGCGGAAGTAGCGGTAGAACATGAGCGCGGGGATCGCTACGATGATGCCCATGGCCGCGTTGTAGAGCGCGACCGAGATGCCGCTCGCGAGCCGCGCCGGATCGGTGCCCGCCGCGTTCTGAGAACCGAAGATCTCGATCATGCCGATGATGGTGCCCAAGAGGCCCATCAGAGGCGCCGCGGTGGCGATGGTGGCCAGGGCGTTGAGGTAGCGCTCGAGGCCATGGGCCACGACCACGCCGGTGGCTTCGATCGCCTCCTTGACCACGGGCCGTGGCGAGCGGATGTTGGCGAGCCCCGACGCCAGGACCTGCCCGAGCGGCCCCTGGGCGGCGGTGAGGTTGACCAGTTCCTGCGAGAGCCCCTTCTTCCGGTACTCCTCGATCACCTTATCGGTGAGCCCCGGAGGAATCACCTGCGCGCGCCGCAAGGTAACTGCGCGTTCGATGATCAGAGCGAGAGCCACGACGGAGACAGCGATCAGCGGCCAGATGGGCCAGCCGGCCGCCTTGATGAGTTCCCACATGTGCGCGCAAGTCGAAGAGTGCCGAGACGGCCGGCAGTGTAACCGCCGGGCCGCACGGCCTGTTCGCGCCCGCGTCGGCTATTTCCAGCCGTCCTTGAGCCCGACGGCCTTGTTGAACACGAGCTGGCCAGGACGCGAGTCGACCCGATCCGCGCAGAAGTAGCCGAGCCGCTCGAACTGGAAACTCGTCTCCGGAGTGGCGTCGCTGAGCGTCGGCTCCACCCAGCCCCGAAGCACCTTGAGCGAATCCGCATTGAGATGGTCACGGTAGTCGCCGCCCTCGGCATCCGGATCGGGTACGCGGAACAGTCGATCGTAGAGCCGGAATTCCGCTGGGAGCGCATCGGCCGCCGCCACCCAGTGGATCGCCCCCTTCACGTTGCGCGCCCCGGGCGTGCCGCTCTTCGTGGCCGGGTCGTAGGTGGCGTGGATCGTCGTCACCTTGCCCGCCTGATCCGTCTCGAAGCGTTCGCAGCGGATGATGTAGCCGTAGCGCAGGCGCACTTCGCCGCCGGGGACGAGCCGGAAAAAGCCCTTCTCCGGTGCGGGGCGGAAGTCGTCGCGCTCGATCCATACCTCGCGCCCGATGAGGAACTCACGGCGGCCGCGACTTTCGTCATGCGGATGCACCGGGGCTGACAGGCGCTCGACTTGCCCCTCGGGCCAGTTCTCGATGATGACGCGCACCGGGTCGGTCACCGCCATCGCGCGAGGCGCCTTCGGATCGAGGTCATCGCGGAGCGCGCGCTCGAGTTCGGCCATGTCGATCCACTGATGCGCCTTGGACACCCCGGCGCGCTCGGCGAAGAGGCGAATCGATGCCGGCGTGAAGCCCCGCCGACGCAGGCCGACCAGGGTCATCATGCGCGGATCGTCCCAGCCGGAGACCACGCCCGTTGCGACCAGTTCGAGCAGCTTGCGCTTGCTCATCACGGTGTAGCTCACGTTCAGACGCGCGAACTCGATCTGCTGTGGCGCAGGCGGCTTGAGCTTTCCGCTTTCGATCAACCGTGCGAGTATCCAGTCGTAGAGCGGTCGATGCGCCTCGAACTCGAGCGTGCAGATCGAGTGCGTGATCCCCTCGAGCGCGTCGCTGATGCAGTGCGTGTAGTCGTAGAGCGGATAGATGCACCAGCGATTGCCGGTGCGGTGGTGCTCGGCAAAGCGGATGCGGTAGATCGCCGGATCGCGCAGGTTGAGGTTCGGCGATGCCATGTCGATCTTGAGCCGGAGAACGTGCGCCCCCTCGGGGTGCTTGCCATCACGCATCTCGCGGAAGAGCCGCAGGTTCTCTTCGACGCTCCGGTTGCGGAAGGGCGAGTCCACGCCCGGCTTCTCAAAGGTGCCGCGATTGGCACGCATCTCGTCCGCGCTCTGGCTGTCGACATACGCGAGGCCGCGTTCGATGAAGTGTTCAGCGAACGCATACAGCGTGTCGAAGTAGTCGCTTGCGTGGTGAAGATGCTCACCCCACGAGAAGCCGAGCCATTCGACCATCTCCTTGATCGAACGCTCGTATTCGACATCTTCCTTGACCGGGTTCGTGTCGTCGAAGCGCAGGTGGCAGCGTCCGCCGTAGTCGCGGGCCAGCCCGAAATTCACACAGATCGACTTGGCGTGCCCGATGTGCAGGTAGCCATTCGGCTCTGGCGGGAAGCGCGTGACCACCGCGCCGCCGTGCTTGCCGCTCGCGAGGTCGGCCTCGATGATCTGGCGGATGAAGTTGGAGACGGCGGGAGCCGCAGGCGCGGCCGGGCTGCCGACGTGGGTGCCGGCTTTGACATTGGACATGCTGAAACTGGACAAACGCGCCCTTGTGCAGTCGCAGCATTTTAGCCGTCGCACAGATGTCACATAAATCGTGTCGGCACGGGCGAAACGCTGATGGCACCGCGCGAAAGCCCGTCGTCATGAGGCTTCCAGCGGCGCCCGAATTGTCCACAGCACCTGTGGATAAGCCCGAGAACAACTGATTCGACCCCGCGCAAAGGACGTCTGGTTGCGCCTTTGCCGTCCTGCCCAGCACCGCGGCAGGAAAAATCGCTTTGCCATCAATGGTTTGAATCGTTTTCAAAGCCCTGCATGCCTGTGTCAAGAGGGGCGAAACATTCCGAGCCTCGAAAGACTGAGCCAGAATCCTGTCCATGACAAACCCACGCAATGAGGATCCCACAAGCGCCTCTGCGGCACCCGCGGGTGCGACCGCTGGGAGCGTGTCGCAACTGCTCTCGAGGATCACGCAGGCGCTCGATCGCGCGATCCCGCTCCTCTGGGTGCGCGGCGAGATCTCGGGCTTCAAGCGCGCCGCCTCCGGCCACGCCTACTTCGACCTCAAGGACGATCGCGCGCAGATCGCCTGCGTGCTTTTTCGCAACCGCGCGGCACTCGTGCCCTTCGCGCTCGCCGATGGCCTGGCCGTGGAATGCCGCGTGCGGGTCGCGATCTACGAGCCGCGCGGCCAGCTGCAATGCATCGTCGAGCAGGTGCGCGCCGTGGGTGCGGGCGAGCTGTATGAAGCCTTCCTGCGCCTCAAGGCCCGGCTCACCGCCGAAGGCCTGTTCGACGAGGCACGAAAGCGCCCGCTGCCGGCCTTCCCGCGCTCGATCGGCATCATCACCTCGCGCGAGGCGGCGGCACTGGCCGACATGCTGCGCGTGCTCCGGGGCCGCTGGCCGCTCGCCCGGGTGATCCTCTATCCCGCCTCGGTGCAGGGCGCCGCCGCGCCGGCGGAACTGCGTGCCGCCGTCGAGGTGGCCAACGTGCGGGCGGAGTGCGATCTGCTCATCATCGGCCGCGGCGGCGGCAGCCTGGAGGATCTCTGGGCGTTCAATGACGAGGCCCTCGTGCGTGCAGTGGCCGCTTCGCGTCTGCCCATCGTCAGCGCGGTCGGGCACGAGACGGACTTCACCCTGTGCGACTTCGCCGCAGACCTGCGCGCGCCCACGCCGAGCGCCGCAGCGCTGCTCGCGACACCGGATGCCTCGGAGATCGCGGCCCGCGTCTCCATGCTCGGCGAACGACTCGCCCGCGCCCAGAGCCGACGCCTCGAGCAACTGGCCCAGCGTCTCGATCGTGCGGCGGCACGCATCGCCTCGACGCAAACGCTACTTGCACCGTGGCGCGAGCGCACATTCGGCCTCGCCACGCGGCTCGCCCGGGCGCTTGCGCGCGCGACCGAGCGCTTGCGTGAACGGCACGCGCGGCTCGATGCCCGCTGGCATGCGCTCGTCGCCCATGGCGGAGCCACCCGCCTGGCTGCCGAGCGTCTGGCCCGCCTCGAAGCGCGAATGGCCGTCGCAGCCCGCACGGTCTGCGACCGACCACGCCAACGCCTCATGCGCGCCGCGGACGCGCTGGCTCTGCTCGATCCGGATCGCGTGCTCGAGCGGGGCTACGCCGTCGTCTTCAATGCCGCAGGCGGCGTCGTGAGCGATGCGGCGCGCGTCCGTCCGGGAGACGCCCTGCGCCTGCGCCTGGCGCGAGGAGAAGTCCCGGTCGTGGCGAGCGACCGACCAACCCCACCCGCCAACTAAACTTCCAAGCTTGCCTGGCGCCGCCTGCCCGCCTGCCACCGCACCACCCACCCCCATCGCCATGAAACTCGCCGACATCCGGGAAAAGTTCCTCGCCTACTTTGAATCGAAGGGGCACACGCGCGTGGCCTCGTCGCCGCTCTTTCTCGCGAACGATCCGACGCTCATGTTCGTGAACTCCGGCATGGTGCAGTTCAAGGACGTGTTCACCGGTGCCGACCGACGCCCTTACGTGCGCGCCACCACCGCGCAGCGCAGCGTGCGTGCCGGCGGCAAGCACAACGACCTCGAGAACGTGGGCTATACCGCCCGGCACCATACGTTCTTCGAGATGCTGGGCAACTTCTCCTTTGGCGACTATTTCAAGCAGGACGCCATCGCGTACGCCTGGGAGTTGCTCACCACCGTCTACAAGCTGCCGCCGGAAAAGCTCTGGGTCACCGTCTACTCCGAGGATGACGAGGCCTACGCGATCTGGCGCGATCAGGTGGGCGTGCCGGTCGAGCGCATCGTGCGCATCGGCGACAACAAGGGCGCGCGCTACGCGAGCGACAACTTCTGGATGATGGGCGACACTGGCCCCTGCGGCCCGTGCAGCGAAATCTTCTACGACCACGGCCCCGAGGTCGAAGGCGGGCCACCGGGGTCGCCTGAGGCTGATGGTGACCGCTACATCGAGATCTGGAATCTCGTCTTCATGCAGTTCGAGCGCGAGGTGAAGGACGGGCCGATGAAGCCGCTGCCCAAACCCTCGATCGACACCGGCATGGGCATCGAGCGCCTCGCGGCCATTCTGCAGGGCGTGCACTCGAACTACGAGATCGACCTCTTTCAGGCCCTGATCGCGGCCGCGGCGCGCGAGACCGCTACAACCGACCTCGACAACCCCTCCCTGCGCGTGATCGCGGACCACATCCGCGCCTGCGCCTTTCTCATCACCGACGGCGTGATTCCGTCGAACGAGGGCCGTGGCTACGTGCTTCGCCGCATCATCCGGCGCGCGCTTCGGCACGGCTACAAGCTCGGCCAGACCCAGCCGTTCTTCCACCGGCTCGTCGAGGATCTCGACCGCGAGATGGGCGCCGCCTATCCGGAACTCACCGCCGCCAAGCCCCGCGTGATCGAAGCGCTCAGGACCGAGGAGGAGCGCTTCGGCGAAACGCTCACCCACGGCATGGCGATCCTGGAGCGAGCGCTGGCCGAGGGCGACAAGACACTCGACGGCGCGGTCGCCTTCCAGCTCTACGACACCTACGGCTTTCCGCTCGACCTCACCGCCGATGTCTGCCGCGAACGCGGCGTGGCGGTGGACGAGGCGCGCTTCGCGGCCGCGATGGAGAAGCAGCGCACCCAGGCGCGTGCCGCCGGCAAGTTCAAGGCCGCCGAGGTGCTCGCCTACGATGGGCCCAAGACCGCCTTTCACGGCTATGAGCGCCTTGCCGAAAGCGCACGCATCGTCGCGCTCTATCGTGACGGTACGCCCGTCGAGAAACTCTCCACGGGCGAGCGCGGCGTCGTGGTGCTCGACCAGACCCCTTTTTACGCCGAGAGCGGCGGTCAGGTAGGTGACCGTGGCGAGCTCAAGGCCGAGGGCGCCCGCTTCGTGGTCGAAGACACACAAAAGGTCATGCCGGATGTGTTCGGCCACCACGGTCAAGTCGCCGCGGGCACGCTCTCGGTCGGGCAGAGGATCGACGCTCAGGTCGATCGCGAGGCCCGCGAGCGCATCATGCGCAACCATTCGGTGACTCACATCATGCACAAGGCGCTGCGCGAAGTGCTGGGCGGGCACGTGGCCCAGAAGGGCTCGCTCGTCGATGCCGACAAGACCCGTTTCGATTTCGCCCACAATGCCCCGATGACCGAGGCACAAATCCGCGAGGTCGAAGCCCGCGTGAACGCCGAAATCCTCGCCAACACGGGCACCGAGGCACGCGTGATGCCCATCGAGCAGGCCAAGACGTCGGGTGCGGTCATGCTCTTCGGCGAGAAGTATGGCGACGAGGTGCGCGTGCTCACGATCGGCACCTCGAAGGAATTCTGCGGCGGCACCCACGTGGCCCGCACCGGCGATATCGGCTTCTTCAAGATCGTCTCCGAAGGCGGTGTAGCTGCCGGTGTACGACGGATCGAGGCGGTCACTGGCGATCGCGCCGTCGCCTATGCCCAGGAGCTGGAGGCGCGGCTTGCGCGCATCGCCGAAACAGTGAAGGCCCCCACGGCTGAGGTCGTCACGAAGATTGCCCAGTTGCAGGAGCACGTGAAGGCGGTCGAGAAGGAACTGGCCGCCCTGAAGAGCAAACTCGCTGCCGCATCGAGCGGAGATCTCGTCTCTCGCGCCGTGGAGCGCGACGGTGTGCGGCTGCTTGCGGCACGGGTCGAGGCCGCGGATGCGAAGTCCCTGCGCGAAATGGTGGACGATTTGAAGAACCGCCTGGGCAGCGGCGTGATCCTCCTGGGCAGCGTCACGCCCGACGGCAAGGTGAGCCTCTGCGCCGGCGTCACGGCCGATCTGATCGGCCGCTTCAAGGCCGGCGAGATCGTCGCGCGTGCCGCAGCGGTCGTCGGCGGCAAGGGAGGCGGCCGCCCCGATATGGCCATGGCGGGCGGCACGGAGGCGAACAAGCTCGACGAGGCGCTGGCAACGCTCACCTGAAACGTCGCGTCGTTTTGACGCGCGTCATTGGAACCGCAATCGGCGTAGTGAAGTCTCAGCAATCCCCGCTCGACCCGTTACAAAATCACACTCATGAAGCTTTTTTCCGCCCTCCTCCTCAGCGCGTCGCTTTCTTTTGTGCCATCGGCGTTCGCAGGCGACGCCCACAAGCACGATGACAAGGTCGTCGTCGGAAGCCTCACGATCCATCACCCCTGGGCACGCGCGACTTCGAGTGCAGCCATAAAGAACTCGGCCGCTTTCTTCACGATCGAGAACAAGGGGGCGGCTGACCGCCTGCTCGCGGTCAGCGGCACGGTCGCCGACAAGATCGAGATCCACACGATGGTGCGTGAGGCGGGCGTGATGCGCATGCGCGAGGTCAAGGCGCTCGACGTTCCGGCCAATGGCAAGGTCGAGCTCAAACCCGGCGGGCTGCACATCATGCTGATCGGTCTCAAGGCACCGCTCAAGGAGGGTGACCGCTTCCCGCTCACGCTGCGCTTCGAGAAGGCGGGTGAAGTGAAGCTCGACGTCCTTGCCGAGAGGGGACACCACCATCATGGACACGACCATGGGCACAAGCACTGACCCAGCGCGGCGAGGCATGCTCGCCGGCGCAACGCTAGTCGTTCTGGGCGGCGTCTTGGGCCTGGCCGGCTGCTCCCAGGGCAGCGGGCCGAAACTCTCGTTCAAGACGACCGACATCACTGGGGCAAATTTCGCCCGCTCGCTCGCGCTCACTGACGCGGCCACCGGCGAGCCACGCACGCTCGAGAGCTATCGTGGCAAGGTCACGATCTTCTTCTTCGGCTACATGTTCTGCCCGGACTTCTGTCCGACGACCATGACCAAGCTGAACGAAGCCCTCGCAAAGATGAAGCCTGAAGAGGCTGCGAAGGTGCAGGTGGTTTTCGTCACGGTCGACCCAAAGCGCGACCAACCCAAGCTCCTGACCGACTACGTCCGAGCGTTCAATCCGAGCTTTGCTGCGCTGACGGGCAGCGAGCAACAGATCGCCGAGACGGCGAAGGAGTGGAAGATCATCTACCAGAAGGCGCAGGTGAAGGACGAGAACACCTATCTCGTCGATCATTCGACGCAGATGTATGCCTTCGACGGCCAAGGCCGCCTTCGGCTCATGATCAAGCATGAAACCGAGCCTGCGGTGATTGCCGAGGATCTCTCCACGCTGGTTCGCACGACAACCTGAGCGAGTACCCGCAGAGCGTACTCAGCGCGCGCAAGACGATCGCGCAGCAAAGAAAGAGCGGGCGTTCTCTCAGACGTTGAACATGAGCGCCCGTTCCTCCTGCGACGGAGCAAACCCCTCGCGCTCATAGGCATCAAAGATCGCGTCCACGACGGCCTGCGGCTCGTCGATGACCTGCATCAGATCGACGTCGCCGGGTGAGATGAGGCGGTTGCCTTCGAGCTCGCGCCGCATCCACTCGAGCAGCCCGCCCCAGAACGCGCCGTCGCAGAGGATGATCGGGATACGCCGCGTCTTGCCGGTCTGTACGAGCGTCAACGCCTCGCACAGTTCATCGAGCGTGCCAAAGCCCCCCGGCATGCAGACGAGCGCCATGCTCGAGCGGATGAAGGCGAGCTTGCGGTTGAAGAAATATTTGAACGAGATCCCCATGTCCTGCCAGGCATTGCCGTGCTGTTCGTGGGGCAGCTGGATATTGAGCCCGATCGACAGGCTCTCGCCCGCGAAAGCGCCCTGATTGGCCGCCTGCATGATGCCCGGGCCACCACCCGAGATGACCGAAAAGCCGGCGTCCGAGAGCAATCGGGCGAGCTCCACCGTGCGCTCGTACCAGCGGTGCCCGGGCTGAATACGCGCGCTGCCGAAGATCGACACCGCGGGCTTGACCGGCCGGAGCTTCTCGGTCGCGTAGACGAACTCCGACATCATCTGCAGCGCGCGCCATGACTCCTGCCCTGGCGTCAGATCGAGTGCGCTCCGGCCCACGGCCCGCGCTGCGTGTTTCAATTGGGTCCGCGCTTTCTCGGACGGCTCTTTCACTGCCATGGCTCACGCCTCGAAAAAACTGGTGCTGGTCGACGGCTCATCTTACCTGTACCGCGCCTTCCACGCGATGCCTGATCTGCGCACGCGCGCAGGCGAGCCCACGGGCGCGATCCGTGGCGTATTCACGATGCTCAGGCAACTGGTCGCACAGGAGGCGCCCGACTACTTCGCCGTCGTGTTCGATGCGCCGGGCAAGACCTTTCGAGAGGACTGGTACCCCGAATACAAGGCGAACCGCGCGCCGATGCCCGAGGCCATGCGGCCCCAGATCGAGCCCCTGCACACGCTCATCCGCGCCCAGGGCTGGCCGCTCATCGTGGAGCCCGGCGTCGAGGCCGACGACGTGATCGGCACGCTCGCCCGTGCCGCGGAACGCGACGGCATCGCCTGCGTGATCTCGACGGGTGACAAGGATCTCGCGCAGCTCGTCTCACCCACGATCACGCTCAAAAACACGATGTCGGGCGAAGTGCTCGATGAATCCGGCGTCGTCTCAAAGTTTGCGGTTCGCCCCGAGCAGATGATCGATTACCTCACGCTCATCGGCGACAACGTGGACAACGTGCCCGGGGTCGACAAGGTCGGGCCGAAGACCGCCGCCAAGTGGCTCAAGGCGTACGGCTCGCTCGACCGCATCATCGCCTCGGCCGATCAAATCGGTGGTGCCGTCGGCGAGAACCTTCGGCGCGCGCTCGACTGGCTGCCGGAAGGCCGCAGGCTGCTCACCGTCAAATGCGATCTGGAACTGCCCTACGGCGTGACCGATCTTCTGATCCGCCCTGCGGATGAGAGCGAACTGCGACAACTGTTCGAGCGCTTCGAGTTCCGCACGTTGCTCAACGAACTCCGAGCGCAGCAGGCGCAGCCTGCAGAGGATGTGCCGCCGTCTGCCCCGCTGCCTTCGCACGACGCGGCCGCGACGCCAGCTCCAGCCGCGGCAGCGGGTGCGTCCCGCCCGCGTCGCGAACGCGGCTACCGAACGATCCTCACGGAGGCCGAGCTCGACGCGGTCGTCGCGGCCATCTCGGCCGCGCCGCTTGTGTGTTTCGACACCGAGACCACCTCGCTCGACCCGATGCGCGCCCGTCTCGTGGGTCTCGCCTTCGCCTGGCAGCCCTTCGAGGCGGTCTACATCCCGCTCGCCCACCGCTACCCGGGTGCGCCGGACCAGCTGCCGCTCGAGCCCACACTCGCGCGGCTCAAGCCCTGGTTCGAGGATGCAACGTTCAAGAAGGTCGCCCAGAACGCGAAGTACGACGAGCACGTGCTTGCCAATCACGGCATTGCGCTCGCCGGGCTCGAGCACGACACCCTGCTCGCCGACTACGTCCTCGAAAGCCACAAGCCGCACGACATGGATGCGCTCGCGGCGCGCTTTCTCGACGAGCAAACGATCAAGTACGAGGACGTCGCCGGCAAGGGGGCAAAGCAGATCGGCTTCGACGAAGTCGACATCGCCCGCGCCACCGAATACAGCGCGGAAGATGCCGATGTCACGCTCCGGCTCCACCACGTGATCCATCCGCTCCTCGCCGCCGAGCCCCGGCTGCTTTCGGTCTATCGCGACCTCGAGCTACCGGTGCGTGAGGTGCTCGTGCGCATGGAGCGACATGGCGTGCTGATCGACACGGCGCTGCTTGCCCGGCAATCGCAGGAGCTCGGCCGTGCGGTGCAGGCGCTCGAGGCGAAGGCACATGATCTGGCGGGCCAGCCGTTCAACCTTGGCTCACCGAAGCAGCTCGGCGAGATCCTCTTCGGCAAGCTCGGGCTGCCGGTCAAGAGGAAGACCGCGACCGGTCAGCCCTCGACCGACGAGGAAGTGCTCAGCGAACTCGCGGCCGACTATCCGCTGCCGAAGGTCATCCTCGAGCACCGCTCGCTCGCCAAGCTGAAGGGCACCTACACCGACAAGCTGCCCGCGATGGTCAATCCGACGACCGGGCGTGTCCACACGAACTACGGCCAGGCCACCGCGGTCACCGGGCGGCTGTCGAGCAACGACCCGAACCTCCAGAACATTCCTGTGCGCACGCCCGAAGGTCGCGCCATCCGGCAAGCCTTCATCGCTTCAACCGGGCATCGCATCGTCTCGGCCGACTACTCCCAGATCGAGCTGCGCATCATGGCGCATCTGTCGGAGGACTCGGCGCTCGTCGATGCCTTCGCCCGCGGGCTCGACATCCACAAGGCCACCGCAAGCGAGATCTTCGGCGTGCCGGTCGAAGCGGTCACGCCCGAGCAGCGCCGCTACACGAAGGCGGTCAACTTCGGGCTCATCTACGGCATGGGCGCCTTCGGACTCGCTCAGCAGCTCGGCATCGAGAAGAACGCCGCCCAGCAGTTCATCGACCGGTACTTCGCACGCTATCCCGGCGTGGCCGAGTACATGCAGCGCACGCGCGAGTTCGCCCGTGCCCACGGCTACGTCGAAACTGTATTCGGCCGCCGCCTCACGCTCGTGGACATCAATGGCGGCAGCGGCCCGCGCCGCGCCGCGGCGGAGCGCGCGGCCATCAACGCGCCGATGCAGGGCACGGCAGCCGACCTGATCAAGCTCGCGATGATCGCGGTCGACCGCTGGCTCACCGACGCACGGCTCGGCACGCGGCTCATCATGCAGGTGCATGACGAGCTCGTCTTCGAAGTCCCCGAGGCCGAACTCGACACGGTCCGTGAGCATGTCCCGCGGCTCATGACCTCGGTCGCCACCCTCAAGGTGCCGCTCGTCGCCGACCTCGG
>CALDYQ010000017.1 GCA_937944385.1 uncultured Burkholderiales bacterium | reverse complement strand
TCCGAGGCGTAGATCACACCGTTGCTGCGGGTCTCTGCCACGAGATTCAACTTGATAGCCGACACTTGAAGGCCAGCCACCCCGAGAAGCCCGATCGCGACGATGACAAGCGTGATCAAGACCTCCAGGAGACTGAAGCCGTGTTCCTCGCGAGGAGCACACATCGTTTTGATCGAGCACATCAGACACATCCCCCCGTGTCGTTATCGGCTTTGTCTTCGACGGTACGCGCGCGACCGGCCCAGCCGATGCACACGGCCTCCTTCGCACGTTCAGTCCCCGCGCGCCAGACGGAGACAGTAAATCCCGTAGCACCGCTCGCGCCATTCAGCGTCGTTGCTCTCCCGATGGAATCGAAGTGGATGATGAGCTTGCCGCCTGCGAGCAAAGGGCTTCCTCCTCGTCGGCCGATTTTGACTTCGCTTGTATTGAACGCTTCCCGCTCCGCAATCAGTTCATTACTTTCGGGATTGAAGATGCCTGTTCGTTGGGGGTCGGTGAAGATTCGCCAGCCGCCCGCCAAGGCCTCTGTGCCACTGTCTACGGCAGCCAGTGTCACCGGCACGCCGCGCTTGACGGCCTCGGATCGCGCAAGGGCGATCGCTGTGATGAACTCGCTCGTCGCCTGCTGCCGCTGTGAACGAACCAAAAACCCCGAAAGGTTCGGTACAGCAATGGAGACGAGAACGACCAACACCACAAGCGTGATCATCAACTCGATCAGCGTGAAGCCAGCGCCGAGGCGCATGCGGCGCTGGCGTACTCGGCACCTGCAATGACAAACGATTTCACTACTCATGAGACTAATTTCACCAGCGCAGTGGATTCGTTGCGGTCCGCCCTGACCAACGGCACCGATCAACCGACGTCCGTTGATCAACCGAGCGCGGCCGGCAGGCGGAATTCGATGTCCTCGGTTTCTCCGGGCGCTGCAGTTACGTTACCGAACCCGAGCTGCCCCAGTCGCGCGACGATGTCCTGCACGAGATGTTCCGGCGTCGACGCGCCCGCGGTAACACCGATTCGGCTCGCCTTGGCCAGCCATTCCGGATCCAGTCCGTCGGCATCGTCCACCAGGACGGCGCGCGCCCCCATGCGCTCGGCCACCTCGCGCAGGCGATTGGCGTTCGAGCTCGCCATCGAACCAACGACGATGACCGTATCAGTCTGGGCTGCGATGCGCTTGACGGCCTCCTGGCGATTCGTGGTCGCATAGCAGATGTCGTCCTTGCGCGGTGGGCGGATAGCGGGAAAGACGCGTTTGAGCGCATCCACTACGCGCGCCGTGTCCTCCACCGAGAGCGTGGTCTGAGTCACGAAGGCGAGCTTCGCCGGATCGGTAATGCGGCCAGATGCCGCGAGGCGCTCGACGTCCGCCTCGTCCTCGACGAGGAACATCCCCTCCTCGGCCTGCCCCATGGTGCCCTCCACCTCCGGGTGACCCGCGTGCCCGATCATGATGACCTGGTAGCCGTCGCGTCGCAGCTTCATGACCTCGACGTGCACCTTGGTGACCAGCGGGCAGGTGGCGTCGAATACACGAAAGCCGCGCGTCTTCGCCTCCGTCCGAAGCGACTTGGATACGCCATGTGCGGAAAAGACGACGACCGCTCCGCCGGGCACTTCCGGCACCTGCGAGAGTTCCTCGACGAAGACCGCACCGCGCGAACGGAGGCCCTCCACCACGTGCTTGTTGTGAACGACTTCATGACGCACGTAAATGGGCGCGCCGAATTTCTCGAGCGCGCGCTCGACGATGAGGATTGCGCGATCGACACCTGCACAGAAGCCGCGCGGGTTCGCGAGGACCACCGATTTCGGCATGAATCGCAGCGGCTGTCCGCCGGATGACGTTTTCGAGAGAGACCCATTCATGACGTTGACCTTGACGCTGTGGGTTGGCGCGGAAACACCGCCGACCAGATGAGAAGCGCGGCGCCGATCGTGATCGCTGAATCCGCCAGGTTGAAGGCGGGATAGTAGAAGTTCCAGGGGGCCCAGTAGATCAATATGAAGTCGATCACCTTGCCGAGCCACAGCCGGTCGATCGCATTTCCGAGCGCGCCACCGATGATGAGCGTCAGCGCGAGGCGAACCCGCCCATCCTCCTCACGCCCGAGCCAGTGCCAGCACCAAAGGCTCACTGCCAGCGCGAGCGCAAGGAAGAACCAGCGTTGCCAGCCCCCGGCACCGGCGAGGAAGCTGAACGCGGCACCCGTGTTGTAGGTCAGCATCCAGTCGAAGAATGGCAGGACGTTGACCCGCTCGAGCGGCGCGAACGTCATGTGAAAGTAGAGCTTCGTGACTTGGTCGAGCGCGATGGCGGCGAGGATCGTCACGAGCGCGCGTGCACGCCCACTCGGACGCCCACTCGCACGCCCGTTCGAGCGCCCGTTCGAGTGCCCGTTCGCCGGCGACGACGGCCCTCCTCCGGTCACGCGAACCGGCGCGCTTCCCCGGCGCCGTAGAGGTTGCTCACGCAGCGTCCGCAAAGCGTGGGATGCTCTGCCGTCGCGCCCACATCGTCGCGGTAGTGCCAGCAGCGCTCACACTTCGCTGCATCCACGGGCGAGACGCGCACGGCGAGCGCAGCGCCCCGCTCGACCTGCGCGCTCGAGGTGATGAAAACGAATTTGAGATCGTCAGCCAGATGCTCGAGGTCGGCCGCGAGATCGTCGGGGGCGATCACCGTAACGGCGGCCTGAAGGCTCGAGCCCACCTGCCCCTTCTCGCGCAGGTTCTCGATCGCCTTCATGACCTCGGCCCGGACCGCACGGATCCGAGCCCAGCGCGAAAGCAGGTCGGTCTCGTCTGCGGGCGCAGGGAGCCCCTCCGTGTAGCACTCGAAGAACACGCTCGCCTCGGTCACGTCCTGACCGGGATGCAGGATCGCCCAGACCTCCTCTGCCGTGAACGAAAGCACCGGGGCCATGAGAGTGACGAGTTGACGCAGGATCATCGCGAGTGCCGTCTGGGCCGACCGACGGGCGCGACTTTCCGGTGCGCAGGTGTACAGCCGATCCTTGAGCACATCGAGATAGAAGGCTCCCAGGTCTTCGGCGCAGAAGCTCATCAGGTTCTGCATGACCACGTGGAACTCGAAGCGCTCGTAAGCGGCCACGCAGCGCGCGGCGAGCGCGCGGGTCGTGGCGATCGCGTAGCGGTCGATCTCGCACATGTCCGGCAGCAGCACGGCATCCCGTGACGCATCGAAGTCCGATGTGTTCGCGAGCAGGAACCGTACCGTGTTTCGCACGCGCCGGTAGGTGTCGGTCACGCGCTTCAAGATCTCATCCGAAAGCGCAAGCTCTCCCGAGTAGTCGGTCGAGGCGACCCAGAGTCGGAGGATCTCTGCGCCCAGCGTGTCGGCGACCTTCTGCGGCGCAACAACGTTGCCGAGCGACTTGCTCATCTTTCGGCCCTGCCCGTCGACCACGAAGCCATGAGTCAGGAGCGCACGGTAGGGCGCGTGGCCATTGATCATGCAGCTCGTGAGAAGGCTCGAATGAAACCAGCCACGATGCTGGTCCGAGCCTTCGAGATACATGTCGGCCGGGAACGTGCTCTGCCCCGCGTGCGAGCCGCGCAGTACGGTCTCGTGGGTGGTCCCCGAATCGAACCACACGTCGAGCGTGTCCGGGTTCTTCACGTAGTCGCGTGCCTCATCACCGAGAAGTTCCGCCGGGTCGAGCCGTTGCCAGGCCTCGATGCCGCCCTCTTCCACGCGCTTGGCCACGGCCTCGAGCAGTTCACTCGTGCGCGGGTGGAGTTCGCCGGTTTCCCGGTGGACGAAGAACGCCATCGGCACCCCCCATTGTCGCTGACGGGAGAGCGTCCAATCGGGACGGTTGGCGATCATGGCATGAAGGCGAGCCTTGCCCCATGACGGGTAGAACGCGGTTGCCTCGATGGCCGCCAGCGCCTTTTCGCGCAGTGTGGCGCCGCCGTCTTTCGGCTTCACGTCCATCCCGGCGAACCACTGGTAGGTGGCCCGGTAGATGACCGGGGTGCGATGCCGCCAGCAGTGCATGTAGCTGTGCTGGAACGACTCGGATTTGAACAGCGTACCGTTCTGCCGCATGTGCTCGACGATCTTCGGGTTGGCCTCCCAAATGGAGAGCCCTCCGAAGAGGGGCAAGCTGTCGGCATACCGACCATCGCCAAGCACGGGGCGCAGCACGTCCTCGTCTTTCATGCCGTAGGCGCGGCAGGACAGGAAGTCCTCCACGCCGTAGGCGGGCGAAGAGTGGACGATGCCGGTGCCGGTGTCGAGCGAGACGTAGTCGCCAAGATAGACCGGACTCAGCCGGTGATAGAACGGGTGGTGAAAGGCGATGTGCTCGAGCGCCCGCCCGGGGCAGGTCGCGACGATCCGTCCGTCGAGCGACCAGGACGCGAGGCAAGTTTCCACGCGATCCCGAGCCAGAACGAGCAACGGCCGTGCCGGATCGTTGGTTTCGACCAACGCGTATTCGAAGTCCGGATGCAGGTTGAGCGCCTGGTTTGCAGGCAGCGTCCACGGAGTCGTGGTCCAGATGACGGCGAAGCCCGTGGCCTGAGGCAGCGCCGGCAAACCGAAGGCCTGGGCTAGCCGTTCTGGCTCGGCAAACCGAAAACCGACATCCACCGCGATGTCGGTCTTGTCGTGGTATTCGACCTCGGCCTCGGCAAGCGCCGAGCCGCAGTCGAAACACCAGTTGACGGGCTTCAGGCCGCGAAAGACATAACCCGCGTCGTAGATCTTGCGCAGTGCGCGGATTTCGTCCGCCTCGTTGCGCGGATTCATCGTCGTGTAGGGGTTGTCCCAGTCACCAAGAACGCCGAGACGAATGAAGTCTCTTTTCTGCCGCTCGATCTGCTCGGCAGCGTAAGCGCGGCTCTTGGCCTGGACCTCGGCCGCAGGTAGCCCCTTGCCGTGTTTCTTCTCGATCTGGATCTCGATCGGCATGCCATGGCAATCCCAGCCCGGCACGTAGCTAGCGTCGAAGCCTGCCATCAGGCGGCTCTTGACGACGATGTCCTTGAGGATCTTGTTGACCGCATGCCCGATGTGAATGTCGCCGTTCGCATACGGCGGTCCGTCATGCAGCACCCAGCGCGGACGGCCTGCCGCGCGCTGGCGGATCGCCTCATAGAGCTTCTTTTCCTGCCATTCGGCGACCCAGGCGGGTTCGCGTTTGGCCAGATCACCCCGCATGGGCAACGGGGTGTCCGTGAGATTGACCGGATACTTAGAGGAAGTCTTTTTAGCGGATGACATGGCAGAGACGGCTGACCCGCGTGGGCAATCGCAGCTGTGCGGGTGTGGACGAGAGGCGGAACCGGGCCGATCCGACGGGAACCGGTCGTCGGCCCAGGCGGGAGGCTGACGACGTGCGCGCCATCAGCGCAGGCCGCCGTCAAATTCGGTCGCGACGCGTCTGCCGTGCGTGCGCACCGGCGAAGCTCTGCCGGGGAAAGAATGCGTGAGTCGGGTGCATGAAGCTATTGTCTCGCATTTCGGCGACCATGCCGCGGGGTGCGCCCGCCTCACTCAGGGAACGACCGATACGCGGTTTCGGCCCATCCGCTTGGCGCGGTACATCTGCAGGTCCGCCTGCTCCAGCAGTTCGCCCGGCGCGACGTACGGATAGCTCGCGATACCCGCGCTCAAGGTCACCACGAGCCCCTCGGCGATGGTGTGCCACGGGTGGTGAGCCACCATCAGGCGGAGCTCCTCGCACTGCGTCACCGCATGCGTCGCATTGACGTTCTCCAGCACTATCACGAACTCCTCGCCGCCGGGTCGGGCGACGAGCCCGGGCTGGACGCGATCGCGCAGGAGCACAGCCACGCGCTGCAACACCCGGTCGCCCACGGCATGGCCGAATCGGTCATTGATCTGCTTGAAATGATCCAGATCGATCAGGATCACCGCAACCTCTTGGCCACGCACGGCCGCTCGCTCAAGCACGCGATCGAGATGCGCCACGAGCGCGCGACGATTGGCGAGCCCGGTCAGTGCATCCTGCAGGGCCAGCCGTTCCATGGCATTTGCGCGCCGGGCGCTCTCCTGCGCTACACGGTACGCGTCGTCGAGCGTCTGCCGCTGACGTTCCTCCGCCTCGACCCGGCTCAGGGTGTACTCGGAGCGCGCCTGAAGCTGGCGTCGGGCACGGGCGAGTTCCATGGCGCGGGTCTGCTCGAGCATGGCGAGTGCGGTGCTCGCATCGCCAAGTTGGCGGTAGGCGCGATAGAGCGCTCTCGACACCATGACCGCCGATGTCTCCACCGGCGAAAGCACGAGCGCCTTCTGCGCTTCGGTCAACCATTTGATGGCCGTGCGTGGGTCGTTTCGCCTGAGCGCCAGGTCGCCCCGCGCGTAGGCAATCCTCGATGCCAGCGCCTCGTACGGACCTTCCTGCGCGATCCGCTGAGCCCGGTCGAGGGTCCGTTCGGCCTCGTCCGTCAGCCCGAGGACCGCCTGGATTTCACCGAGATTCGAAAGAACCATCGATTCGAGATAGCCGTCACCGACGCATTTTGCAATCGGCGCCGCCTCCTCGATCACCTGGAGCGCCTCGTGCAAGATGGCGTCGCCTTATCGCGCTTCCCCGGCCTCGCGAAAGAGGTCGTACTGGCTGAGCAGGATGACCGCGAGGTTGTTGAGCGCGAGCACCCGCGCCCGGTCACCGCCGCGGCACCGCGCCTCTGCAGCAGCCCTACGAAGGATGCGGGCAGCCTGCCATGGATCGCCTGAACGGTCGAAGGCTACACCCAGAAGACTGAGAGCTGACGGGCGCTCGTCCTCCAGTTCGCGCAACTGGACATACTCGTGCAATTCGGTCGCCAGCGCCAACGCTTCGGTGAATCGTCCGGTCTCCGCGGCGGCGACCGTAGCGCAGCGCAGCGCCTCACTGTAGGCGGCGGCACCAAACGGGGCGTCCGCATACTCCCGCAAGACGGGCAGCACCTCGGTTGCGACTTTGCAGACATCCTCCAGCCGACCCGCACGGTGCAGGGCGAGGATGAGCACGTGCCCAGCAGCCGCCCGCTCGAGTCTCGGCATGTCGAGCGCCATGTGCCAGGCATCGCGGGCGTGCTTGAGCACCGCATCCATGTTCGGCACGGCACGGCGGGCGCATTCGAGGACTTCGCGCACCGGTTCGGCCAGTCCAGGGGGCATGGGCGCGACGAACACCATTTCAACGGCCCTCGAGCGCGGCGGCCGCCGATTCGAGCAACACGGCCCGCGCCTTGGCCACATCCCGATGCATCTGCTCGACCATTTCGGCCGTGGATGCGAATCGCGCCTCCGAGCGGAGGAACTCCACGAATTCGACCACGACGCGCTGGCCGTAGAGGTTGCCCGAGAAATCGAGCAGATGCACTTCGAGCAACGGTCGTCCGGATGACGTCACCGTTGGCCGGACCCCGGCGCTCGCCGCGCCTGCGATGGCCTGGCCTCCCGCGACATCGACGCCATGAACCCGCACCGCGAACACCCCCAAGACCGGGGGCGGTGACCAGAGCGGGATGTTGATGGTCGGAAAGCCCAGGGTCCGCCCAAGCTTTTGCCCATGCGTGACGCGCCCCGAAATGCGATACGGTCGCCCGAGCAGCGCGGCCGCGGCCGCGCAGTCACCCACGGCCAGGGCCTCGCGCACCATCGAGGAGGAAAAGCGCAGCCCCTCCACGCCGACGTCGGGCAGAACATGCACCTCCACCCCACAACCTGCCGCCCATGCCCGCAAGGTGGCCACGTCGCCGGATCGACCGCGTCCGAATCGGAAGTCCTGGCCAACGATCAGCCAGCGCACATTGAGTCGCTGCCTCAAAACCGTCTCGCAAAACGCTTCGGGCGAAAGCGAGGCCATGGCCTGATCGAATCGAGCCACACAGACATGTGACACACCCAGCGCGCGCAGACAGGCGACCTTGTCGCGGAGCCGCTGCAGACGCACTGGGGGGGAAAGCCCGCGGCTCCGCGCGAAGAATGCGCCCGGTGAGGGTTCGAAGGTGAGAACGGTCGGGGCGAGGCCACGTTCCCGGGCAGCCTGCACGGTTGCCTCGAGCAACGCCTGATGCCCACGATGCACCCCATCGAAATTACCAATGGTCAGCGCGCTCGGTGCCGCATCGACGGGCAGACTGAGCGGGGCGCGTGACAATCGAAAGGCAGCGGGCATCCTTTCCGTCGACGGGCATCTGCCGTCGCGTGAAACGAAGTCCCATTCATTGTAGGAATCACGCCAAGCCGCGCGAGCCCGAAAAAGCGCTCATGTCCATGACATCGGAATGAGCTGATCCAACCAGATCGCGTAGACCGCGCAGTGCAGCGGCCGTGTCTCCATGGCGCGAAAGGCACGCGCATAGCGTTCCATTTGAGCGCGGTGGTGGACTGTCCAAGACTCAAGCCACGACGCGACGTCTGAGCCTGGTGGCGGCTCGCCGAACTTGAAATCGACGATCCAGCGCTCGCCTGACGTCGTGATGAACGTTCGATCCACGCGCAGCGCCTCTCCGGCATGAACGAGATTCACTTCGCTTCCCGCCTCGGCATGGTCACGCCCAAAAACAAAAGCCCAATGCGGGCTTTCGCTGGAAAGGCGCACGAGGTGATCGACGAGGCGACGAGCCAGCGGGTGCGCTGCCTCCACCGGCACGCCCTCCCCCACGAGGAGCGCCGCGACCGCGTCCGCATCGATCTGCGCAACAGGCCCGGTCGCGTCCTGCGGCCGTCGCGCAAGCGCCTCGAGGAGTCGATGACCGACCACGCCCATCGCCCGCTCCATGCGCGCCGAAGAAAGCTCTGCGCCCCGGTCTGGTTGCGCCGCTTCTGCACCGGTCTCGGATGTCGTTCGCGAACGCGATCCGCGCTCGGATCGCGGGACAAGTTCCAAAGTTGTCCGAGTTGCGCCGACGATACGCATCAGCGACGCGGTCGGCGCCATGAAAACGGCTTCACCCGAGGCGGCAGCGCCGTGGGGGTCGGCCGGATCGGCGGTCTCCAGCTTCAAGGCATCATCCCAGGAGACGAGCCCCGCGAGCGACGCCCCCGGCGCCCGGGTCGCCCCGGTCCGGGACAGGTAGAGACGTTCGCGCGCGCGGGTCACCGCGACGTAAAGCAGACGCGCGCGCTCGGCCGACTCAAGCCCCTGGCGTAGGCGACGCACGAACGCAAAGACGCTGCCCTCCTCGCTGCGCCGGCGTTCCCGCGTAGCCAGGACGAGCTGGGCGGCCTCCCCATGTCCTGGGCTTCGCTCGATCAACCACACCAACGGCTGAAAGCTCTCCCGTCCCCCGGTCTGACCGAGCGCGGGAAGGAACACGCTGTCCCATTCCAGCCCCTTCGCCTTGTGGATGGTCAGGATTTCCACGGAACCTTCCGCAGGACCGGCGGGCGTTGTCGCACTCCCCGCAGACAGCGTGCGCTTGAGACTCGCCAGTTCACGAAGCAGCGCATCACGATCGGCGAGAAGCCCCCGCGGTGCCGCACGGTCCACGAGCCCGAGGAACAGCTCCGCCTCTTCACGATCCTCTGGTTCGAGCAGGAGGTCTCGCCCGCCCAGCCGCAAAAAGAGGCGCCAAGCACACTCGGCCAGGGGATGAAGCTCGCGCTCGGCCATGGCGAGGTCATACGCCGCAAGCGCAGCACGGAGTCGGCTGGCGTCACTCGCGTCCTCCGTGGCGTTCGTCTGCCCGGCAGCAAACCGTGACAGCGCCACCTCGCGCTGCGCGGCATCGAGAAGCAACCGCGTGCTGGACGTTTCGCGGGCATCGGCGGCCAGTCGCGCCAGCGACGACAAGCGGAGCCCGACCAGGGGAGAACGAAGCCAGGCAAAGAAGGCCAACGCATCGGTGGGTTGGGCCAGAAGTTCAGTGAGGGTCAACAGATCGCGCACGACCGGTCGTGCCGCCAGCGGCGCAAACTCCACCGCCGTGGTGGCGATCGGACGTCGAGCCAGTTCTTCGATGATCGGCAGAGCGTCCTCACGCCGACGCACGATGACCGCGATCCGCTCGCTTGGCGCGCGCTGCTTGAGCGTCGCAATCTGGTCGGCGATCCAGCGCGCTTCATCGCGGGCGGTCTCGAACAGGTACGCACCGACATGCGCATCCTCGCCATCGGTGCGGGCCGCGTGCGCTGCCACGAACGGGATGGCCGCCCGCTCGGCCGTGGTTGTCTCAGTGCCCGCAGCCTGCGCGAACGCGGAGGGCGAGACCCGATTGACCCACTCGACCAGCGTCGGTCGGGAGCGGAAGTTCGCGCTCAAGGTCAGCACCTCGAGCGAGACCGGCCCCACCCCGTGCTGCATGGCCGAGAGGAAGATGCCGACATCCGCATCGCGGAAGGCGTAGATGGACTGCATCGGATCGCCCACGAGAAAGAGCGTGCGACCGTCGCCGGGCGTCCACTCCGCTACGAGTTGCTCGAGCAGTCGCGCCTGGGCGGGATTCGTATCCTGAAACTCATCGACCAGGATATGGGCGATCTGCGCATCCAGGCGTTCGGCCACGCCCCGTGCATTCACTGCAAGGGCAGACTGTGCTGCGAGCGCAACCCCGGCAAAGTCGGTGACGCCCCGCGCGGCGAGCCGCATCTGCAGTTCGGCCAATGCGCGCTTGAGCAACCATTGCGTTGCACGGCGCGCCCGTGCGTGCCCCGCAAGCGCTGAACGATCCGGCCACTGATGCGTGCTTGCAAGGAGCGCCGCCGCCCGGCCGGTCTCATCGTCCGCCTGGCGTTGCAGGCAGAACGCCGTGAGTGCATTGCCCACCGGACGCTGCGACGACGGGAAGCCGTGCCGCTTGTCGACTTTTCTTCGCCATGCGCCCTCCTTGGTCAGCATGAGCTGCGCCAGCGCACGCCACTTGGGCAGATCATCGAGACGCGCCACGGGCGCTTCACCCTCGGCGAGCGGCCGCAGTGCCTCGCGCTCTTGCTCGTCGTCGAGATGGGCGATGGCCACCCGCGCCCAATCCTGCGCCTGCGTGAGCTCATGTTTCGTCCAGGTCGCGGCGAGCGCCCCGAGGCCGCGCTCGACCCGCGCCGTGATGAGAGCGTCCTGTGCCTGTGCCGCTACCTCGCTGTCGTCGAGCGCGTGCTCGGCCCATTGCCCGCGGCGCGCGAGCAGATCGGCCAGGCCGGTCACGAGCAGGCCCACGCGATTGTCCATGCGGTCGAGGAGATCCGCGGTCGCATCGGCATCCTCCGTGACGTCCAACTCGTCCAGCGCTTCGATCGCAGCGCGCGCCGCTTCGAGGTAGAGCCCGCGGAGATCCGGGTCGAGTGTGGTCCATGCCGTGTGGTCGACGGCATCAGGCGTCCAGCCCGCTTGAGCGAGGCGCAGGCAGAGGGCATCGAAGGTTTCGATCGGCACCGCATCGAAACGCTCGGACAGCGCCCAACCCAATTCACGATCCCGCTCGACGACTGCTCGCGCGAGCGCCCAGCGTTCTCGCTCGGGCGACGCCGCGGGCTCGGGTTTCGTCGCCGCTTCCGTGAGCGCAGCCTGAAGACGTTCGCGCATCTCCGCAGCCGCCTTGTTGGTGAAGGTGATGGCGAGCACCTGGGACGGATGCTCGACCACGGCGAGAAGCGAAAGCAGGCGCTGGATCAAGAGCTCCGTCTTGCCCGCGCCGGCTGGCGCCTGGACGATGAAGGAGTGCGCGACGTCGAGCGCACGGCGACGCGCCGAGGCGTCCGCAAGTGCGCTCATTCCTCGTCGCCCTCGATGAATGCCCTGCCCTGCGCGGCCAGAACACGGTCGATGCCGCAGGCGCTTCGCACCGGACAGCGCTCACAGGTGCGCAGGCCCTCGATGGGCGCGAGCGCAGCCTCCCCGCGACTCAGCTCGTCGGCCAGCACGGTCAGCTGTGCTGCCCAAGCCGAACGCAAGCGCGCGAACTCGTCATCCGCTTCCGCAGCCGATGCCTCCTGAGCCTGCCAGCCTCGACCGAGTCCCCGAAGGCCAGTTTCGTCGTCGGCAAGTGCCGCGTACGCCACGCCGACCGTCGCTTCACCCGCGGCCAGCGCATAGACCGCGAGCTGGGGCGCAGTCAGGCGCGCATCGGTCAGGGCTTTGAGATCCACCTGACCGGTCTTGTAATCCACCACCAGCTGGCCTGGGTCGTCCGCACCCGCAGCGGGGATCGCGTCGATCCGGTCGATCTTCAGACGCAAGGCGAGACCGCCGATGTCGGCCGTGAGCGGTGATTCGACCGCGTGGACACTGAATGCGGCACGTCGTTGCTCGACATCGACGAAGCGGTGCATGATCCGCTCGATCCGGCGCAGCTCGGCCCGGCGCACGACCGCAGGCAAACGATCGAGCCCGTCTCGATGGCGATCCGCGCAGGCGGTCACCCATTCAGGAATCGACACGTGGACCTGTGACCAGTCGATCGCTCGCGAGTCGCGGCCAAGGATCGCCCTGCCGTAATGCTCGGCGAGCGCATGCAGGAGATTGCCGCGCAGACGCGGGGGCACCCCTTCGGCGGGAAGCGGCCACGGCTCGGCAGCGAGCCGCGCAGAGATGAACCCGCGCCGCGGGCACAGGGCCTGCTGCTCGAAGTCCCGAAGACGGGCGCGCCCGAGCGGCGGATCGGGTTGCGCTGCCTCATCCGACAACCACTCGAACCGAGGCTCGCACCGATCGGGGGGACGCGGTCGAGCAGCGACCGCCTCGGCCAGCGGCCAGCTCGCCAGAAGGGGACTCCAGCGCTTGGGTTCGCCCGCGTCTTCGGTGCGGGAGGCGATGCAGACCGGACCGAGGCTCTGCCAGTGACCCACGAGCGCCTCGGCACGGGCCCGCACGTTCGCAAAGGCGGCACGACCCACGCCATGCCTTCGCTGCCACGCGGGGTCGAGCGCACGATTGAGGCTCACGCGTTCTGGGAGCGCATCCGCCGTGGCCCCGGTGAACCAGAGCCCATCATGCGGCAAGCCGGCTGACTCGAGCAGACCGATCACCTGCACCGCCTGACCGTGCGCCTCGGGCTGAAACGGCGAGCGGTCGGTCAGGCTGATGAGTTCGCCATGACCCTCTGCGTGCGTCACCGGGCCCAACCAGCGATCGAGCGACTGCCAGCGCTCGATCGCCTCGCGGAGCGCGCGCTGCAATTGCACAAGCGCCGAGTCGAGCACCGGCACCGCCTCGGTCAACGCCGCCACCAGCGCACGGTATCGTTCTGCCCACTGGGCGCGGGTGCGGCGTACGCCACCCCCGAAGTCGCCGATAGCCGCTTCGACCGCCCGCAGGCGATCGGACAGATGGGCCTGACGCAGCGCGTCGGCAAGGCCCCAGGAGCGGACGCCCGATTCGATGGCCTGTCGCGTCGCACGGGCCACGGCCTCGCGCGCCTCGACCTGCCAGCCCCAGCGGGGATGCATCAGCGCGTCGGCCAGTTCCTCGATGGCGCACGGCTCGAAGGCGGCGTTCACTGCCACGAACCCGGCGGCCGCCCACGGATAGCGCGAAACCGCAGGACCGATCGAGAAGTTGGCGTCGATTGCAAGAAAGTCGGCGCTCTGGCGCCACCGCGCGAAGCTCGATGCGAGATCCGGCACGACGATGACCACCTGCGGGCCGACGATGCCCTGCGCGATGGCCTCCGCCGCGCGGGATCTCGCCCAATCGAGCGCGGCCTCGCGCTCGCCGAGCAAGTGGTTGAAGCGGCGGCGCGTCAACGGCCGCGCAGCCTGAGACAACGCATTCGCGGCCTCGACCGACCCCGCGGTCGAATCGAGAGCCGTGAGCCGATGCACACAGCTCACGCCGAGTTGCTCGATCCTCGCGATCAGCGCGATCACATCCGGCCAGGGCGAGAACTGGGGCGTGAGCACGAGGTGGGGTGAGACCACACCCGCGAGCAGGTGTGTCCGTGCGTAAAGACGACGGGCGAGCTCCGCCTCGCTGACGACCCCGGCGCCCTCGAGCCGATCGAGCACGTCACGTGCGGCCGCCTGCCACCAGTCCTCGCCAGCGCGTAGGTCGACTCGCCACTCGCCGGACGCGCCTGGTTCCGGCGGAATCAGGGCATCGTCGATCGGTAGCGGGGCGTAGGCATTCAGGAGCCGCCACGCGGCTTGCATTTCCTCACCCAAGCTCTCGCACGCCACGGGGGCACCGCCCACATGCTCGCGTGCGGCGAGTCGCCAGAGTGCCTGCTCGATGCTCGGGTCGACGAGGTCCCCCGCGCCAGGCAGACGGCCGAGAAGTCGCAGGTCTTCCCACAGAAGGCGGAGCCACTCCTCGAGGGTCAGAAAGGTGGGCATGAGACTGGCCTCGCCCGCGCCCGGCATCCCACGCATCGCACGGAGCCAGCGCCCGCGCCAGGCGCGCCGCGCACGGTCGCTCGGCGCCAGCACGACGGTATCGGCAGGAGGCAATGAGAGCAGGGATGCAAGCGTCACGGTCGGTGAGAGGGACCAAGCCACCGTTGATTTTGCCCGCGCAAATGGAAACGCTCGGGGACACGCTCGGGCCCGCGCCTTCAGGCAGGATTCAGCGGGGCCCAGGCGACGCCTACGATCCACCCCTCGGCCGAATCGCCGTCCATTGGCGCAATGGCCTCGCCAAGAGCGATCCGGTGCGCCGCGAGCGCCGCCTGAGCCGTAAGCACGACCGCATCGAGAGTGTCGCCCGTCGCATCGTCCGCGCATTCGGCCCGGAGCGGTTCAGTCCAGCGCAGGTGTCGTCCAGTCTGTTCCCGCACCCAGTCATCGAGCGCGGCGATCAACCGCACCCGCTCCCGATGACGCTCCGGGGTCTGTCCCGCGCGCGCATCGTGCTTGTAGGAACCCACGCCGAGCGCGCGGGCCACATGACCGGGATAGCCCTCGACCGCCACGCGCGAGTCTGCCGACGGGGCACACGGAAGCACACTGAGCCCGGCCCGCGCGATCCGGGTCGCCCCTTCGAAAAGCATCAGCCCGACCGGCGGGTTGACCAGCTTCATCGGACTCGACGAGCCCGCCGGGGGGTCGCAGCGACGGTGGATGTACCGCGCGCCCTTGGGCCGCGCCTCGCGCAGCCGGTCGAGAGCCGCCACGTACTCAGCGCGCGGCAGGTCCGCGAGTCGACGCATGAGCTGACGCCAGTCATGCGGCCAGTCCAAAGCCTCGCGCACCCCGCGCGGCAGCCCGAGTGGAAGATCGAACGCGGCGAGCCAGGGTCCTGGACGCTCGAGAAATGCCTCGAAGGCGGGCCATGCGGTGAGCCGCTCGACCGCCATGAGCGCGAGGCTCTTGTCGCCGAGTCGCCCCTCGACCACCACGATCGGCTTTCGCGTGCGCGGAGCGGAGGTGAAATCAACGCCAAAAAGCCGTAGGTCGGCTGTACGAGTCCCTTCCCGGGTCATCGGCTCACCGCAGACGCACCCACGCACTCACGCACTCACGCACTCAGCGCGCAGAAGTGCGCCGCGGTCAGACTGCCTTGGTAGGTGCGCGCGCGGTGGCCGGTGCTCGCCGGCGGCACGCTCCACCAGTAGCTCTCGCGCCCGGTGGCGTCGAAGTTCGACGGCAGATCAGGCCACGGCAGCACCAGATCGATGACGCCCGGCGGGAGGGTGACCTCGGAGTCGGCTGCATCGATCGTCATGCCTTCCGCCGTGGCGAGCGCCTGCGCCAGGCGCGCATCCACGACATCGACGCCAAGCCGCTCTCGTTGGGCCGCACTGACCACTTCGTACCACCCCATGACGATCGGCGCCGCATGCGCAATGAGTGTTTGCTGTGACTCAGCCGTGGTCAGGGGTGCGGCCACGAGGAAGGGAAACAGGCGCCCGACGCGATCGGCCGAGGGAACGAGCAGACCGAGCTGGGGCGTCTCTCCCGCCTGGCCCGCAGGCACGATGAATCCCCATGCCGGCATGTTTCGCCAGACACCCCAGCCGGTTTCGGTGCTGATCGTCTTGAGTTGCTCGAGGCCCAGCGAGAGCCACTGGTCCCAGTGTTGCTGGGCGCGCCACGACATGCGGCGCGAGACGAAATCCCCCGCCCCGGGCAGCTTGCCGAACCAGCCAAAGGCGGTCCCCTGTGTCGTCTCGTCAGCCGGACTTTGAGCGCTCATCGCATCAGCTCTCATCGACCGGGGCAGCCGAACTGGCGCAGCGCGGGCAGCGTCAGCGGATGCCGGAACGACCGCGCCCGGAGCTCGATCCGCACC
Source organism: uncultured Burkholderiales bacterium (assembly GCA_937944385.1). Classification (GTDB taxonomy): domain Bacteria; phylum Pseudomonadota; class Gammaproteobacteria; order Burkholderiales; family Casimicrobiaceae; genus Casimicrobium. The sequence continues at coordinate 43,625 of CALDYQ010000017.1, read as the reverse complement.
TCCCGACCGTCCGCGGGCAGGCTCACGGTCACGAGCGATCCGCTGGCCGCACCACCCCCGCCGCGATCGACGAGTCGATGCAAGGCCCAGAAGCCCTCGGCCGAGAAAACGACCGTCTTCTGCGCTCCGACTCGCACGAAGGTGCGGCCACCGTTCTTCTGCCCGGTCCAGGCGAGTGGCTTGAAGTCCTCGCCGCTCGTGAACACCGTTCCGTCGGCATCGAGTTCGGCCCGATCTCCGGTCGTCGCGACGCGCACGTCGAGATCGAAGCCCGGCTGGTTGCGCCCCCCGGCAAAGAACGTCTCGCGGATCGCGGCAGCGTTCTGGAAACTGCGCGTGACGTCGACACCGCCTGCGGCCGCCCCATCGATGCCGGGCCGCGGCACCCAAGGATCGCGTGACATGTCGATGGCCGAGGCGACCTGGTCGAAGGCACGCTTGAGCGAGCCGTCGGGTCCGAAGACCTGGGCAAAGTCCTGCGGGAAAGCGTCCTGCGCGGCACCGCGGCGGAAGGGGTAGCTCTGAACGACGGCAGCGCAGGCGGCCCCCGCCGTCCCGCGCGCCTGGGCCGACGCATTGCTCTGGATCGCTGCCCGGGTCGTGCGCTCGCCGGAGCCGATCAGGGCCTCGAGAATCTCCCGCACTGGCGTGCGGCTCGACGCGGCGAGCGAACGCAGTGCATTTTCGGCGTCTGTCGCGCGTCGCGAGGTCGCCCCGCCCGAAAGCGACGACTGATCGGCGCGCAGCGCGTTCGCGTACTCGAGCACGGCCCGCGCGATCTGGTCGATCTGTCCCTTGCCCTCGGGCGTGGCCATGCGGATGAAATCGCGGAAAGGCTCCTCGGCAATCGCTTCGATCCGGTCCGCGCTCACGCTCGAATTGGCGATCGCTGCAACCGCGGCACTGACCTCCTTGGCCGCCCGCCGTGCTTCCTCCCGAATGCGATCCACGCGCGATGCGCCGCTGCGCTCCGGGTTGACCAATTGCGTCTGTCGGGCGACTTCCCGCACGAGCAGGACGAGCGGTGAATCCGGCGCCCCGAGAATGGTCGCGAAGTCGATCACCTCGCTCATGGTCCGCGGCTGCTTGAGGCGCACATCCTGCAGGAACGCCTGCCACTGGTTGGCGAAATCGAGCAGGTAGAGCTCGCGGATCCGTCGTTCGAGCCGCTGCATGTCGTTTGCTGCCGTGGCTGCCGCGGCCGCGCCGCTGCCGCGCGCTCCGCTGCCGCCGCCACGACCGAGGATCCAGGCCTCCTCGAGCGCAAGCTCCGTGCCCCAGCGACCGAGCGCCTCGACGAAGTGCTTGTTGTAGCCGCGCTCGCTGTAGTAACCCGGGATGCCGTCGCTCGTGATCGGTTTTCCGCTGCGTCGGGTCAGCACTTCAGGCGCGCGATCGCCTGCCGCCTTCGCCACGGTGAACTCCGGTAGATCGATCCCGATGAGCTGGCTCTTGATGAAGTTGTAGGCACGGCGCGCAGGCTCGAGTTGCGCGAGCTGCTCGCGCGCCTGCTGTACGAGCGGCGCATTGATCGGAAACGTCGCCCGGAAGCCCCCGCTCTCGAGGAGCGCATCGAGATGGGAGAGAAGCTCCTTGCGCGCGTCGGTCGAGACATCGGGCGGCAGGGCGGCCATCCAGTCGGTGCCGATGGTCTTGGTCAGGAACTCGTTGTTGACCCGGCTCGACTCATACATCATCAGGTAGGCCTTGAGCGCCTCGTAGGTGCCTTCGTTACCTGCGCTCACCGCCGCCTGCAGGCGCGTGTCGAGCCGCACTGCGATGCGCGGCATCAGGCTATCTTCGAGCAGGCGCTGGTAGGTCGATTGCGCCGCTGCATCGAGCTTCGCCCCCTGGTAGAGACCCCAGCGATAGCCCCAGGGCGGATTGTCGATTGCGAACTTGGTGCTCGCGGCGACATTGCGCGCCTGCGTGAGAACGCCACCCAGGGCTGGTGCATCCTCGCTCGGCGCCGTGGGAATGGCGGCAACCGCCTCCCTGAGCGCCTCGGCGTTCTGGTTGACCTCGGCGATGTAGGCGAGGTTGTTCCGATAGCTCCACCACCAGGCCACGTTGAAGACCACGAACGCCAGACCACAGGCGGCAAGCCCGGCATACTGGATCAACTTCTGGCGTCGCTCGGCGCGCAGGTTCCGGCCGGCGATGAAGCTCTCGGGGAAGATGACCTTCTGCAGGAGATCTTGCAGGAAGAAGCTCTTGCCCGTGCCGGGCGCGGCTTCGCTGCGAACGCGCGCATCCACGCGGAAGGTGCGCTGCAAGGCGCCGAGCACACGGTCGAACGGTGTGCCTTCCTGCGTCCCTGAAGTGAAGTAGACGCCGCGCAGCAGCGGTTGCTCGTTGAACTTCGACTCGCTGAACACGCCATGCAAGAGCCGCCCGAGCACGTCCTTGATGCCCGCAAACTGCTGCGGTAGCGTGTAGGCCAGCGCGCGGCGTGAGAGATCCGGCTCGTCCAGAAGACGCTGGTGCATGCCGTCGTTCAAGCGCTTGTAGAGCAGGTCGAACTCACGGTTGAACGCCTCGCGCACTGCAATCGGCTCGGTGGCGCGCGGGTCGTAGGGCAAGGTGAACCCCCAGACCTGGGCCCGCTCCTCGCGGTTGAGGTTCAGGAAGTACTCGTTGAAGCCGGCCAGCAGGTCGGCCTTCGTCACCAGCACGTAGACCGGGAACTGCACACCCAAGCCCTCGCGCAGCTCGTTGAGGCGCGCCTTGAGCGTAGCGGCATGAAGTTCGCGCTCCTGCGCGTTCATTGACAGCAGGTCGGCCACGGACACCGTGAGCAGCACGCCGTTCAAGGGTTGTCGCGGACGGAATTTCTTGAGGAGTCCGAGGAAGCCCTGCCACTCTGCGCGATCGACCGCCTGGTTGCTCTCCTGCGTGGTGTAGCGCCCGGCGGTGTCGATCAGCACCGCTTCGTTGGTGAACCACCAATCGCAGTTGCGCGTGCCGCCCACGCCCCGGATGGCCGCCTTGCCGAATTGGTCGGCCAGCGGGAAGGTCAACCCCGCGTTGATGAGCGCGGTCGTCTTGCCTGAGCCCGGTGCACCGATGAAGGCATACCACGGCAACTGGTAGACATACTGCTTGGACAGGCCGGACAGCCAGCCGCCCTTGTCCGTGCTGCTGAAGCGGGTCTTCTTGAGCGTCTCTGCGGCCGCCTTGAAGCGCCGATTGAGTTCGGCGACTTCCTCCTCGCCCGCACCCGGCTCTCCCGGCTTGGCCGCGCTCTGCATCTTTGCCAGCTGACCGAGCAACGCCGCGTTGACGTTGCGCGACCGCCACCACCCGATCAGGAGCTTGATGAGCCAGATTGCCCAGACGACGGCAATCAACGACCAGCGCACCCATGTCGGCCCGAGCGGCGGCCAGTCGGCGATCGCGATCAGCGGGCCGCCGAACCAGATCGCGAGCGACAGGAGGACCAGCAGCAGGATCGTGAGCGTGATCCGGTTGAACATCTTGCGGAAAAGACTGCGCAGGAAGCTCATCACGGCCTCCCCTGCTGTGGCGTCTGCGGGGCTGCGGGTTGGGTCGCGGGCGCTGGCTGCTGTTGCTGGGACGCAGCGAACTCCCGATCCCGCTCCGAAGGCGGCAGGATCAACGTGACTTCCACGCGGCGGTTCTGCGCCCGCGCTTCGGCGGTCTTCTCGCGCACCAGCGGCTCGGCATCCGCCCGCCCGTCAGCCTGGATGCGGCCGGGATCCCGGAGCCTCGGCTCGATCAGGCGCTGCACCTCTCGAGCCCGGGCCTTCGACAACTCGTAGTTGGACGGAAAGCGCGCGCTTCTGATCGGCACGTCATCCGTGTGGCCGACCACACGCACCGTGCCAGGCACTGAATTCAGGGCCTCGGCGACCTTGTCGAGGATCGCGAGGTAGCGGTCCTTGACCTCGGTCTTGCCGCTGTCGAACATGCCGTCGCCGCGAAGAATGATGACGCTGCGGTCCTCGAAGTCGTTCACCGCAACGAGCCCCGCCTGGATCTCGGGCTCGAGGAAGCGACCCAGGCGCTTTGTCGCAGCGGGCTTCGGTTTGAACGCCTCGGCCTTGGGCGGCCGGATCGAGCTCACCGCCGTGAAGGCCTGGTCGGAGCGTCCTGCCATCAGGAAGGTGTAGAGCAGGTAGATGCCGAGCAGGACGAGCAGCGTGACACCCGTGGCCACCCAGAGCGGCAGGTAACCCCAGCCGGCGCGTCCGTCGGCAACGGCGCCGCGCCAGTTGAGCGAGAGGTCGCGCGAATATTCGCCGCGGGCAGCACTGATGATCTCGACCAGACGTCGGCGCAGGGTTTCGAGCTGCGTGCGACCGTTGTCCACCACGCTGAAGCGGCCCTCGAAACCGAGCGCAATGCAGACGGCCATCAGCTCGATGAGGTCGAGGTGCTTCTTCGGGTCCTGAACGAGTCGCGCGAGCACCTGGAAGAATTTCTCACCGCCCCAGGTCTCGTTGTGAAAGGTCACGAGCAGCGAATGCCGCGACCACTGGCCGCCGCCGCCCCAGGGCGTCTTGGCCGCCGTCTCGTCGAGGGCGGTGCACAGGGCATAGCGCGCAGCGATCAGTGTCTCGGGGGGCACCTGCGACTCGCGGGCGCGACGCTCGAAGAGCTGCACCTGATCGACCAGGTAATTGCGCAACTGTCCCGGATCGGGATGGTGCGCGGTCACCCGGATCTGCGGAATCAGGTTGAGCAGCGGGTTGGCCGCACGGGCGAGCGCGTTTTCGCCGGAGAGGATTTCCGGCAGATCGGCGGCCACCTGCGCCTCGGCAAACTGCGGTGCACGCGCGGTCGCCGCAACTGCCGCTGCCGCACCTGAGGCATCGACGACGGGAACGGGGCTGGGGGTCGCCCCGAGAATGGCGAACGGATCGAGATTCGCTGGCGTGCTCATGACCGGATCGCCCAGAATTCGAGTTTCAGACCGGGCCAATCACCCGCGATGTGCATGGCGAGGCCGCCCGAACGTTCGAGCCCGCGCCAGAACTCGCTTTGGGTGTCGAGCTCGAAGTAGTTGTTGCCTGCGTGATACGGAATCTGTCGCGGCGCCACGGGCAACGGCCGGAGCGTGACCCCCGGCAGATGAAGGTTCACCAGGTCGCGGATCTTTTCCACGGGGCCGATCTTGACCTGTGTCGGAAAGAGCTTGCGCACCTGCTCGCCGGGCAGTTCGCAGGCCACGGCGAGCACGAAGGCCGCACTCTTGATGAGCTCCTTGTTGGCGATCACCGCGACACGTACGCCGTAGGCCCGCTCGAGCAGTTCGATCTGGAAGGCGTTCTGCTCGAGGACCATCGACAGCGAGCGACGCAGGTCCATGATGACCGGCCCGAAACAGCCCGCGAGATCATCGTGGTCATAGGCCGGGTACTCTCCGGGGCGACGGGTGTCGCGAGTGAAGGTCGTGAAGTCCCCAGCGAGCGTCAGGAACTCGGCATAGAGCCGTTCGGGGTGCAGCGCACGCAATTGGGCGAGGTGCGCCACCATGGGCTGATAGCGGTTGACCAGTTGAAGCAGCATGAAATCCGCCACTTCCGCCACGCCGCCCCGCCCGGGAGCCGAGAGCCGCGCCGCCAGTGCTTCGCCGCGGTGGTTCAGAAGCCCGGCAAGCTCGCGCAGGAATCCGGCGAGCACGCTGCTTTCGTGCACGAATGCGACCGGTGGGATGTAGCTCTCCGAGAGCGCGATCGACAAGTCGGGCCGCCGCTCGACCACCTGGCAGACACCGAGCGTCATCCAGCCTTCCGGCACTTCGCCCTCGGGCAGAAGCCGCAGCCGCAAATCCGACACCTGAATGGGCGCGGGTTCGCCGCCGATCGAGTTCTGGTCGGCCACTTCGCGGTCGTGGACGCGGTAGCGCGCGAGCGAGCGCATGTCGTCCTCGAAGGACACTTCCTCGCTGCCGGCCCGGTAGACAGGCAGGCAGAGAAACACGCGCTTGCCCTTGAACGTCTCCGAGATGTCGATCGCTGGCGGCAGACTGCCCTGATCGGGCACGGAAAACGGCGTGCCGTCGGGCATGACGCCTGCAGCCGAGGCGATGCCCACCTTGCCGATCGCGAGCGCGGATTCGTCGAGCGCGAGCCGGGTGAAGCCCCAGAAGAGCCCTGCCCCCACGAGCGAGCGCTGATGCAGCGCGAACTCGTGATGACGCTCGCTCTGCTGGAAATGCTGCGGCCGGAGGAACATGCCCTCCGACCAGGTGACGCGGCTGCGATCACTCATCGGCTATCCCTTCGACCATCCCCCGACCATCCTCTCGAACATCCACCGACTGCCTCTGCGCCCAACCCTGCACCCCGACCCTGGCCCCTGCCTCAGAACGTCTGGATGACCTCCACGTTCTTCTCCATGGCCTGCTTGTAATTCTCGACCTTCTGCTTGAGATCGGCGAACACTTTCGCGTAACGTGACATCGCGTCGGTGACCTGCGCGATGCCCTTCACCACGTTGCCGGCGAGCGAGAGGACATCGCCGTCGACACCGGCATCGACCGCATCGGAGATCGTCTCGATGGCTGCCGTGATGTCGTTCTTGGCGTCCTCCACCAGTTCCTTGACCTGCTCGTAATCCTCGAGCGCCTGGTTGACGAGCTTGACGTTGTCGTCGAGCAGCTTTTGCGCCTTGTCCATCTTCTCGTTGGCGGCATCGACGAAGGACTTGGTGTCCTCGATCGTCTTGGCCAGGGCATCGGTGACTGCCATCTCGATTCTCCTCAGAGCGCGGCGGCGGGTGGCGTCAACGGCTCTCCCGCCAGCCGTTCATACGTGGCCGCGAGCACGGGCTTCAGGGCCTCGCTCGCGCGCTCGTGGCGAAGCTTCACCACGCGAGCCAGCTCGCGAAGCGCGCCCACATTCGTGGTCGCGAGCAGGCAATGCGCCGCCGCCGCCCGATCCGTGCCTTCGCCGATCCGCTGCGCAAGGCGGGCGACCGGCAATTCATCCGCCTCCGGCTTGAGTCCGACGACCACGCGGCAGATCGCCTCCTCCCGTTCCGGGTCATCCAGTCGAGCGAGGATCTCCAGTAACGGCGTGCGCGCGGTACGTGCGGCTTCGCCCAGTTGCCCGATCGCCGCGATGGCGGCGAGCGCGACCGCCGCATCCGCATCCGCGGCCAGGGCGCACAGTGTGGACAGCGCCTGGCCACTGAGCCCCAGTCGTGCCACCGCGGTCAGGATGGCCACCCCCGCGGGAAGACGCGGCACCGCTTTGGCCTGATCGAGCAGAAACTTTTCAACCGCCCGCTTCCGAGCGCGATCATCACCCGCACTTCGGGCGAGCGTGTCGAGGAGCTCGACCGTCCAGCGCTCGTGAGGCGTGGCCTGGACGGTCGCGACCAGGTCGTTGGCGAGAAGCGGTGCATTGCGGCTTGCAGCAAGAGCAGCTGCCTTGCGTGCCGCGCCGTCGGATTCGACCAGCATGCGTGCGAGAGGTCCGGTCGCGGCGGCGGGCAGTCGTCCGAGACGCCAAAGCGCATGGGCCGCATGAGTGCGGGTCGTCACGTCGTCCATGGCAAGCAAGGCGCAGAGCGACGCATCCACCTCAGCGCCCGCCTGATCGGGCGTGATTTGGCCAAGCGATGCCGCAGCGAGCTGGAGCGCGACGGTGTCCTCCGGGCGCGGTGCTTCGGCGGCGCGCACCTGGTCGCAGGCGCGCTGGGCAGCGTGGGCCAGTGGCACGGTCACGGCGTCGATTGGCGCTCCAGGCTGAAGGCACATGGCGAAGGCCCGGAGTACGGTCGTGGGGTCGGTCGACTCGAGTTGGGCCCGTAAGGTCGCCGCGTCCCACACGGTGAGCCGCGGCAGCGCAGCGACTTCAGGCGGCACGGGCGGGCGGGCGGAAGTGGAGGCGGGACGCACGGCGGTCAGATCATGTTGCCCACGCCGGGCGTGTAGCTCGCGCTCACGATGCTGGGGGTGATGATGGTGCCGGCGACATTGAGCATGCCCAGCACGTTGACCACGCCGACCAGGTTGATGGTGGCCGCCGTGACGGTCACCGTGGCTCCCTGCACCGTGACGGCTGCTCCGCCCGAAATGGAGACGGCGCCCCCGGCGGTCACGGTCACGGTGGCGCCCGCCGTCGTCGAGGCGGCACCGGCCACCGTGAGGCTGCTCGCCCCCCCCACCGTCGTGGTCTGAGCACCGGCGACCTTGAGCGAATCGGCGCCGCCGACCGTGACGTTGCGCGCGCCACCGACCGTGGAGCGCTGCATGCCCGTCACGGTCTCGTTGTCGTCGGCGAGAACCTTGGCCTCGCGCTGCAGGCACTGCATGGTCAGCTTGAGCGGCGTGAGAAAGCCCATGCCCGCGGCCCCGAAGGCGCTGAACTTGCCGGTCGCCGTGTTGCTGTACTTGCCGACCACCACGACGCTCTTGCCGCCCTTGACGAAGCTCGACTGCTTGCCGCCGATCTGGATTGCCTCGTCGCCGCTCACGTTGAAGGTGTGCTTGCCGCCGATCGACTCGCGGTGATCCCCCCCGACCTTTTCCTTGAGTCTGCCCTTGACGCTCTGCGTGCGGCTGCCCATGACCATGTTGCTCTGGTTGCCTTTCACCGTCGTGTCCTGATTGCCGGTGACCGCGGTGGCCTGGTTGCCCTGGATCTGGTTGCGCTGGTTGGCCATGATGACGTGGGTATCGTCGGCCACGACGAAGCGGGAGTCATTGAGCCCGATGAGGGTGTTACGGTCACGCCCGACCATCCGGGATTCATCGTTCTCGATGACCGTGTCGAAGTCCTTCTGGGCGTGCATGTAGAACTGCTCTTCGCCCTTTTTGTCCTCCATACGGATTTCGTTGAAATCGGTTGCGCCCCCGCCCTTGGTCGAGCGCGACTTGAAGCCGCTCGCCGTCTTGTTGTCCGGCAGGGCATAGGGTGGCATCTGCAGGGCGTTGTAGACGCTGCCGGTGATGATCGGATAGTCGGGGTCACCGCCCAGGAAATCGACCACCACCTCCTGACCGATGCGCGGAATGTGGATCGCACCCCATTTCTCGCCGGCCCACGGCGTGGCGACCCGGATCCAGCAACTCGAGTCCTGATCCTTCTTCCCATAGCGGTCCCAGAAGAACTGCACCTTCACGCGGCCGTACTTGTCGGTGTAGATCTCCTCGCCCGCGGGGCCGACGACCACGGCCGTCTGGGGCCCCGTGGTGCGGGGCTTCGGCGTGAGGAGCTGCGGCCGGAACGGGATGCTCGACGGGTGCGCCGTGACGCGAAGCTCCCACATCGAGTCACCCGCGCCATCACCCGCCGTGCGCCGGGAGTTGTCGCGGAAAAAGTAGGTCACGCCAACGATCAGGTACTCGCGGTTTTGGTCCTCTCGGGGACACCGAGCCAGGGTGAACAGATGCCCCGGCGCCATGGTGCGAACCGTGCAGGTGCCGTAGGCGCGTTCCTGCTCGGCGGTGAGCATCTCCATGCGCACGCCAGCGTACTTCTCCCCGTCGCCATGGTCGGTGTATCCGCCGGGCCAGTCGAACTGCTGGTAGCTGTCGTGGCTATGGCCGCGTGCATCGCCGCGCACGGCGTACAGATCGACCGAGGGCTTCTCGAAGTCGTAGTCGATCGAGTAGTACTCACCCGGATCGATTTCTTCCCGAATCGACCAGCTGTTGAAGTGCTCTTCGTTGGCCACGGTGACCGCATCGATGCCGATGTAGTTGATCGTCGAGCGCCCCGTGATCGGAGGATGCGACGAGACGTCGTCGGTCAGCACCAGCGTGTGATTACCCGGAGTGTGATCGAAATAGAACGAAATGCCCTCGTGCTCGAGCAGGCGCATGACGAAGTTCAGATCCGTCTCCTGGTACTGCACGCAGTAGTCCCAACTCCGGTAGCTCTTGGTGAGCTTCTTTCTGATCGGGTGGCCGTAGCGCGCAAGCACCTCGGTCACGATGTCGGGGACCGACTTGAACTGAAAGATCTTGCAGTCGCTCCGGCGGCTGGCGAGCCACAGCCATGGCCGCAGCTTGGCGGTGTAGACCAAGTGATCGCCCTCGCGCCCGGCCGATGCAAAGCGCGTGCAGATGCCATTCAAAGCGCGTGGGGCAGCCTTCGCCTCGGTCTCGATCAGCATCGTGATCGGCTTGCCAAGCAGGGACTTTGCGGAAATCGAGCCCTGCTTGCTGTGCAGCGTCAGGTCAAACTCGAACAGCCCGGAGATGGCCTCGCTGCCGACCATCTCCCGGAACCAGAGGGCGTCCTTGCCCAGCGGGGTAACCACATCGACGATTCGTTCCATCCCTCGTGCCCTGCTCTCTCGGTATGTAGTGAGCCGCTGACGGGATAGACGCAACCAGTCGAGCGACCATGACAGGGGTCGAGGTGCCGTCGCCGTCACCCTCTTCCCGACAACCGTGCTCCTCAGGTGCGAACCACGCGCACGGCCCGCCACTTGCCATTCGAAACCGCCACCACATCGAAGCGGAGCGTGTCTCCCACTTCAATGAACTCGAAGCCTGGCGGCGCGACCTGGTTCGCCATGAACTCGACATCCCCGCCGCCATCGTTGCGGGTGACGATGCCGTAGCCGGCCGCAAGCATCTTGACCTTGCCGAGGATCGCGTTGGCGGCCTTGGGTTCGGACGATGGACGGGACGCTGCCGCAGGCACACTCGGCGGCGGGCTCGCCTGGATGAGCATCGGCGCGAAGCGCGCGTCCGTGGCCCGGTCGCGCAGGGCCGTGCGTAGATCGATGAGCCGCGTCTGATCGACGAGCACCTTGCCCGGCGGCGGAATCACGAACTCGAACAGTTCGCAGGCCACGCTTTCAAGCCGCTTTCGAAGCGGCAACCACGGCATCGCGGCGCCGACCAGGACGATGGCATCGGGTGAGGCAAGCGCATGCACACGCATGGCCTCGAGCGAGAGACCGCCCCCCGCGTCATCGCCGTCCACCTGAGGCGTGTTGAGCACATCGAAGCCAGAGGCCACGGCGTCTGCGTCCGCGCTGGTCGCCCGTGCCCGGCAGAACACGAGCGGTCCAAGCGTGAGTTGGTCGATGGTCCGGCCAAGGCGCGCGCCGACCTCGAGACCGATGGTGGTGGCGAGTCCGCGCAGCGACAGCAGCCGCCCCGATTGCTCCACCTCCGGGGACCGCCCCAGGTCATTCCAAGCCTGACCGTTCACCACCACTGCAATCCGGCTCACGCTCTCCCCCATGCTCCGTGACGACTCGCGGCCATTATCGGGCAAGCCACACGGCACCCAGCAACGCAGCAACACCGAGCACCGAGACGATGATCACCCAGCTCGGCCAGGCTTTCTGGCGCGTCGCGCCGATGGGAGCAGACATCGGACGCCGATCACCGAGCGATGCCCCAGACGGCGCTGGCGCTGTCGCTCGGCGGGATTCGACCGCGCGCGGATCGGCGCCCCCCGGCAGGGCGCCCCAGCCCAGGGCAGCCTTCAGTTCGGGCACCGCCTTTGGCCGCTCGATGGCGCGCACCGCGAGGCCCCGCATGACGCCGGAGCAGAACGCAGGCGACAGATGCTTCGCCGCCGGCAGCGTGGCGAGGTCGGGCTGCGCATCGCGGAGGAGACGGGAGGTCGCGGTGACCGGTGCCTGCCCGGTGGCGGCGAAGAAGAGCGTCCCGGCGAGTCCATAGACATCGGTCCAGCGCCCCTGCGACATGCTGCCATCGTCGACGTACTGCTCGATCGGCGCATAGCCAGGTTTGAGCACCATGGTCAGCGCCTGCGTCATGCCGCCAAGCACCTGGCGTGCTGCCCCCAGATCCAGGAGCACGCTGCGCCCATCGCGGCAGATCAGGATGTTGTCCGGCGAGATGTCACGGTGGATGATGCGGCGGGCATGGAGTTCGAGCACGGCGCCCATGACAGGCTCGATCCAGGCGCGCAGCTGAGCCTCCGACGGTGGCGCGGTGAGCGCCTCGCGAATGCGGCGAAGTGTCACGCCGTCGTAGAACTCCATGGCGAGATACGCGGTGCCAGCATCCGCCCACGTCTCGATGACCGAAACGAGGGCCGGATGGGACAGTTCGGCAAGGAGCGTCGCCTCCCGCGTGAAGCCTTCGATCCCCTTGGCGAGGGCTGCCTGCAGTTCCGGCTTCCGGGGCACGAGCCGACCGCGAACACGACCGGCAATGGCGGCAGGAAAGAATTCCTTGATCGCCACGGTCGCGCCATTGGCGAGCGATTCGGCCCGGTAGACGATGCCGAATCCTCCCCGCCCAATGAGCCCGGTAATGCGGTAGCGGCCGACGACGCTGCCCGCAGGCAGTACGTCACCCGCCCCAGCCACGGGCGGAGACGAGTCGTGGTCCGAGGGTGTTGGCACAGAAAGACCTGCTTCGGAGGCTGCTTCCTGGCTCATGCAGTCGCCCCCACCAGGTCGAGGAATGCGGGTGCGTGCCGGGCCGCGTCGCTCCGCCCGGCGTCGAGCAGTGCACCCGTGAAGGCCGGCTCGAACAGAAGATAACTCGTCAGGGCACTTGCTCCCTCCTCGGCGAGCAGCGGTGCCAGGGCCTCGCGGACGGCCTTGGGCATGGCTTCGCCCTGCTCGCGTGCGATACGGTCGAACGAGATCCGTGGATGCACCGAAACGACCTGCACGGGCCGGTAGCCGAGTGCCGAGGCCACGTCCGGCGGCAATTGTGCGAGCGAGTGCGAAATGCGCGTGGTCTGCTCGACGTCGGCGTCGAGCGTGTCATGAAAGACGCAGCCGATGACATTGGCCGCCACCTCCCCCAGGCCCGGGGTATGGGCTGCCGAGATGCCGAGGTAGCTCGACTGCTTGACCGGTTGGCCCACACCGATCACGAGCACGCGCTCGGCGCCCAGCTTGAGCGCTGGCGACAGCGGCGAGATCTGCCGCATCGATCCGTCACCAAAGTACTGCTCGCGTCCTTCGACCACGAGCGGCACGGGTGGAAACACGAAGGGAATAGCGCTCGATGCGAGCAGGTGGGACGCGCCCAGCGTGGTTCGTGTCGCGACCCGCCCGGGACGGCTCCACAGCGTGTCATCGGCGCCCGGCGGACAGGCACAGAAGGTCCAATGCGTGCCGCTCGTGTAGCTGAAGGCCGTCACCGCCAGTGCATGCAGCTGTCCCGCTGCGATGTTGCCCTGAATACTCGCGAAGCCGATGCCGCCCTCCAGGGTCCGGGCCAACGGCGCACTGTCAACCAATGCTCCGTGCAGTTTAGCCGCCTGCACGGAGCGCAGCGCCGCCCCGACGCGGGTGCCGCCCAGCCAGTTCGACCAACCGCCGACCTCACGCAGCGAAAAGACGTGCTCGGTTCGAATCTGCGCCCAGTAGTCGGCGAGTTGATCGAATGCCGCCAGGCCGAAGCCCGCGCGGCTGGCCAGGAAGGCGGCATTGATGGCGCCTGCCGAGGTGCCGACGATCACCTCGAACGGGAACGTCTCGCTCGCTCTACCCGACCGATCGGCCGCCCGCAACGCTTGCGCCAGCCCGGCGAGCACACCGGCCTGATAGGCCGCGCGTGCGCCACCGCCCATGAGCACGAGCGCCCGGCGCCTGCCGGGCTGCCCGAAAGAGGAGCGGATGACGGTCTCGACGGCCATCAGGCACGGGGGTCAGTCGAAACGGTAGGCGAAGTCGCCGTTCTCCACACCGATCTCCACGTTGGTGAGCGTCTCGCCGTGGATGAGACGGCGGAGATATTCCTCGGACAGGCGCGGCAGGATCGTATTGGTCAGGATGGCGTCGATCATTCGGCCGCCGCTCTCGATCTCGGTGCAGCGCGAGGCGATCAGCTTGACGACATCATCCGAGTAGCTGAAGGCAGCCTTGTGGTTCTCGGCGACACGCTTGCCGATCCGCCCGAGCTGCAGGCGGATGATGTTGCCGAGCATCTCGTCGGAGAGCGGGTAGTACGGCACGACCTGGATGCGGCCGAGGAGCGCAGCCGGGAACACCTTGAGCAGCGGCTCGCGCAGCGCCTTCGCGATCGCCTCGGGCTCGGGCATCAGCTCGGGGTCGCGGGTCATGTTCATGATCAGCTCGCTGCCCACGTTACTGGTCAGGATGATGATCGTGTTCTTGAAGTCGATCAGGCGGCCCTCGCCATCCTCCATGATGCCCTTGTCGAACACCTGAAAGAAGATTTCGTGCACATCGGGATGCGCCTTCTCGACTTCATCGAGCAGCACGACGCTGTAAGGCTTGCGTCGCACGGCCTCGGTCAGCACGCCGCCTTCACCGTAACCCACATACCCCGGCGGTGCGCCCTTGAGCGTCGAGACCGTGTGCGCCTCCTGAAACTCGCTCATGTTGATGGTGATCATGTTCTGCTCGCCGCCATAGAGTTGCTCGGCCAGCGTGAGCGCAGTCTCGGTCTTGCCCACACCCGAGGGGCCGACGAGCATGAACACACCGATCGGCTTGTTGGGATTGTCGAGCTTGGCGCGCGAGGTCTGGATACGCTTGGCGATCATCTCGAGGCCGTGCCGCTGACCGATGACGCGCTGGTTGAGCGTGTCGGCGATCTTGAGGATGGCCTCCACTTCGTTCTTCACCATGCGTCCGACGGGAATGCCCGTCCAGTCGGCCACCACGGAGGCGACCGCCTGCGCATCGACCGCGGGCAGGATGAGCGGCTCATCACCCTGCATGCTGGCGAGACGCGCCTGCAGGTCCGCGAGCTGACGCAGCATCGCCGCGCGCGCGTCATCCCCCACCGGCACCGATACATCCACCTGTCCATCGCCCGACCCGCGGAGCTTGGCACGCAGGTCGAGGATCTCATCGACGAGCGCCTTCTCCTCCTTCCAGCGCCGCGACAGCACCTCGAGCCGTTGGGCGATTGCGTCACGCTGCGTCTGGGCCTCGGCCCGGCGCGAGCCGACATCGATGCCGACCGCCGCCTCCCGCTCGATGATGGCCAGTTCCACGTCGAGCATCTCGATCTTGCGCTGGGCATCTTCGACCGCCGGCGGTGTGGCGTGCTGACTCACCGCCACACGGGCACAGCTCGTGTCGAGCAGGCTCACGGCCTTGTCAGGCAGTTGCCGAGCCGGGATGTAGCGATGCGAGAGGTTGACGGCCGCAGCGATGGCTTCATCGAGGAGCAGAACCTTGTGATGCTTCTCGAGCACGCTGGCCACACCACGCAGCATGGCGATCGCCTTGGCCTCGTCGGGCTCGGGCACCTGAACCACCTGGAACCGCCGGGTGAGCGCCGGGTCCTTCTCGATGTACTTCTTGTACTCCGCCCAGGTGGTCGCGCCGATCGTGCGCAGGGTACCCCGGGCGAGCGCAGGCTTGAGCAGGTTGGCGGCGTCGCCCGTGCCGGCTGCGCCGCCCGCGCCCACGAGCGTGTGCACTTCGTCAACGAAAAGGATGATCGGCTTTGGGCTTGCCTGAACCTCATCGATGAGTTGCCGCAGACGCTGTTCGAACTCGCCCTTCATGCTCGCGCCCGCCTGAAGCAGACCGATGTCGAGCGCGAGAAGAGAGACCTCCTTGAGCTGCGGTGGGACATCCCCTTTGGCGAGGCGAAGGGCGAAGCCCTCGACCACCGCCGTCTTGCCCACCCCAGCCTCGCCGGTCAGGATCGGGTTGTTCTGGCGACGCCGCATGAGGATGTCGACGATCTGCCGGATCTCCTCGTCGCGCCCGGTGACTGGATCGATCTCGCCCTTCCTCGCCTTCTCGGTCAGATCGACGGCGAACTTTTTGAGCGCCTCCTGCTTGCCCATCTGCGCAGGTGCCATGGCCCCACTCGCCTCGCCCGGTTCGGCCGCACCGAGACCGGTCCCATCGCTGGCCGCAAGCGAGTCCTCGGGCGAGCCCTTGACGATGGCCTGGAGGTGGTCGGCAAGGGCATCGATGCCCACCTTCTCGAATTCGCGCGAGATGCCGTAGAGGATGGCCCTCAGCGTGTTCGTCTTGACCATGCCCACCAGCAGGTAACCGCCACGCACCTGGCCGTCGCCGTACTTGAGCGTACCGTAGACCCAGGCCCGCTCGACGGCCATCTCGATGTGTTCCGACAGATCGGAGATGGCGGTCGCGCCCCGGGGCAGCCGATCGAGCGTGCGCGTCAGATCTGCCGCAAGCTTCGATGCATCGAGGTTGAAATGGCGGATGATGCGATGCAGGTCGCTGTCGTTATTGGAGAGAACCTGATGCAGCCAGTGCACGAGTTCCACATAGGGGTTGCCGCGGAGCTTGCAGAACACCGTCGCCCCTTCGATGCCCTTGTAGAGAAGGGGATTGAGTTTTCCGAAGAGTGCGGTGCGGCTGATGTCGGACATGGGGCAGCCTTTCCAGGGGCAAAGTTGATGAGGAATGGGGCCGACGTGCTCATGTGGCCACCGTGGCGCTCACGTCGAGGCGCTCACAGACGAGAAGGACGTCATCTGCGTCACGAGTGCGCCGCTCGGGCGGCATCGCCAGCCAGCTGTTCCAGCCCAGCCGCGCCGTCGCGCCGAGCCGTGCCGTCGGGACTTCATCACGCTTGAGTACGAGGCGCGCATCCCACGTCAGCTCCACGCCGATGTAGTTGCGCACGAAGTCACGCAGGATCAGGAAAGCGGGTTGCCCGGGGAGAAACCGCTCGAACTCCTCGCGCGTGAGCGCGCCGATGCGGACGCGGAAGCGGTGCTGGACATCGGGTACGCGTTCGCCGAGCACAGCGCCCATGCCCAGCCGGGAAGCGTTGGCACCGATCTCGACCCGTTGCCCTACACCCCCCGCCACCTCCACCGCCGCAAGCCGCGTCATGTCGCTTCGGTCGAGGCGCAGCCACTGGCGCACGAAGCTCTCGATCTCCATCGGCACCCGAAGCAGTGATTGAAGCGCGGCGCGGAGTCCTTCCGCATTGCGTGTGGTGCGCACGAGGTGGCCGGAGAGGCCGAACTTCCAGTGGTCGGGGACATGATCACGGTTGCGCAGGCTCGGCTGGCCGTAGCCGGAGAGTGAGGCCACATAACGCGTGAAATGGTCATCGCCCGGTCGATCGAGGCTGACGGTGGACTGGCAGTCCGCCCACGCCCGGTAGAACAGGAGCAGCATCCGGTGCTGGAACATGTCCAAAAAGCGGAGCGTTGTTTCATCTCGGTGGTGGATGAGACGTTCCTGCACGTATTCGGTGAGGTGCCCTGGAAGCGGTCCGTGCGGACCGAACAAACCGAAGTGGTAGACCGACAACCGTCCCTCGACACCTTCCCGCCGGGTATCGCGGACGAAGTCGCGGATCGTGGACGGGGCGAAGATCTGAGACGGATACTGCGACAGGCGGATCGGCTCGTCCTTGAGCCTGGGCGCGCGGCCAAGAGGGGCCTCCCGACCGGCGAAGACGTCGAGGTGACGCAACGCAACGTAAAAATCAACGTCACAGGCAGCGTCTTCGAGCAGGCGCAGCAGCGATGCCATCCGGTCGTGCTGGATGCCCATGCGGCCCCGGTCGGCCGATGGGGCCACGGCCGACGCCGAAGCAGCGAGGGGCTGAGGGTCAGCGGATGCTTCCGGAGCGTTCATGCCGGTCATAGCGCTCACGCCACAGGCCGCCGCCCCACGCGCGGTGACCATTGAGCGATCAGGCCGCGCTGCAGACTCGAAAGCGAGAGTTGCGTAAATGCGTTGATCGAGACGTGCCGCGCGACGAACTCGTCGAGTACCGCGCCAAGCAACCACGGACTCGCGCCTGCAAACGGCAGTTCGTCCAGCGTCAGGTCGATGGCCACGCCGCGACCGTAGGCGATCGGCCCGGGCTCGGGCAGTCGACGCGATACCGAGCGCACCCGCGCCCGCTGTACCGCCTGGATCTGCGCTACGTTGCCGGGCTGACCCAGCCTTGCGTAGAGCCCGAGCAGTTCACGCAGCGCTGCAGCACCCTCGCTTTCGTTCAGATCCGTGAGGGTGAGGAAGTTGAGGCTCAGATGGGAGATGAGGCGCCAGGTCATTTCCCGTTCAGCCAGCGCAGGCGTCGGGCGGCTGGGACTCACGACGAAACGGATGGCCTCCACCGGGGCCGACACCATCATCGACAGGTCAGTTCCGCTGTTGCCGACGGGCGTGAGCAAGGGCAGATCGCGATTGGTGCAGAGCGCCTCGACCGTGAGCTGGCGTAGCTTCTCGGAGTACGGCGCCTCCAAGGCATCGACCAGGGAGATGAAGCATTCGGAGCCGATGTAGCCTGTGCGTGGCCCGTGCCGTCGTGAGACCTCCGACAGGAGCCGGGGCTCCCGACGCACCGAGAAGTAGGCCCCCTGCCCTCGCCGGTCGGCGGCGGCGGAGCTGTAGAACGGATGGAAGATCGTCTCCTGCTCCTCGTCGACCCGATGCCCGCGCACCTGCCTGACGGTGTGAATCTCGTAGTCGAGGGGCTTCGCCCGATCGATGACCGCGTGGTACTCGAAGCGGCTCGTCGTGACTGGAATGCGATCGCTCGTACGCTCGAACAGGTTGATGACGGGCACGCAGTGCAGGTCGAAGCTCGACGCATCGATGATCGATTCGAGCTCCGGCCGCGCCGTCTTGAGCAGGATGACGATTTCGAACTGGTTGCCCTCGATCCTGCGGAGCGCGCGGTTCAGGCCGTTGATCGAGAAGAAGCGGAAGCGATCCGGAAAGGCAAAGTACTCGTGCAAGAGCCGGTAGCCGTCGAAGGCCCGGCTGTCCACGGGCAAGAGCGCCTGTTCCGGGGCGAAACCCTCGGAGGCGAGCGATGCCGCCGGCAGCGGCGTCAGCTGGCGAATGGGCAATCCGCCTGCATGCACCATGAGTCCCACCGCCTGGGTGTGGAGCAACTCCTGCAGTCGGCTCGCAACATCTGCCGTGCCTGCGATGAAGATCGGCAATCGATCGAGTGCGAGCGCGCTAACCGGCACCTGATGCGTGGTTTCGAAGGTCAGACGCAGCGCCCCACGCACCGAGGCACCCCAGCGATACCCCGCGAGCGGCAGATCCGGTGGTGCTGCCGTGAGCTTGGCACCAGTCAACCGCACCGGCCAGAGGCTCACCGCCTCCGCGGTACGGAACTCGCACGCCGTCTGCTCGTTGGCCGGCAGGCGGGCGCGCAGGCGGGCGTGGCGCGGAAGCGCGAAGCCATCGGGCGTGGCACCCTCTGAGCGCGCCAGCTCGAAGCGCACCACGGCCATCGACGGCGTCGGGGCGAGGTAAGCCGGGTAGACCACCTCGAGGAGCCGCTGCGAGAAGCGCGGAAACTCTGCGTCCATCTTGAGCTGGATTCGGGCAGACAGGAAGGCGAAGCCCTCCAGCAGCCGCTCCACATAGGGGTCGGCCACTTCGATGCCGCGCATGCCCAGGCGCGCCGCCACCTTGGGAAACTGCTGCGCGAACTCGGCCCCCTGCTCGCGCATGTAGGCGAGCTCGCGGTTGTAGTACTCGAGCAGTCGCGGGTCCATCTCAGCCGGTCGGAGCGTTCGACATGACAGGGGCGCTGCCGAGCTGATCTGCCAGGTTCACCTGCCGCGTCTCGAGATCCAGTTGCGAACGAAGCAGGAGTTCGATCGGAAAGGGGATCGACCAGAGCTCGGCCCGAATCTCGAACTCGATCCGGTTGTGATGACCGTAGTTCTGCTCGACGTTGAGAGCGCGGATGCGCAGGCTTTCAGGCAGGAGACGGGGCTCGAACTGCACCAGCGCTTCATGGATGGCGCGTTCGAGATCGGCCCAGCTGACCTCGGAGAAGTTCTTCCCCGAAAGCACGGGTACGCCGAAGTTCAGCACCGAGCGCCGGACCTCGGGGTAATCGTCGAGTTCACCGCTCACATGGTATGCGGTCGTGTTGAGTAGCCAGCCGATGTCACGGAGCACCGTGCGCTTGAGTCGCCCCTTGGAGACGACGGCCTGTTTGACCGGTTCCTGCGTGTTGCCAGGATCGTCGTCGGTTAGCCGGTCGAGCAGCGCTGGCTGGAGACGGTCGCCCTCCGAGCGCAGGATGGTGCGCTCTTCACTGGCCACGCTGCCGCGCGATGCCGTCATGGCTCGACCGTAGTGGCCCCGTCTTCCGGCAGGGCCCCGGCGCGGCTGATCGCGCGGATGTCGAGCAAGGGATGCTCGCCTGCATCGCTCATCAGCATGCGCTGACCGAGCCCATGCCATTGATCGTCGCCGACATCCTGCCAGCGGGTCGCGGCGCTGCGCTTCAGGGCATCGTTCTCTGCCCCTTCGAGGGCGTCGGTGCCGACATACCGGGCGGGGATCAGCACCGGAACGCGCCCCTCATTGGGCAGCATCAACTCGCCAGTGGCCCAGACCAGATCGCGCAGGTCGGTCGGCGGCTCGAGTCGCAGGCCGCTCATCAGTTCAAGCGGCAACCAGTAGTACTGACCATTGGCGATGACCTCGAGGGTGGGTCCCAGGCGGGCATCGCCATCACACAGCCACTCGACCGGCTGGCCGTCCACTTGAAACGCCACGGGTTCCGCAGCATCCAGTGCCTCGGCACGAAGGGCGCGCCCCTTTTCGGTCTCGCCAGTCGCCTCGAGACGGAGCGCTTCGAGAAGCAGTCCCACCCATTCCGGCGGCTGCCCCATGATCGAGGGCTGACGCCGACCGGCAAACACCTCCGCCCGGAACAGCTCGGCCCGGATCGCCTCCCGGTAGGTCTGCGCCATAGCAAGCGCCTTGGCGTCCATCTGTCCGCACAGCTGCAACTGCGCGAGCGCACGTTGCCAGCGGCCCATCACGCACAGGAGCTGGAACAGATGGATGCGGTGCTTGACGTTGGCCGCATCCGCCTTGATCTTGGCCTGGAGATCAGCCAGTTCGGCCTCGAGAGTTTGCGGATTGCCCACGGTGGCTCCTGATGGTACGGGCGGTGCGCCCGCTTGAGGACTTCGAGGAAACGACGCGGCGGGACGGTCGATTGACTCGACAGCCCCGCCCAAGCCGGGTCCGGCGAAGGATCAAACCTTCTTGTTTTCCTTGTTGTTCCAGGCCGCGTTGACGCTCGCGCCCTTGCCGCCGGTGGCGTTTTCTTCCCAGTACTCGGTCTTGATCTCTTCGAAGTTGAGCGTGACCGACACGTGCGCCTCGGCGTTGGCCGAACCGGCGATGTCGACATGCGACACCCGGGCGTTCTTCATCGTGATCTGGAGGTACTCGTAGCTCTTGCCCGACCCGCCCATCTTGGTGGCAGTGAACACCGCCTCCGAGATTGGCTTGTGGTCGGCGCAGAAGTTCATCAGGTTCGGCACCGCCTTCTCGAGCTTGCAGGTGAAGGAGAAATCACGGTACTCGACCCGACCCACGCCCCCGCCCATTCCGGTGCCGCCGGAGGAGAGGTTGTTGAGCCCTTCCGAGTAACTCATGATCTCGATCTGACCCTTGTGGTTGGACTCCTGGCACTCACCGGTGATGCCGGTGAGCTTGAGGAACATGTTGCTGCCTTGGACTGCCATGGTTGTCTCCTGAGAGGTTGGGTTCGCTGTGAATCGCTGTGGTGCTTGACGTTTCGGTGCGTCAGCTGCGTTTCGGTGATCTAGGAGCGTTCTTGGTGCCCCTATGCTGCATTAGACGCGCTGGGTCGACCGATCATGACATTCATCCGAGCAAATGCATGGAGAGCCACGTTACAGCGCGTTACATCCGTGATCCGGCCGCGTCCTCGTCCTACTTGCTCGCCGCCTTGGCGGACGGAAGCTTCGACACCAGGCGCAGCGACACGGTCAGCCCTTCGAGCTGGTAATGCGGCCGCAGGAAGAACTTGGAGGTGTAGTAGCCCGGATTCCCCTCCACTTCCTCGACCACGACTTCGGCCGCCGCGAGAGGCTTCCTTGCCTTGGTCTCCTGCGTCGAGTTGGCCGGGTCGCCATCGACGTAGTTCATGATCCACTGGTTCAGCCAACGCTGCATGTCCTCGCGCTCGCGGAACGAACCGATCTTGTCGCGCACGATGCACTTGAGGTAGTGCGCAAAACGGCAGCAGGCGAACATGTAGGGCAGCCGGGCGGCGAGATTCGCGTTCGCTGTGGCGTCTGGGTCGTAGTACTCGGCAGGCTTGTTGAGCGACTGGGCACCGATGAAGGCCGCGATATCGGTGTTCTTCCGGTGCACGAGCGGCATGAAGCCGTTCTTGGCCAGTTCGGCCTCGCGGCGATCGGAGATCGCGATCTCGGTCGGGCACTTCATGTCGACCCCGCCGTCATCGGTCGGGAAGGTGTGCGCCGGCAGATCGGTCACGACACCGCCGGACTCGACGCCGCGAATCGACGTGCACCAGCCGTACTCCTTGAACGAGCGGTTGATGTTGGCCGCCATCGCAAAGGCCGAGTTCGACCAGGTGTACTTGGAGTGGTCGCCGCCGCCGGTGTCCTCCTCGAAGGCGAACTCTTCGACCGGGTTGGTCTTTGCGCCGTAGGGCATGCGCGAGAGATAGCGCGGCATGCACAACCCCACGTACTTGGAGTCGTCCGAATCGCGTAGCGCGCGCCAGGCGGCGTATTCGGTGTTGCTGAAGATCTTGGTCAGATCGCGCGGATTGGCCAGTTCCTGCCAAGACGACATCTGCATGATGTTGGGCGACGCACCGGCGATGAACGGTGCGTGTGCTGCTGCGGCCACGCGGGCCATCTCGCCGAGCAGTTCGACGTCCGGCGCACTGTGGTCAAAGTAGTAATCGCCGACGATGCAGCCATAGGGCTCGCCACCGAACTGGCCGTACTCCTCCTCATAAAGCTTCTTGAAGATCGGGCTCTGATCCCAGCCGGTGCCCTTGTAGCGGCGCATCGTCTTGCGCAGATCGTTCTTGGAGATGTTGAAGATGCGGATCTTCAGCATCTCGTCCGGATCCGAGTTGTCGACGAGGTACTTGAGCCCGCGCCACGTACCTTCGAGCCGCTGGAACTCCTCGTGATGGAGGATCAGGTTCATCTGGTCGGAGAGCTTCTTGTCGATGGCAGCGATCAGCCCCTCGATCGTGCGGTAGGCGTCCGTCGAGATCGTGCTGCTGTGGATGAGCGCCTGCTGGGCGAGCGTTTGCACGGCGGCCTCGATCGCGCCGCGCGCCTCGTCGGTCTTGGGCCGGAATTCCTTGTTGAGCAGCGAGGCGAAGTCGCTGCCCTGGAACTCGACATTCGGCAGTGATGCTTCGCGTTGGGTGTCAGTAGCCATGATGGTTTCGTCCCTGAATGGTTGAGCGTTCCTGCAGTCGATCCAAAGCGCGGATCAGGCGCCTTCCTTGGGCTTGGGCGCCGAGGAGAGCGACGCCAGGAGCGCCGGATCCTGAAGCACCTTCGACAGGAGTTCCTCTGCGCCCGACTTGCCGTCCATGTAGGACAGCAGGTTGTGCAACTGCGTGCGGGCCTCGAGCAGCTGGTTCAGCGCGCCCACCTTCTTCGCCACGGCAGCCGGCGAGAAATCGTCCATGCTCTCGAAAGTGACGTCAACGGACAGGTAGCCCTCGCCGGTCAGCGTGTTGGGTACGGTGAATGCCACCCGCGGCTTGATGGCCTTCATGCGGGCGTCGAAATTGTCGAAATCGATCTCGGTGAATTTCCGGTCGGCGATGTCCGGTAGCGGCTCCTCGCTCTTGCCGGAGAGATCGGCCATGACGCCCATGACGAACGGGATCTGCACCTTCTTCTCGGAGCCGTAAACCTCCACGTCGTACTCGATCTGCACTCGCGGCGCGCGGTTCTTGGCGATCCACTTCTGGCCACTTTTCTTTGCTGACATGCTCAGTGCTCCTTTCTAGGGGTGACGCCACCCGGGCGACACGGGGTTTCAGGAATCGTTGGACGGAGCGCGGGCTCCGGTGATCATCTCGAGATGGGATATCGAATCGGGATTC
Organism: uncultured Burkholderiales bacterium; assembly: GCA_937944385.1. Taxonomy (GTDB): domain Bacteria; phylum Pseudomonadota; class Gammaproteobacteria; order Burkholderiales; family Casimicrobiaceae; genus Casimicrobium. The sequence continues at coordinate 19,861 of CALDYQ010000017.1, read as the reverse complement.
AGCTCCTGCATGATCTCGAAGAAGGTCATGCTCAGCATGCGCTGCGCGCGCCGCGCGAAAAGTGATGCCGGATTGCTCGGCTCGGCGCGTTCGAGATACTCGCAGACACGCTCCAGGGCGCGGCGTGCATCGTCACGGCTCGTGATGACGCCGGCATTGAACGCGACAGCAGCCACCGCTGCCGCGCCACCTTGCTCGGCAGCGACTTCCGCCGCCGGCGCGTGCCCAGTAACCGCGTTCTGCATCCGGCGCACCGCGTTCGCGACCGGCTTCAAGGTCTCAAGCAGCCGATCGAGGTCCGGACGGTCTTCGATCGACAGCCGATCAGAGAGAAAGGACACGAGTTGTGTCGCCGTCTCGTGTGCAGCGACGACGGCTGAAAGCGGCTCATGCCCTGCCCCAAGACCGTCGGCGATGGCGGTATCGATCTGCGCTGCGGTGTAGGTTGCCTCCTGCGGCCGCGCGTAGACGGCTTCGACCTCGCGGTACGTCGCCGACAGGGGCGGCGGCAGCAGCGTCGAGGCTCGGAGCGCCTGCAGGATGCGATCCTCCCCGCTGAATTCGGAGCCCGCGAACGCCGTGAGCGCATTCGAGCGCAGGTAGGGATCACTGTCGCCGTCGACCTCGATCCGCGGATGCACCTGGTCCCAGTAGCGCTCGCAGAGCTCCGCCGCGAGTCGCAGCCCGGCTGCAAAGGCTGTCACGCCGTGCAGATGGGTGTTCGCGAGCGTCAGGAGCGCAACCACCCGGAGGTCGCGTGTGCGCCCAAGCAGTTCACGCGCCCGGCTGTCCACCGCCCGCCAGTCCGGCTCGACAGCCGGAATCACCGTGTCACCGAACTGCTGCTCGGGCTTGCCCGCGGCCTCCTGCGTGAGCGCAAGGAAGTCGTTGTCGTACTCGCAATCGGGTCCGCAGGGGTCGGACTCGGTCAGTGGTTCGAGATACGCCCTGAAATCAAGCATGAATAGTTCGACGGAAACTGGTCTTCAGAGCGCCCGCGGCAGCGAAGACTACAACGCTGTCGCCGCATCGGCAACGTCACGCTCCGTTACAGCACGTTACCCGCTTCAAGGCTCTGCCTGACAAAAGACGGAATATGGACCCGGGTTGCGACACCCGTTACGGCTCAAAACGTACGAACGAATCGTCGCGAGCGGGTGGAGCACGAGGAGGATGGCGCGGAGCGACGAGAGATCTCTCAAGCGATAGGCGAGGAGCGACAACGCTCGTTGCGGCGTGGGCTCATGTGAGCCAAGCGAGCGTGAAGCCAAGCGCACGCGAGCACGCGAGGCGGGCGGAGCCAACTCCGTCCAACAAACTCATCGGGCCGCACAGCAGATTCATTCACACCTTCTCAGGCGAGCACCACGCTTGGCGGCAGGGTACGCTCATCATCATCGTCCATCGCCCGCTCGACTGCGTGCGCTCGTACGAGAAGCGCCGAGAAGTTGTCGTGCCCCGGCGCCATGCGGCCCCGGACGGCCGAAAGCAGCAGATCGCGCCAGGCTTCCACCGAGGAACTCAGCGCGTGCAGTCGGCCGAGCGTCGCTTCATCGACCAGTTCCCAGACCCCGTCGCTGCAGAGCAGGATCCCGTCGCCGTCCTCGAGCGCGAGCGGCTCCACCGAGACGAAGGGCTCGACATCCTCGAGATTGGCGCCCAGCGAGGCATAGAGCACGTTCCGCTTGGGATGCTCGCGGAGCTTCTCGGCCGGATAGAGGCCTGCATCGATGAAGCGCTGCACGAGCGAGTGGTCATGGCTCTGCGCCACGATACGCTCGCCGCGGAACACGTAACAGCGCGAATCGCCCAGATTGGCGATGAGCGCCTGTCGCCGCTGGCAATCGACCATGGCCGCAACGAAGGTCGATGCCATGCGGGCGAGACGCTCGCCCTCGCCCTGCCGCGCGGTGATGGCACGGTCGGCCGCCTCGAGGCAGCGCGCGAGGGTGTCGCGGCTGAAGGCGGGCAGACGCGAGAACTCGGCGGCCGCGGCCGCGATGGCGGTGCGTGCTGCGACGTCGCCCCCGCCCTGTCCGCCGGCGCCATCGGCCAGCATGAACAGGCGAATGGTGCCAAAGGCGTTGCAGTCGCCGACCGCATCCTCGTTGTAGTCGCGCCCGCCGTCGTGCGAAAAGCTGCATGAGGCCAGTTGCAGCACCGTGGACCGGTTCATCGGCGAGCTCATCCCGGACCCCTCCCCTTCATGCGCTGGGTTTCCTTCTCATAGGCGTCGACGAATGCCCGACCGAAGACGCTCTGGAAATCGTCCTCGGCCTCGCGCCGGACCTGGCTGAACAGTGCAACATACTGGTCCCAGAGCTTGGACTTTCGCGCGGCAGGCAGAACCGACTCGAGCACCGAGCCTTTCGCGAGCCGCTGCTCCAGTCGCGCCGGGTCGAACTTGGCGAGCACCTCCTCGAGCGCGGCCCGCGTCCCGGCGATCACGCCAACCTCGTGGGCGCGCAGGTCGTCGAACGCGTCGCGCATGGCCACGTCGGCACGCATGAAGCCCGGCATCTTCTTGCCGAGCAATTGCTGCAAGGCCGCATCGGCATTCGGGAGGAACTTGAGCGGGTTGTTCGCCTCGACCGAGATGATGGTCACGCTGGCCTGCAACTCCCGCTTGGTCGTGGCGCGGGCCGCGAGCATGTCGATCGCGCCACCGATCGCTGCGCGAAGCAGGCCGCCGATGATGCGCATGTGTTCCGGCGTCAGGCCGTTCGGCAGCGCTGCAGGCGCGAGCTCCGCGCCGTCCATGAACGCGCGAGTCAGGGCATCGGCGTTTGCTGGAGGGATGGCAGCAGCGGACGGGGTGACCGCTGCGGCTGGTTGAGCCGACGGCAGGAACGCTGCTCCCTGTGGCGGCGCTGCGGCAGACACACGCTCCGCCGGATGCGGCGACGGCTTGGCGGGCGACGCACTGCCACCCGACGCCCCGAGCAGATCGGCAAAGGGGTCGCCGGGGATCGAGGCGGGCGTGGCGCCAGTCAACGCGGCCAACGGATCGATCGCCTGCGGAGGCTGGAAGGCGGCCCGATACTCGGGCGTCTGATCCGGCACCGGGGCCTGAGGCTGAAGCTCCGCGGCTCCCGTCAGCAGCGCAAGCGGATCGGTCGGGCCGCTGGCCCGGACCAACGACTCGAGCGTACCGTCGGCAAGCGGCATCGGTGCTGCTGCCGCAGACGGGGAACCGAAGGCATCGAGCAGCGGGTCGCGCAGCGTCGGCGCGGCGGGCGGAAACAGCGATTCGACCGGCGGCGTCTCACCGCCATCGAGCGCCAGCTGTGCCGGTGAGGGTGGCGGGGCGAGTTCCGCGAGCGGGTCGAACGCGTTGCGTGGCGCCTCCGACGGCAGGTCGAAAGGATTGAAGTCCTCCGGGATGATCGGTGCCGCGGGCGTCTGGAACGCGCGGGAGACGGGCGGCAGTATTGGCGCAGGTGGCGGAGGAACCATCGCCGGGCTCGTCCCGGGAATGCCGAACGCGGCAAGGGGATCCGCCGTCACGGGCGCGAGTGAGCCCGCTAGCGGGCCACCGGCCGGGGCACCCGGCAGAGCGCTTGGTACGGGCCCGCTGGGCTCGGGACCCGTGGGGCTTGCCGTGCCCAGACCCGCGAGCAGGGCGTCGAACGGATCGCCGGTGCCCAGCGCCGCATCGGGTAGGATGGGGGCCGGCATCACCGCAGGCGCCGTGACCGCCGCTGGCATCGGCATTCCGCTATCCCCGGCTCCCATGGCCGCAGGCGCGGTTCGCGCAGCCAGCGGGTTTTCCGGAACGTGCGGCGCAAGCTGCGCAGCGCGCGCCTCTCGCGCTGCAGCCGTGTTGTAGTGCGCCACGAGGACATAGGGGCCGAGCTCGACGTACATGCCATCGCCGAGCTCCTGGGTGTCGCCGTAGTCGAGCTGACGGTCGCCCACCATGATCGGCAGCGAGGTGCTGGCATTGGTCAGCACCGCAACCGAGCCATCGAAGCGGATGGTTCCGTGCAACCGCGACACGCGTCGATGCTTGTCGGGGAGCGGGAGCGTGCTCGACTCGTCGCGGCCGAGCGTGCCGCCTTCCGCGCCGAACGTCGCAGCCATGGGCACCTGCGGCGCAAGTGCATCCACGGTCACGACGGTCAGCGTTAGGCTGGTCACGCTTGGCTCCCCGGGGCGGCTGCGCTTACCGCCCCAGCACGGCGCGGCGGGCGCGCTCGAACTGCGGTCCCCAGACCGGATGGCCATGCTCGGTTCGCGCGAGGTCGAAGGTGGCATCCAGCCGGAACGCCCGCTCAAAGGAATTCCTGCAGGCCGTCGTCGCACCGGACACGCACTGCGCGAAAGCCAGGGTCTTCAGAGCCCGGAGTCGCTGCCCGACGGAAAGCGAGGTGTCGTTACCCAGCGGTGTCAGGATGCGAATCGCCTGAGCGAACTCGCCGCGCTCATAGGCGGCCACACCGGTGTTCAAGGCCACCTCGGCCGCCGAAGGCTCGGGCGGCGGCGCAGGAACGACAGGCGCGGGTGCAACCGCTATCGGTGGCGGTGGTGGTTCCGCCGGCGGTGTCGGGGGGCGAGTGGGCTGCGCGGGCGGCGGCGGGTAATTGACGGTTGGCTGCGGCGGTGGCGCACACGCAGTCACGACGAGGCTCGCAGCAACCGCGACCGCAAGTGCGACCGCAAGTGCATTCGGGCGACGGCGGGGTGCAGGCGTTGACATGGAATCTCCTAGAAACTGTGCCGGATCGTTGTTGACTTTCCTGCCTGCACATCGACGCTCCGAACCACCGGTGGCGCCGACGGATTGCGCAACTCGATCGTGTGCTTGCCGGGCGGCAGGGTCAGCGAAGTGAGCGGCGGGACCGTGCCACGCTGCTCACCATTGACGAACACGTTGGCCCACCCGTTGGTCACTGCGAGACGGACCGTACCGGTGTCGGTTGCCGGGGCCGGCGCAACAGTCGGGCCTGCGCCCCTCGCACCGGGCGCATCGGCCGCCGGTGACGTGGTCGGCGCGGACGTTGCGGGAGCGGGGGCTGATGACGCGCCAGTCGGTGGCTCGGGCGGGCGCTGCTCGGCCGGAGCAGGCAGCGGATCCTTGGTCGCCTCCTTGGCGGCTTCGAAAGCGGACGGGGCGGATGGGGCAGGCGGCGGAGCTGGCGCGGATTCGGGCGCAGGAACGTCCTTGGGCGCAACGGCCACCGTCGTGTCTGCGGGCTTGCTTCGGCTGAACAGGAAGTAGCCTCCTGCGGCCAGCGCGATGATGAGCACCCCCCCCACCACGGCGATGGCGGTGGCGCTCGACGGAGCCTTTGCCGCCGACGATGCGGAGGCCGCCGTGCCGCCGGGCACGGCGATGACGTCGTCCGGCGCCTTGCCGGAACTGGGCGACCGCTTGAGCGGAGTCGACAGGCGGCGACCGGTCGCGGTCGCGTCATCGTCGGTCGGTCCGGTTGCGGTGGATGGGGCAGGCGCAGCAGGCGCACCAGCCAGCAGGCTCGCGAGCGGATCATCGGCGGCCGGGCTTGCTGCAGAGACCGGCGCCCCCGCCCCTGGACCGATGGCCAGGGGGTCGAGACTCGTCGCCGGAGCGGCTGTGGGTGCAGCGCTCGTTGGGGAGGCAGTAAGCGGGGGGGCCTCCACCGTGGTGTTCACACGCCCGGAGGGCAGGATGACGGTCGAGCCAACCACGGGGGTCACCCAGCCGAGCGCGGAACGAAGCTCATCGATGCTTTGGTAGCGCTGCTCCGGCATGACCGCGAGGCACTTCATCACCACGCGGCAGAGGTTTTCGGAGTAAGGGGCGCGCGCGATCGCAGCCACGTCCTTGAGCGGATCAGTCATCATCCGCGAGATCGCCTGCACGGGCACCTTGCCGGTCATCGCGTGATAGAGCACCCCGCCGATCGCGTAGATGTCCGTCCACGCACCTTGGGCCATGGAACCGTCATCGGAATACTGCTCGATCGGCGCATAGCCCGGCTTGAGCACCGTCGTCAGGGCGCGGGTCATGCCGCCGATGATGCGCCGGGCCGCGCCGAAATCCATCAGCACCGAACGGCCGTTCGGCAGCACCATGATGTTGTCCGGGGCGATGTCGCGGTGGAAGCAGTGCTCCTGATGCAGTTCGGTGAGGGCGAGCAGGATTGGATCGAGCGTCTGCCGGAGCCAGTCCTCGGTGATCACCTCGGGCGTCGCGCGGATCGTCTCGCGCAGCGTCACGCCCCGGTAGTAACGCATCGCCATGTAGGCGGTGCCATTGCCCTCCCAGAACCGGAAGACCTCGACCAGGCCCGGGTGCGAGAAGCGCGCGAGCATCTTCGCTTCGTTGATGAAGCTCGCGAGGCCCGCGCGGAAGGTCTTTTCGTGTTCCGGGGAGCGGACTTCGATCGTGCCGCCCTCGGTGCGGCTGGCAAACGCGGCGGGAAGATATTCCTTGACCGCGACGATGCGATCGAGCGTCGTGTCGCGCGCTGAATAGACGATGCCGAAACCACCCTCGCCCACCACGCCGGTGATTTCGAACTCGCCGATACGGGTGCCCGCGGGAAGTGCGCTGGAGGCTGTGGTCATCGGTGTGTTCATGCGTCGTTCGGTGAGGTGAAGACCTCGTCAGAAAGCGTGGCGCACGACCTGGCTCGAACCGGCCGTGACCTCGATCGTTTTGGAAACCGGCGGCTGTCCTGGCGCGATGATGTCGATCTGATGCTTGCCGACAGGTAGCTTGACCTCGCCCATCGAGGAAGACAAGCCGCGCGTGATGCCGTTGATGTCGATCCGCGCCGGAGGTCGGACATCGAACCGCACGCCGCCCTCGGCAGCGACGGGCGCTTCTGCCGCAGCAACGTTCGACGCGCCCGAGGCGGGCGCGGGCGTCGGCGCCGGGGTCTGCGCGGCCGCCGGTGCAGGCGCGGGCGCCGGGGCCGGAGCCGGTGACGGTGCTGGAGCCGGCGCCGGCGCGGTTTGCGCCACAGGCGGCGCAGCCGGATTGGCCGGTAGGGTCGAGAGCGATCGTCCGAACAGAGCCCAACCGCCGATCGCGAGGGCAGCGATCACACCCGCACCGATGCCGATGGCCAGCGGCGTGTTCGACGTTCGGTTGGCCGTCTTGCTCGGTGCGGCGTCGGCCAAAGCGGCCGCGGCACGACCTGCGGCGGCCCCGCCTGCGGTCACCGGGTCGGTCTTCGACACCGCACCCGCCCGCTCAGGCTCCAGCCATACCTGGGGCGGTTGGGTCATGACCCGCGGCGCGAGGCCCACGTTCCAGCCGAGCGCCTCGCGGAACTCGGTCACCGACTGGAAGCGGTTCGCGATGTGCACGCTCATCGCCTTGGCGACGGCCGCCGAGAAACCCGGCGAGTAACGATCGCCCGCGACCGTGGCAATCGTGGGCAGCGGATCGGACAGCAGGCGGGATACCGCCTGCAGCGGGGCCTTGCCGGTGGCCATGTGATAGAGCACCCCGCCGAGTGCGTAGACGTCGGTCCAGGCGCCCTGCTTCATGGAGCCGTCGTCGGAGTACTGCTCGATCGGCGCGTAGCCGGGTTTCAGAACCGTGGTGAGCGCCTGGGTCGCATCCCCGATGATGCGCCGCGCCGAGCCGAAGTCGAGCAACACCGAGCGCCCGTCCGCCAGCATGATGTTGTCCGGGGCGATGTCGCGATGAAAGACCTGATCTCGATGGAGCATCTCGAGCGCATCGAAGATCGGCCCCATGATGTGCGCGATTTCCGCTTCGGAGAAACCGCCCGGCGTCTCGTCGATCGCCTTCCGGAGCGTGCGCCCCTGGTAGTAGCGCATCATCATGTAGGCGGTACCGTTGCCTTCCCAGAAGCGGTAGACCTCGAGCAGCGCCGGATGCGCGAACTTCGCGAGCATCTTCGCTTCATTGATGAAGCTGCGCAGCCCCGCCTCGAACGTGGCGCGGTGGTTTTCCGCGCGCACCGCCACGCGCACGCCATCGACGCGCCCCGCAAAGGCCGCGGGCATGAACTCCTTGATGGCCACCGTGCGATCGAGATTGAGATCGCGGGCGAGATAGACGATGCCAAAGCCGCCTTCGCCGATGACGCCGGTGACCTCGAAATCCGCGAGCCGCGTGCCGATCGGCAGGCAATTGGCGTGGGCGGCAAGCAGGGTGTTCTTGTCTTCGCTCAAAGGGGCTCTCGCTGCGCTGACTGCACTCGAAACGTTAGCAGCTTTCGGGGGTCATCCGTGGGCACGGGACGCCCCTGGCGCGTCCTGCCGTGACACAGCGTCAACGTGAAATAGCGACTGTGGCTGGCCTCAGAACGCCAGACCGATCTCGGCGAGCGTCCGGGTCTGCGTCGAGCCGACCACGCGGGCGCGGAAGGCCTCGGTGGCCGCCGCCCGCCCCTGTGCAAACAACGGGCTGGGCGTGCCCCGCTGGCCGAGGGACGTGGCATCCGCCACCTGAACCGTCGCAGTCCTGCGTTGCACATCGATGTCCCGAATCTTCGCCGTCACGTTGAAGGTGTAAGTGACGCGCTGGCAATCCGCGCCACTACCCACAACACAAAACGGAAAATCCTGCGTGAATGCGACAGTGGCCCCGATGAAGGATCGCGCGAGCGCCTGGCGTTCCTCCACGGCACGACTCGCCGCCCGCTCCCGTTCGACCAGCGCCGCGAGCTTCTGGCGAGCGATCGGATGGCGCTGGCATTCGTCGTCCGGAAACTGCTCGAGGAAGCGACGCAGCGCCGCCTGCGTGTTCGCCGCGTTGAACGCGGTGAAGCATTGGGCCTTCCGAACGGCAGCATCGTCCACGGCGATCGGTGCTGGGGCTGCCGGCAGCGGTGTCGTGTTCAGCTGTGTCGGCTCTGCCGGTGCCGCGGGCTGGGGTACGTCGAAGGCGAAGAAGGTCTTGCCGCGTTCGGTGGGTTTGCCGTTTTCGAACTCGCCTTCGAACCGGTCACCCGATCCCCAGCGGTAGATGCCCCGGCCATGCGGCAAACCGTCCCTGACCTCCCCGGTGTACGCATCCCCCGAAGGAAACAGGATGTCACCCTGACCCACGGCACGATCCTCGCGCCAATCCCCTTCGTAGCGGCTGCCGTCCGGGAAGATCATCACGCCCCGGCCTTCCTTGCGGTCGGCTCGCCACTGGCCGTCGTACCGCTGGCCGTTGGCGAACGTGGCCACACCGCTTCCCTGGCGCTGTCCATTGACCCACTCGCCTTCGTAGACATCACCGTTCGCTTGCCTCAGGATGCCGCGGCCGATGCGCTCACCCCGCACGAAGGCGCCCTCGTAGACATCGCCGTTCGGGTAAGCGAGCGTCCCTTGGCCATCGGGCTGGTCGTCACGCCACTCGCCTTGGTACTGCATGCCGTTGGGCCAGCGGTAGGTCCCGCGGCCCACCTTGATACCCCGCACGATGGCGCCCTCGTAGCGCGCGCCGTCGCTGTAGTCGACACGCCCTTCGCCGCTGATCGTGCTGTCGCGCGGATCCGTGGTGAACCGCCCGCTGAACAGCGCATTCGCCACGCGGATTTCACGCTCCGGCACCGCGCTGGCAGCCGCTGGAGCGGCTGGCGTCGCCGGTGGCACGACCGCCGCAACCGCGGGCTGCACGGGCAGCTGTCCAGTCTGCAGAGGCGGCGATCCGGGTGCCGCGGTCGCCGCTGCGGCCGATGGCAAGGGGGTTGGCGCGGCAACCGCCGGTGCTGCAGCGGCCGCCGCCGCCGCGCGCTCGGCTTCCGTTTCACGCAGATGGCGCGACAGCATCGCGGGCGGAATGTCATCCGCACAACTTTCCACGGTGCAATCTCTCAGCGCGTCCTGCCGAAGCAACATGCCACCGGCGAACTCACCCCGCAGGATGAACACCGGGCGGCCGGCGACGAAACCGAAGACTTCGCCCGCACCTTCTGCGTTGCCATCCCGGCAGGCACCGATCCAGGACACGGAGAGCGCCGGCCGCAACGGCAGACCGCTCAGACGGCAGCCCGCACGCAACTCAATGAGCGGCGGCTCCGGCCGCACCCCCGTCTGCGCGAACACCGCGAGCGACGGGGCGAGCCAAGCCAACGCCGCGTGCGCCAGGATGGAGCGATGGCCGCGACTCATCGGGCCCCCAATGCTTCGTGATTGCAACACGGCCATGACGAGCGCATAAAACTTTCCTTGGCGTCACTTGCAATCTCGCGAGCATAAATTAGTATGCGCCGGTCGTTGTACGGGCCTTGTACAGGCATTGTGCGGGCGTTGTCGTGGGGCGCTCGACAGGGCCATGCGATCCGGCCGCTGCGTGCCCCCTTTCCGGGCCCGGAAACGACCGCGCGTCCCACCGGCCGCTCTACGACCGCGCGTCCCACCGGCCGCTCTTGGCCATCGCTTCATGAGTGTCGTCCTGACCACCTTTTTGGTTGCCACCCTTGCGAGTTTTCTCGTCGCGATGGCCATCGTGGCGACGACGCGTTGGCATCGCCCCCTCACCGCGGATCTGCCGACCCAGGGTCCGCAAAAGCTCCACTCGACCCCCGTGCCGCGCATCGGCGGGGTGGCGCTCGCCGCCGGTCTCCTCGCAGGCATCATCGCCGCCAAGCTCGGCGTGGCCGGCACGGGCCTGCTGCCGCACTGGCTCATCTTTCTCGGCGCGCTCTCGATCGCGTTTGCCTTCGGTCTCGCGGAGGACCTCACGCACCGGGTCGGGCCGTGGACACGCCTGCTCGCCACATTCGCCGCGGCGTCGATCGTCCATATCGGCGCGGGCCTGGCGGTTCCGCGCTTCGACTTCGCCCCGCTCGATCTCCTGTTGCGGGCTCACTGGCTGTTGCCCCCCCTGCTCACCATGTTCTGTGTGGGTGCCATCGCGCATGCCTACAACTTGGCCGATGGTCTCAACGGTCTGCTGGGCGGCCTGGCTGTCATCGCCTGCTGCATTCTCGGCAGCGCCGCGGGCGCGCAGGGTGACGCCCACTCGTCGCTCGTCGCAGCGGCGCTCGGAGGCGCAGCCATTGGCTACCTCGTGCTCAACTTTCCGCGGGCCCGAGTCTTCGCGGGCGATTCGGGCGCCTACCTGCTCGGCACGGCGATCGCCTTTCTCGGTATCACGGTCGTCATGCGCAACCCGTCGGTCAGTCCCTGGCTGGCATTCGTCGCGGTGATCTATCCCTTCACCGACACCACCTTTGCCATCGTGCGTCGCCTCGCTCAGGGACGCGGCATCATGCAGCCCGATGCGGAGCACCTGCACTCGCTACTCGCGCGCTGGCTGTCGCGCCAGGGTGCGCTGGCGCGGCGCCGCGCGGACCGCGGCGTGGCCAATCCGCTCGCGTCGAGCATCGTTTTGACCGCGTACGTGCCATTCGCCATCACCGCAGTCCAATTCGCACGCGACACCGAGTCGCTCGTCATCCTGTCGATCGGCTTCGTGCTGACCTACTGCGTGGCCTGGGTACTGCTCTGGCGCTCGGTCACCGCTCATGACGCGCGGCTGTCGGAAGCCAGCGCAGAATAGCTCCCCACTTCATCCCGCACTCGACCCCGATGCTTCCACCCCCTCCGCCTGTCCGCAAGGCCGTGTTCCCCGTCGCCGGCCTCGGCACCCGCTTCCTGCCGGCCACCAAGGCCATACCCAAGGAAATGCTTCCGATCGTGGACAAGCCACTGATCCAGTACGCAGTGGAGGAAGCCTACGAGGCTGGCGTGCGCGAGATGATCTTCGTCACGGGCCGGACCAAACGATCGATCGAGGACCATTTCGACACGGCCTACGAACTCGAGGCAGAACTCACCGCCGCACGCAAGTCCGATTTGCTCGCCCTCGTGGAAAGCATCAAGCCAGCAGACATGACCTGCGTGTACGTGCGTCAGGCCAAGGCGCTTGGGCTGGGGCACGCGGTGGGCTGCGCCCGAACGCTCGTAGGCAACGAGCCCTTCGCCGTCTTGCTGGCGGATGACCTGATGGTCGGCCGACCCGGCATCCTCACCCAGATGGTGCGCGAGTTTGCTCGTCTGGGCGGCAGCGTTCTCGCGGTGCAGGACGTACCGCTCGAAGACGTGCGCCGCTACGGCATCGTTTCCGGCCGAAGTCACGGCGAGCGGACCGTCGCGCTCGACGGTATCGTCGAAAAGCCAACGCCCGACCGCGCGCCCTCCCGGCTGGCGGTCGCTGGCCGCTATGTGCTGACGCCGGGCATATTCGATGAGATCGCCTCGGTGCCGCGCGGCAGTGGGGGCGAAATCCAGCTCACCGACGCAATCGCCCAGCTTCTCGGCCGCGAAAGCGTGTACGCCTACCGCTACCAGGGGCGGCGCTATGACTGCGGAAGCAAGCTCGGCTTCCTGCAGGCCACGGTCGACCTCGCGCGCGAGCATCCCGACGTCGGGCCCGCCTTTTCGGACTGGCTCGACACCGTTCAACCCTCCGAAGTCTCCCAGTGAAAATCGCCGTTGCAGGGACAGGCTATGTCGGCCTGTCCAACGCCGTGCTGCTTGCTCAGCACAATACCGTCGTCGCGCTCGACATCGTTCCCGCGAAGGTCGAGCAGATCAACCGCCGCATCTCCCCCATCCAGGACGCCGAACTGCAACGCTTTCTCGCAGAGGAGCCGCTCGACCTGCGCGCCACCACGGACCCAGCAGACGCCTACGCGGATGCGCAGTACGTGATCGTTGCCACGCCGACCGACTACGACCCGGAAACCAACTACTTCAACACGGGCTCGGTGGAAGCCGTCTGCCGCGATGTGCTTCACCTCAACCCCGCAGCCACGATCGTGATCAAGTCCACCATCCCGGTTGGCTTCACCGCCGGTCTCCGGGCCAAGCTCGGCGCCGACAACATCCTGTTCTCCCCCGAGTTTTTGCGCGAGGGCAGCGCGCTTTACGACAACCTGCACCCATCGCGCATCATCGTCGGCGAGCAGAGCGAACGCGCCCGCACGTTCGCGCGATTGCTCCAGCAGGGTGCCGTCAAGCAGGACATCCCCACGCTGTTCACCGGTTCGACCGAGGCCGAGGCGATCAAGCTTTTCGCCAACACCTATCTCGCCATGCGGGTGGCCTACTTCAATGAACTGGACACCTATGCCGCCATCCACGGCCTCGACACGCGCCAGATCATCCAGGGCGTGTGTGGTGATCCGCGCATCGGGCACCACTACAACAACCCATCCTTTGGCTATGGAGGCTACTGCCTGCCCAAGGACACGAAGCAGCTCCTTGCCAACTACGACCGGGTGCCGCAGAACCTGATCCGCGCGATCGTCGAGGCCAACACCACGCGAAAGGACTTCGTCGCCGCCGACATCCTCAAGCGCAACCCCAAGGTCGTCGGCGTTTACCGCCTGATCATGAAAGCCGGCTCGGACAACTTCCGCGCCTCCTCCATCCAGGGCATCATGAAGCGGATCAAGGCGAAGGGCGTAGAGGTCATCGTCTACGAACCCGCGCTCGGCGACGAGCGCTTCTTCAACTCCCGTGTCGTACGCGACCTCGCGGCCTTCAAGGCGGAAGCCGATGTCATCATCGCCAACCGGCGTAGCGAGGAGCTCGCGGACGTCGAAGCGAAGGTTTACACGCGGGATCTGTTCGGATCGGATCGGTGACCCACAGCCGCCGATGCAATGACTCCCCTGCATTGGCACAAACTGCTCCAGCCCTCGAACGCGGTCATGGCCGCATCCCTGCTGCTGCTTGCTGGGTCGATCGTCGTACTCATCCAGACCGTGGGCTGGACACGCGCTTGGTATTGGCTCTGCGCGCTTGAGCTCGATGGCACGTTCTACGACCTGCGGAGCATCCAGGCCGCCCTGGACGCGGTCGATCGCGGCATCGATCCCCGGCTCGACAACCCTGGCGACCCGGACGGTCGCGCGATGAACTACCCTTGGGTCTGGATCTCCATCGCGCGAGCGCTCGACTTCACGCAGGAAACACACCTCTACGTGTTCGGCGTCACGATGACCGCGAGTTTCCTTGCGTGCTGCGCGTGGCTCGCGCTTCGACACCCATCCTGGCTGTGGTTGCCCGCGCTCGCCTCGACCTCGGTGCTTTCGGCGGTCGCGCTTGGCAACAACGACATGCTCATCTTCGCTCTCGTGCTGATCGCCACCCGCATCGGTGGCGCAAGCGGGCTCGTCATGGCGAGCCTTGCCGCGACGCTCAAGATCTATCCGCTCGCCCTGCTCCTCGGCGGCTTGTGGCCGCGGCGGCTCGTCATCGCTGCACTTGGCGTTGCCGTGCTGGCCGTCGGCCTCGCGTGGAACGATCTGCGCGAGGTCGCGGCAGCAACGCCTCAGCCGTCGGGCTGGGCCTACGGCACGAAGACGATCGCCGCGAACCTGCAGTGGGCCCTGCCATGGTGGGTTCTCAGCGTGTTTGTCTTAGCCATGGCAGTGGCCTTCCATCGGCACCCGGTGGCGCGCGCTCGAATGTCCGACGCCCACTCCGACGATCCAACCGCGCGCTGGATGGCGGCCGGTAGTGCGGTTTACGTCCTCACCTATCTGGTCAATTCGAACTGGGACTACCGCTTGATCTTTCTCCTCCTCGTGCTGCCATGGACGATTGAACGCTGCCGAGGGTGGCTACGTGCCTGTCTGCTCGGCTCGATCCTGATCGCGATGAACGAGACGTGGCTCGTGCGGCTCTTCTTTCCCGGAGGACTGTGGCTGACACTCTTCTGCGAGGCTGCACTCGCGGTGATGCTCTGCGCGTGGCTCATCTGCCGACTCGACGATTCCTGTCGGGATCGCCTGGGCGGAGCACGGGTTCAGGCGCGCCCGAGAGCTCTGTAGAGGAGTTGACCTATCGTCTCGCGTAACCACGTCTCCCAGCCCCACGCCCCGCCGATCAGGTCGTAACTGAACGCCGGGTTACGGCTCGACATCCAGTCCACGGGATAGGCAGTCACATTCCATCCTGCGCGCTGAAAGACCGCGATTGCGCGCGGCATGTGCCACGCCGACGTGACGAGTAGCCACCTTTGTTTTGGATCGACACCCGGGAGTAGCGCCGCGTTACGTGCATTCTCAAAGGTGTTGCGTGACTCACGCTCGAGCAGAACGCGGGTCATGTCGACGCCCATGCGGCCGAAGTACTCTGCTGCGACATCCGCCTCCGGCCCCTCGTCGGACAGAAGGCGTCCGTTCCCCCCGGCGAAGACGAGCTTCATGTGCGGGTATTCCGCCATGAGCGGCACCGGGACGATGATCCGCTCGCCCGCGCACCCGACGGCGGGCTGGCGATGGTCGCGGCCATCCGGCCCGCCGAACGCGCCGCCGAGCACGACCATGCCCACGAAGTCATCCAGCCGCCCCGAAGGCGGAGCATATTGATCCTCGAGCATTGCGAGCAGGGTGTTCGGCGGGTTCTGCCAACCGATGAAGAGCAGCAGCAGCATCGCCGCGACGCAGGCGCCGCGTCCCCACGTGATCGCCCGTGGCCGCCGCGCGAACATCAGCAGCACCGTGCCGACCAACAGCAGCGCTGCCACCCAGGCGAGGGGCTGGAACGCAAACGCGGTCAGCTTGGAGACATAGTGCAACACCGCATGCCACCTCTCACCTCGACGCCGCCGAAGCGGCATGTTGCCGATACCACGCCACCGTACTGCGGATCCCCTCCTCGAGCCCGATGCGGGCGCGCCAGCCGAGCGCCGTCAGGCGTGAGACATCCATGAGCTTGCGCGGCGTGCCGTCTGGTTTGGACGGATCGGTCAGGATCTCGCCGGTGTAGCCCACGACACGTGCGACCAAGCGAGCGAGTTCGAGGATGGTCACGTCCTCCCCCACACCGATATTGACGAACGCTTCGCCGCTGTACGTGCGCATGAGGTGGATCGTCGCATCCGCCATGTCATCGACATGCAGGAATTCGCGCCTGGGCGTCCCCGTCCCCCAGATGGTCACCGATGGCGCCCCCGATAATCGCGCCTCCTCGAAGCGCCGGATCATCGCCGGCAGCACGTGCGAGTGCTCAGGGTGGAAGTTGTCGTTTGGCCCGTAGAGGTTCGTGGGCATCACGCTGATCGCATCGAAGCCGTACTGCCGCCGGTAGGCCTGGCACATCTTGATGCCGGCGATCTTGGCCACCGCATACCACTCGTTGGTCGGCTCGAGCGGGCCGGTGAGCAGGTAGTCCTCCTTGAGAGGCTGCGGCGCGAGCTTCGGGTAGACGCACGAGGAGCCCAAAAAGCAAAGTTTTCGCGCACCGTATTTCCAGGCCGCATGGATCACGTTGACCTGCACGGCCAGGTTATCGAAGATGAATTCCGCTGGATAGCTCTCGTTTGCTTTGATGCCTCCGACCTTGGCGGCTGCAAGGAACACATAGGCTGGCCGCTCGGCGGCGAAAAACGCCTCCACCGCTGCCTGATCGGTGAGATCCAGATCGGCGCGCCTCCGAAGGATGAGTCTCGTCGCTCCGAGTGCTTCGAGCCGACGCACAAGCGCCGAGCCTACGAGACCGCGGTGGCCCGCAACGTAGATGGGTTGCGCGAGGTCCATGCTCTACTCCCGGTAGGCAGGCGCCGCATAGCCCGAGCCCGCGATCAGGGCATCGCGGCGCGCGATGGCGAGATCCGCGGCCACCATCTCCCGGATCATCTCCTCGAGCGTGGTGGTGGGCTGCCAGCCCAGCCGCGCCCGCGCGTACGAGGGGTCGCCAAGCAGTGTCTCCACCTCCGCGGGCCGGAAATAGCGGGGGTCGACGGCCACCAGCATCTGCCCGGGCTTCACCGCGCTGTCCACCGGGGCCGAGACGACGATCCCCTGTTCGTCCACGCCGTGGCCGCGCCATTCGAGCGTGATGCCGAGCTCACCAGCAGCGCGCCCGACGAATTCGCGCACCGAGTGCTGCACACCGGTGGCGATCACGAAGTCCTCCGGCGTGTCCTGCTGCAGCATGAGCCATTGCATCTGCACGTAGTCCCGGGCATGGCCCCAGTCGCGAAGGGCGTCGAGATTGCCCAAATAGAGACGGTGTTCGAGCCCGACGTGGGCGCGAGCGAGCGCGCGGGTGATCTTGCGCGTGACGAAGGTTTCGCCCCGCAAGGGGGATTCGTGGTTGAAGAGAATGCCGTTGCAGGCGTACATGCCGTACGCCTCGCGGTAGTTGACGGTGATCCAGTAGGCGTAGAGCTTCGCCACACCGTAGGGCGAGCGGGGATAAAACGGCGTGGTCTCCTTCTGCGGCGTCTCGACGACCTTGCCGAAGAGTTCGGAGGTGGAGGCCTGATAGAAGCGCGTGCGTCCGACGAGACCCAAGAGCCGGATCGCCTCGAGCAGGCGAAGTGCACCGAGCGCGTCGACGTTCGCGGTGTACTCCGGCGTTTCAAAGGACACCTGGACATGACTCTGCGCGCCCAGGTTATAGATCTCATCCGGCGCGATCTTCGCCACGAGCTGCGTCAGGTTTGCCGTGTCGGTGAGATCCCCGTAGTGAAGAACGAGCCGCCGTGCATCCGCGTGCGGGTCCTGATACAGATGGTCGATACGCCCCGTGTTGAACGAGGAGGCGCGCCGCTTGATGCCATGAACCTCATACCCCTTGGCAAGCAGCAGCTCAGCGAGGTATGCCCCGTCCTGCCCTGTGATGCCCGTGATCAGTGCTTTCTTCAACGTTTGATTCCTCGCGCTGTTTGCGTGAATTCGTCGATCGCAGCGAATTCGCCAGCCTCGCACAGGCCTGCGATCACGCCATCAACCTCCCGATCCGTGCCCGCTTCACGCCGTCTCCTTACCGTTGGCGGCGAACTGCGGCAGTTTACGAAGGTTTTTCGCCGCCAGTGTCGTCAGCGCGCCGAGGCGCGTCCAGCCGTGGCGCCGAAGCGCAATCCAATCTTCGCTCGACTTGCGCACGATGTTGGCGATCGATCGATTGCTCGCCCCGCCCATGCGCATCAAAACCTGGACCTCGGGGATGTACGCCAGCGAGCGGCCGGAACGCATCAGCCGCAGCAGCCATTCGTAGTCGGCTGCGATATCCAGGCCGACGTCGTATTCGCCCAATTCCTGGACGACCGAGCGCCGGCAGTAGAGCGTGGGATGCGGCGGCATCCAGCCGCGCGCGACCCCGGCCACGGTGAAGGGCCCGGCCCGCCAGTGGCGCACCGTCCGGCTAGCATCATCGCGCGACACGTACTTCAGGTCACCGTACACCGCGTCGATCGCTGGCGAGTCGGAAAAGGCCGCGACCACCCGTGCGAGCGCCCGCTCGTCCGCAAATGCATCATCGCTGTGCAGAAAACCGACCACATCGCCACGTGCCAGTCGCAAACCCTTGTTGAGCGCGTCATAGATACCGTCATCGGGTTCGCTCACGAAAATGTCGATGCGGTCGCGATAGGCCTCGATGATCTCGACCGTGCCGTCCGATGAACCTCCATCGATCACGACGATCTCGATATCGACATCGCTCTGCGACAGGATCGAATCGATGGCCCCCTTTATGCCACTGGCGTTGTTGTAAACTGCGGTGATAACCGATATTTTCATCGGCGAAACCCCAACGGGCGCAAGCGCAAACCGCTCTGGCTTTGTGCGTAACCCGGTCGCCCGCTGCTGACAGGAGGCACTGAAATCATGTCCGAATTCAAGAAACTGCAGGCCGAGATCGCCGAACTCCAGAAACGGGCGGAAGCCGCGCGCCGCGCCGAGCGGACGAGCGCGATCAAGACCATCAACGAACTGATCGCGACGTTCGACATCGCCGTGTCCGAGCTTACCTTGCCCAGGACGGCCGCCGCGGCCCGTGGCAAGCGCGGTCGCAAGGGCGCGACGAGCGCAAAAGGCGGCAAAGGCGCCGGCCGCCCTGCCAAGTTGGGCCGCAAAGCCCATCCGAATGCCGGCAAGAAAGTACCGCCGAAATTCGCTGACGGCAAAGGCAATACCTGGGCGGGTCGTGGCCAAAAGCCCAAGTGGCTGGCCGACGCCTTGGCAACCGGGGCAACGCTCGACCAGTTCCGCATCGCGCAATGACAACGAATCGGGTGGGGGAGTTCGTTCAATGGACCCTCACCCCATCCCTCTCCCGAGGGGAGAGGGAGAAAGTCACAGCCGCATCGCCGGGCCAGATCGGAAGAAGGTGATTTGAAGAGCCGGGTCAGGGGCCGCCGACACGGCACTGAACATACCTTCGCCATGAGTCGAGCGGCCTCGTAGGCCTGTCATCCATCGTGGCGCGATTGACCTTCACCCGCCTGTGGCCGAGTGATCATCACGTCGCCCAGCACGAGCACATCCATGCGTGTCCGCAGAAAGCAATCGAGCGCTTCTGCAGGACGGCAGACCACCGGTTCGTTCTCGTTGAACGACGTATTCAGAACCATCGGCACCCCGGTGAGTGACTCGAACGTTTCAATCAGCCGGTAGTAGCGCGGATTGGTGCTTTCTTCCACCGTCTGCAACCGCCCGGAGCCATCCACATGCGTCACCGCCGGAATGACTGACCGCTTCTCCGCGCGGATGGGATACACCTGCATCATGAACGGCACATCGCCATCCAACTCGAACCACTCTGGCACGGCGCGGCGGAGCACCGACGGGGCGAACGGCCGGAAGGACTCACGCCGCTTGATCTTCAGGTTCAGAATATCCTTCATGTCCGCGCGGCGCGGGTCGCCAAGGATGGAACGGTTGCCCAGCGCACGCGGCCCCCACTCCATGCGGCCCTGAAACCAGCCCACCACCTGACCGGCAGCTATCGCCTTGGCCGTGTCTCGGCAGAGGTCGGCCTCGTGGGTCACACGCTCCACGGCGCAGCCGGCCGCCCTGAGATCATCCGCCCGCGCGGCGAGCAGTGCGTCGATCTCCCGCGCGTCGCAACCCGGCCCGAGGTATGCATGCCGCATCGGTGCGCTGCGCGAGCCCCCGAGTTGATGCCACACCGTCATCGCTGAACCGATCGCGCCGCC